>NZ_UFSM01000001.1:1452500-1615000 GCF_900445235.1 Aminobacter aminovorans | reverse complement strand
TCGAGAGCGAGATGAGCCTCAAGACCGTCGACTTCCCGGTCGAGACAGCGGCCTTCGACGAGAGCTCAGCACTTTCCGCCAATGAGGTCGAAAAAGTGGTGCGCGATGCCGGCGGCGACCTGACGGAAGGCGACATCCAGGTTGCCTCTCTGCACTATGTCGATCCGCAGCGCTTCGGCGACGCCTTCGCCGACCAGACGCTCGCCGGCTCCTACGGCATCAAGATCGTGCCCGAGAACGTCTCCGTCACCGCGCGCGCCGACGTCGATCCCGAAACACTCTCCTATGCCGAAGACATCATCGCCTTCGAGAAAGACCGCAAGATCGTCGATGCGCTGGCTGACTCCGGCTATGCCGGCGAGGATGCCCAGGGCATGGCCAATGCTGTCTCGCGGCTCCTCAATGCGACCGCGCTCAAGGCCGGCACCGTTCTGCGCGTCGGCCTCGAGGTCCGCGGCGATGTCGGCAAGATCGTACGCACCAGTGTCTACGATCGCTCGCAGCACATCCTGACGATCGCGCTCGATGACCGCAATCAGTTCGTTCCCGGCGACGAGCCGGAGCCGAACCCCGAAATCGCCACCGCATTCGAGGATACGCCGACGGTGCCGACGACCTCGCGCGGCGCGCTGCCCACCGTCTATGACGGCATCTACCGCGCAGCCTATTCCTACGGCATGTCGCAGGACATGACCAAGAAGCTGGTCCGGCTGCTGTCTTCAGACGTCGACTTCCAGTCGCGGCTCAACCCATCCGACCGGATCGAGGTGTTCTTCTCTCAGCCAGACGGTGACGACAAAGCTTCGGCCGATTCCGAGCTGCTTTATGTCTCGGCGAATTTCGGCGGCAACACGCGCAACTTCTACCGCTTCCAGATGGGCGACGGCGCCATCGACTATTTCGACGAGGATGGCCGAAGCGCCCGCCAGTTCCTGCTGCGCAATCCGCTGCCCAACGGTAAGTTCCGCTCCGGTTTCGGCGGTCGCAAGCACCCGATCCTCGGCTACGTCAAGATGCACACCGGCGTCGACTGGGCCGCTCCCACCGGAACCCCGATCATCGCCTCGGGCAACGGTGTCGTCGAAAAGGCCGGCTGGGCCGGCGGCTATGGCAAGCAGACGATGATCCGCCATACCAACGGCTACGAGACGTCCTACAATCACCAGAGCCGCATCGCACCCGGCGTCGTTCCCGGTGCCCGCGTCCGCCAGGGCCAGGTCATCGGCTATGTCGGCACCACCGGCCTGTCGACCGGCGCGCACCTGCACTACGAGCTGATCGTCAACGGCACCAAGGTCGACCCGATGCGCGTGCGCCTGCCCACCGGCCGCGTGCTGAAGGGCGACGAGCTCGTCGCCTTCAAGCGCGAGCGCGAGCGCATCGACGACCTGCTCAAGGACGAGAACAAGGACGCGCTGAAAGTCGCCAGCACCGCCAAGGTCAGCGGCTAAGCCTTTTCCTTCCTTTTCCACGACGGCTGGGTGACCCAGGCAACGGCTGCGGCAACGAAGCACATCGCAGCCGAGATGGCGGCGATGGCCGTAAAGGCGCTGTTGGTCGCGGCCACCCGCAAGGCTTCTGCCCCGGCATCGAGCGGTGCTGTCACGAAGGCGCCGAACTCCGCACCGGGTGCCGCCGTTCCCAGGACATTTGCAAAGACCACGCCGGCGACGGCGCCGAGCGACGCCACTGCCATCAGGCCGGCGGCACGAGCGAGCGCGTTATTGATGCCGGAGGCGAGCCCGGTGTCCTCTTCCGGTGTCGCCCGCATCACCGCCGCCGAAACCGGCGAGACGACGATCGCCATGCCGAGCCCCTTGAGCAGCAGGATCGGGAAGGTCACCTGCCACAGCATCATCAGCGGCATGGTCAGAGCCAGGCCGACATAAGAAATACCGACGATCGCAGCGCCTGTTGTCAGCGGCCAGCGCGGGCCGATGGCGTCAGACAGCCGGCCCGAATAGCTCGACAGGCCGGCGATGAACAATGACAGCGGCAGAAACAGCAGGCTCGCTTCCCACTCCTTGGCACCCCAGCCCGAGACGACGGTCATCGGCAGGAAGAACAGCACGGCGTTGAAGGCGAAAAACAGGATCAACGTGTAGAGATTGGCACCGGTGAAAGCGCGCGAGGCAAACAGCTCGAGCTTGACCATCGGCGCCCGCGCCCACTTCTCCCATACGATGAAGCCGGCGAAGATTGCAGCCCCGACCGCGATCCACAGCCATGGCGAAACAGTGCGCGCCTCAGTGGGCAGCCCAAAGGCGGTCAGTCCCCAGGCCATCAGGCCAAGGCCGGCGGTTGCCAGCACGGCACCCGTTATGTCGAGCCGGCGCCTGGACGACGGCCGATCCTGCGGCACCTTCCTGAGCAGCATGGCAAGCGCCACGAGCCCGATCGGCACGTTGATGGCGAAGATCAGCCGCCACATCCAATCGGCGCCAAAGGACAACACCATGCCGCCGACGAACGGTCCCATCGCCGTGGTCAGCGATGAGAACGCCGCCCACTGGCCGATGGCCTTGCCGCGCGTCGCACTGGGATAGGACTTGGCGATGAGGGCGAGGCTGCCCGGTACCATGAGCGCGGCACCGATGCCTTGCGCAGAGCGCATGACGATCAGCATCTCGGCGTCGACGGCGAGCGCACAGGCCGCCGAGGTGACCATGAACAGGACAATGCCTGTGGCAAAGATGTTGCGGACGCCAAAGACATCGCCGGCCGCCCCGCCGAGCAGGACCAGCGCCGACAAAAACAGCATGTAGCCGTTGCTGATCCACTGCGCGTCGACGAGCGAAGCGCCAAGGTCGGCGCGGATGACCGGCATGGCCAGCGACACCACCGAGCCGTCGATGAAACCCATGCTCGAGGCAAGGATCGCCGAGACCAGCACATAGCGCCGCGCCTCCGGCGGGCAAAAGACGTGGTTGTTGTTGGCCGGGGTCGGCGTTGTGTCGGAAATGTCCATGAAGGTGAGATTATGTGGGCACGTGTTGGACGGGAAGCGACCAGGGGGACGATTTCTGGAAGCCAGGCGAATGGCTCTTCGCTCTCGCATTCTCCCCGCCGGTTCGGCTTCGCAGGCCGGCGGTGCCCTATGAAGCAAACCTTCCAGGTCGCGATCCTTCGCACCCCCCCTCTGGCCTGCCGGCCATCTCCCCCTTGCGGGGGAGATCACGCCTTCATCCATGCCCCGACTAAGCATCGCAAGGCTACTTCCTGCAACTTTGCAGGATAGGCGACGCCAGCGACGCGACTAATCTCCCTCCTTGCGGGGGAGATGGCCGGCAGGCCGGAGGGGGGTGCGAAGGATCGAGACCGAGGAGTTGCCGCGAGAAAATCGCTCCCGGATTTCGCGCAACGAGAAAAGTCGCCGACCGTCGAAATCTCTCCACGTTCAACGTCGGTGTCCGTCAGGCCAACCAATAGTTTCCACCTACAGAAACTTTCTCTTGCCAACCCCGCCAAGCTCCAATAGTTTCCCCTCAAGGAAACTTTTGGAGCTTCCGCAATGGCGTTGACGCTGTACTCCCACCCTCTCGCCTCGTTCTGTCACAAGGTGCTGATCGCGCTTTACGAGAATGGGACCGAGTTCAACCAGGTGATTGTCGACCTCGGCGACCCCGGCGAGACGGCGGCGCTGACGGCGAAGTGGCCGGTTGGCAAGATCCCGGTGCTGCATGACGGGGCGCGCGACCGTGTGCTGCCGGAGACCAGCATCATCATCGAGTATCTCCAGCAGCATTATCCCGGGCCGGTGACGCTGCTGCCCACTGAGGCCGAGCGCCAGCTCGACGCCAGGCTGTGGGAGCGCTTCTTCGATCTTTATGTCAGCGTGCCGATGCAGAAGATCGTCACCGACAGGATACGCCCCGAAGGCGGCAACGATCCGGTCGGGGTAGCTGATGCGCGGCGCACGCTCGACACCGCCTACCAGATGATCGAGAGCCAACTGGCCGGCAAGAGCTGGGCGACAGGCGAGGACTTCACCATCGCCGACTGCTCAGCCACGCCAGGCCTGTTCTACGCCTCGATCGTGCAGCCCTTCGCCAGCAGCCAGCGCAATCTCGCCGCCTATTTCGAGCGACTGATCGCGCGCCCTTCGGTACAACGCACGCTCGCCGAGGCGCAGCCCTATTTCCACTTCTTCCCCTATCGCGAAGCCATGCCGGAACGATTTGTTCATGGCCAGGGATAAGGCCAGGGATAAGGCCAGGGATAAGGCCAGGGATAAGGCCAGGGATAAGAATGGAACGCGCCGATGATCGAACCGCAACAACTGGATCGCGTCTTCATCGCCCTTTCAGATGCCGGCCGACGCGGCATGGTCGAGCGCCTGAGCATAGGTCCGGCAACAGTCAAGCAACTGGCCGAACCGCACGGCATGCGGCTGCCCTCGGCGCTGAAACATCTGAAGGTGCTCGAGGATGGCGGCATCGTCGCCTCGCGCAAGGTCGGCCGGACCCGCACTTATACGATCGAACCCATGGCATTGGCCGGCATCAACGACTGGGTGCGACAGCGGCAGACTGCGATGAACCAGGCATTCGACCGCCTCGTGCAGGCGATGAAGGATCTTCCCGAGGAGCAGGATCAATGACCGATGTGGCGCACCAGACCTTTGTCATCGAGCGCGAACTGCCGGCGTCTCCGAAACACGCCTTCCGTTTCTGGTCGGACCAAAAACTCAAGCGCGCCTGGAACGACTGCCACCCCGACTGGACCGAACTCGAGGACAGCTTCGATTTCCGAGTCGGCGGCATCGAGGCCAAGCGCTAGCGCATGCCTGATGGCGCGGAGCTTACTTTCCGCGCCGACTATTTCGACATTCTGGCGGAGCGGCGCATCATCTATGGTTTTGAGATGAGCCTTGGCGGCACGCGCATCTCGGCATCGCTGGCGACCATTGAACTTTTGCCCGAAGCCGGCCGGACGCGCATGAGATTTACCGAGCAGCTGGCCTTTCTCGGCACCGCCGAGGCTATGGCGGCGCGCATTGCGGGCACCGAAACCGGCTTCGACCGGCTGGTGGAAATCCTCACCAGGGAAACGGCGAGCGTGCACTGAGCGCTCGCCGCTGCAACTGCAGGCTCAGCTCGCCCCGAAACCGGCATGATAGACGATTTCGCCGCTGGGGACGGCATCGCCGAAGGTCAGCCGCTGGACATATTGCGTCGGCAGGCCGGCATAGGTGACGGCAGGATCGGCGACAAAGCCGAAGCGGCAGTAGTAGGCCGGATCTCCGATGAGGACGCAGCCTTTGCCTTCGATCCGGCGCAGCTCGTCGAGCCCATGGTGGATCAGCGACTGGCCGATGCCCCTGCCCTGGCTGTCGGGCCAGACCGAAACCGGGCCAAGACCATACCAGCCGGCGTCGCCGCCGACAGTTACAGGCGAAAAGGCGACATGCCCGAGTATCTTGCCGGCGTCCTCGGCGACCAGCGACAGGGTCAACGCGCCGGCATCGCGCAAAGCGTCGACGATCGCAGCCTCGGTCTGGCTGGAATGCGGGGCGTTCGCGAAGGCCGCTCGGGTGAGCGCGCGGATCGTTGCGACGTCGGCAGGCTGTTCGGAGCGAATATTCATCTGGCTACCTCAATCTGCGGATATTTGCCGGCAGCCGCGATGCAAATGCAAGACGGCAGTCAGCCCTGAACGTCGCCGCCGGTCAGAGATCGCAGCCCAGCTTCGAGTGCTGCTGCATCGCCATGATCAAGGCCGAAAAGCACGTCGAGCAGCGGAAAGGTGCTGCGATAGAAGGCGATGCGGTCCCGCATCGTAGCGATGCCAGGATAATGCGGCACCATCAGCGCCAGCAAATCGTCGCCCAGGCCGGCAAACAGGCTGGCGAGATCATAGGCGGGGTCACCCTTGCTGCAGCCGGCGAAATCGATGACGCCCGAAACCTAGCCGTTGTCGACCAGGACGTTGCCGGTGCCGAAATCGCCATGGATGATCGCGCGCGGGGTATCATGTCCATTGCCGAGAAACCGGTCGAAGCGCGCGCGGATTGCCGCGCCGGTGTCGGCAGGCAGCAAAGGCAGCGCCTTGGCGTCGAGCTTGTCGCGCAGTTCGCGCCATTCGGCCATGGTGTCGGTGGCAACGGCGGCCGGCAGGAGCTCGACCGGCATCGCGTGAAGGGCCCGCAGGAACGGCGCGAGGTCTCGAGCCAGTTCCAGCTTCTGCTTGTCCGTCATTCCAGCGAGCGACAGCAAGGGCTCGCCCGCCACCTTGCGATGGACCGCAACGACATGCGCGCCGACGCTTCGCAGTTGCGGCGCTGGCACCGGCCAAGGCAGCCTTGGCGCCAGAACGGCAAGAATGCCGGCCTCTCTTGTCAGATCGCGCCGCGCTTCGTCGTGGCGGGGTACCCGCACGATCAGATCGCCCGCATCGAGAACAAGATTGTTCTGCCCGCTGTCGATGAAGGCAGCCGACAACAGCTCAGCCGCCTGCAAGGCTTGAGCGATTTCCTGCACGGTCGGGCGCATCATACCAGCAGATTATTCGCCCGCCGTGCCCCAAAGGCCGGCCGGCCCTATTCCATGAACTCGACCGGGACACCGGCCTTGACGATCTTGGCGAGCTCGCGTGCGTCCCAGTTGGTCAGGCGCACGCAGCCATGGCTTTCAGTCTTGCCGATCTTGGACGGGTCGGGTGTGCCGTGGATGCCGTAGGTCGGTTTATCCAAGGCGATCCAGACCGAGCCGACCGGGCCGTTCGGGCCCGGCGGGATGGTCAGGACCTTGTCGTTTTCGCCCTGCTTGAAATTGAGCTTGGGATTGTAGGTGTAGTTGGGGTCGAGTGCGACGCGCGACACCGCATGGGTGCCGGTCGGCGATGGTGTGTCGCCCGAGCCGATGGTCGCCGGATAGGCGGCGACGAGCTGGCCGGCCTCGTTATAGGCGCGCACCTGCTTAAGCCCCTTGTCGGCGACGATGCGCGACACCGGCTTGTTCACCAGCTTGCCGAAATTGGCGACCTTCACGATGGTGCCCGGGCGGTTAAAATTGAGGTCCGGGTTGAGAGCCTTGAGATAGTTTTCGTCCATGTGGAAACGCTCGGCCAGCATCTCGGTGACCGATGTGAAGGCCATGCGCTCGAGCTTGGCCTTTTCACTGTAGTCGGCGGGAACCGAGGCGACGAAGGGCCCGGCCGCATCTTCCGGGGTGATGGTGTAGGAGCCGAAGGCGTCGCCGCCGGTTTCGGCCAGCGCCTGCTTGATGCCCTCGGCGTCGGTCGATTTCAGGCTGGCGCCGGTCATCTCGTTATAGGCAACAAGCGCCTTGTCGACATTGGAGCCGAAGCGGCCATCAATGACGCCGGGTGATGCGCCAAGACGATCGAGCAGGATCTGCAGCGAAGCGACATCCTCGCGGCCCTTGACGGCAATGGAGGGCTCAAGCGGGCGGTCGGTGATACGTGGGTTGGCCGGCAGTGCCGGCTGGTCGTCGGGGCTCTGCAGCGGCTCGCGCGACACGACGCGCGGCCCGCCGGGCGCCTCAGGAAACGCGTCGAGGTCGTTGTTGTAGTAATCGTCGCCATTGGGATCGGCCGGAACGGCCAGCGCGTCGTCGCTGTAATAGCCGTCATCGGCCGGGCCGATCAGCACATCGCCCTGGCGGTAGTCGCGGCGAAGCTCCTGACGGCGCATTTCGCGGCGCAAGGCCGGTCGGTTGAGGCGCGTCTCCGGTGGCTGCACGGCGATGACCTTGCCGGTGTAGGGATCGACGAGCACGCGGTTGCCTCGGCTGTCGTAGAAGACCTCGACTTCGCTCTGGGCAAGCTGGAGCAAGTTCCTGTCGGCCTGTACGCGTGGCAATGCGGGCTCGCCCGACGGCGCGGCCGCAGCCGCTGCCTGGAGCGCCGACAGGCCGGTGGCCATGGCCGAAAGCACAACGATCTTGCGCAACATGGTCGCCACATCTCTCCGAATCTCGGCCGCTGACAGCAGCCGCGGTGGAATCACCATCTTCCACCGACATCCAATAACGATCTGCTAACCTTTCCAACATGAACGGGGCATGAAAATGACCGCGTTAGGTGGATTTTGAGACCTTGGCCGGGCGACACCCGCCTTAAGTCGAGGTCCCCCCCTCGAATCGAGGTCAGGCAGGAAGGCCGAGCTGCCTGCGCATAGCCTTCGGCAGCTTCACGGCGATCAGCCGGTGGCTTTCGCCGATATAGTCGCGCAGGCCCTGGTCATCCATGGTCTCGCCGTTCTGGCGCTGGATCCACTTCATGCCGCGCGAGGCGAGATAAGGTGCGGGCCTAAGGCCGGGCTGCTCCTTCAGGATGTCGAAGGCCATTTCGGAGACCTTGAAGGTGACCGCGAGCCCGTCGCCGTCGCTCCAGCCAGCGATGGCAAAGACCTTGCCGCCGACCTTCCAGACATGCGCGCCCCCCATTGCACGACATGGGTCGTGTGGGGCAGCGAAGCGCAGAAGCTGTTGTAGTCGCCGAGTGTCATGGTCACGATACCCCCCGCAATTCTTTCAATTACTCCGCAATGGAAGCTAACTTTACTTTCACGATGCCGTGTCAGATTTGCGCATGCTTAGTCCCGGTGCGCACAAAGGAAAATCGTCGATGGAAAACGGCGGCAACATCTGGTCCACGTCGCTACGCATCATGAAGAAGGAGATCATTTACGTCCTGGCGTATTGCGCGATGATCGTGGTTTTCCTGATGATCGAAGAGAAAATGGAGAATACATCCGCGAGCTCCATCGCGCTGACGTTCGCATCCGCGATGTTGGCAATCCCTGCACATTTATCGGTTCTGTCCCGCCTCGGCACGGCAGACGCCATGCGTGAACTGCAAAGCAAGAGCTCAAGATACATCGGCAGCTTCGTGTTCCGCACAATCGTCCTGGGCGTAATTTCCTGCGCACCAATGCTGGCCCTGGTCATATTCCTGTCTGGAAACAACTGGGGAAGGACCAGCCTCATTGCCACGGCAGTTTTGGCACTGCTTTTGTCGGCAGCACTGGTTTTCGCAAAGTGGGGAACCATGCTGCCCGCCATCGTCATGCAGAGCGACAAAACATTTGCAGCCGCCGGGCGCCGCGGCAGAATGAGTTTTTTCTATGCATTCCCTCGGCTGCTCGTGTCGTTCGGCCTCTTGAGCGTTGTACAGATCCTGGCTATCGCAGCCGCAGCCAACATGCTGGGCGCAGGGGACTCCTACTTCCCGGCAGCAGGCGGCTTTGATTTCGGCCTCCTGCTCAGCGCGATGATTGGCACAGCCATCAGCAGCTACCAGATCGTCATGACTGCGGTCATTCTCTCACGCTCCTACCTGCGGGCCGAAAACGCCGCCAACGGTCGTGATCTCGTTGCGGTTGAGACGCGTTGAAACTGGCCCTTGCTGTTTCCAGCAAGGGCCAGTTCATCACATTACGCAGCCGCCTCTTCGCTCACCACCGTCGGCTTTGACCGGAAGTTGAGCCGGTCCGAGCCAGCGGTGATCTTGACGGTCGAGCCGTCGAGAATGTCGCCGAGCAGGATCTTTTCGGCGAGCGGGTCCTGCAACTCCTTCTGGATGACGCGCTTGAGCGGGCGGGCGCCATAGGCCGGGTCGTAACCCTTGTTGGCGAGCCAGTCGATCGCGTCCTTGTCGAGCGACAGCGCAATCTTGCGGTCAGACAGCAGCTTTTCGAGCCGCTTGAGCTGGATCTCGACGATCCGGCCCATATCCTGACGACGCAGGCGATGGAACAGGATGACCTCGTCGATACGGTTCAGGAACTCCGGCCGGAACGACGACTTGACCACCCCCATGACCTCGTCGCGGACCTGGTCGACATCCTCGTCTTCGCCGAGCGCCACAAGGTATTCGGCGCCGAGGTTGGACGTCATGATGATCAGCGTGTTGCGGAAGTCGACGGTGCGGCCCTGACCATCGGTCAGGCGGCCATCGTCGAGCACCTGCAGCAGCACGTTGAAGACATCGGGATGCGCCTTTTCGATCTCGTCGAACAGGATCACCTGGTAGGGCCTGCGGCGCACGGCTTCGGTCAGCGCCCCACCCTCCTCGTAGCCGACATAGCCGGGAGGCGCGCCGATCAGCCGGGCAACGGAGTGCTTCTCCATATACTCGGACATGTCGATGCGCACCAGCGCATGCTCGTCGTCGAACAGGTAGTCGGCAAGCGCCTTGGTGAGCTCGGTCTTGCCGACACCGGTGGGGCCGAGGAACATGAACGAGCCGATCGGCCGGTTGGGGTCCTGCAGGCCGGCACGGGCACGCCTGACAGCCTTGGACACTGCCTGCACCGCTTCGCCCTGGCCGACGACACGGACCCCGATCTCGTCTTCCATGCGCAACAGCTTGTCGCGTTCGCCTTCGAGCATCTTGTCGACCGGAATGCCGGTCCAGCGCGACACGACATGGCCGACATGGTCCGGCGTCACGGTCTCCTCGACCATGGTGCCCCGGCCTTCGAGCGCCTCGGCCTCGACGAGCTTCTTTTCAAGCTCGGGGATGCGGCCATAGGCAAGCTCGCCCGCCTTCTGGAACTCGCCCTTGCGCTGGGCGATGGCGAGTTCGTTGCGGGCCTCTTCGAGCTGGCCCTTGAGGTCGGCGGCAAGGCCGAGCTTTTCCTTCTCGGCCATCCACTGGCTGGTCACGCGGGTCGACTCTTCCTCGAGCCCGGCCAGCTCCTTCTCAAGCCGTTCGAGACGGTCGCGCGAGGCGTCGTCCTTTTCGAGCTTGAGTGCCTCGCGCTCGATCTTGAGCTGCATGATGCGGCGGTCGATCTCGTCAAGCGCCTCGGGCTTGGAATCGATCTGCATGCGCAGCCGCGAACCGGCCTCGTCGACGAGGTCGATCGCCTTGTCGGGCAGGAAGCGGTCGGTGATGTAGCGGTTCGACAGCGTCGCGGCGGCAACCAGTGCCGAATCCGAGATGCGCACCTTGTGGTGCTGCTCGTACTTCTCCTTCAGGCCGCGCAGGATCGAGATGGTGTCCTCGACCGTCGGCTCGGAGACGAACACCGGCTGGAAGCGGCGGGCAAGGGCGGCGTCCTTTTCGACATGTTTGCGGTACTCGTCGAGCGTGGTCGCGCCGACGCAGTGCAGCTCGCCGCGGGCAAGCGCCGGCTTGAGCAGGTTGGACGCATCCATCGCGCCATCGGCCTTGCCGGCGCCGACAAGCGTATGCATCTCGTCGATGAACAGGATGATGCCGCCGGCAGCCGAGGTGACTTCGGACAGCACCGCCTTCAGCCGCTCCTCGAACTCGCCGCGATATTTGGCACCGGCAATCAGCGCACCCATGTCGAGCGCCATGAGCTGCTTGTCCTTGAGGCTTTCCGGCACATCGCCATTGACGATGCGCAGCGCCAGCCCCTCGGCAATCGCCGTCTTGCCAACGCCGGGCTCGCCGATCAGCACCGGATTGTTCTTGGTCCGCCGCGACAGCACCTGGATGGTGCGGCGGATCTCGTCGTCACGGCCGATGACCGGGTCGAGCTTGCCCGCGCGCGCATCGGCGGTGAGATCGCGCGCGTATTTCTTCAAGGCGTCGTAGCCCTGCTCGGCGCTGGCCGAGTCGGCGGTGCGGCCCTTGCGGATGTCGTTGATCGCCGCATTGAGCGCCTGGGCGGTGACGCCGGCCTTGGCGAGGATGTCGGCGGTCTTGGCCGACTTCTCGACGGCAAGTGCCGTCAGCAGGCGCTCGACGGTGACGAAGCTGTCGCCGGCCTTCTTGGCCAGCTCCTCGGCAGTCGAAAACACCTTGGCGAGCGGCTGCGCCAGATAGAGCTGGCCGTTGGCGCCCTCGACTTTCGGCATCGCCTTGAGGGCGGCCTCGACGCCAAGCCTGACGTCGCGGGCATTGCCGCCGGCGCGCTCGATCAGCGACGACGCAAGCCCTTCGTCGTCATCGATCAGCACCTTGAGGATGTGCTCGGGCGTGAACTGCTGGTGATTGTTGGAAAGAGCGTAGGTCTGCGCCGACTGGATGAAGCCGCGGACGCGCTCGGAGTATTTCTCAAGATTCATTCGGTGTCTCCATTTCCGTACCGGCCCGCTTAGCGGCACCGGCCAGGTTCAAGGTGACGGACCCGCCCGACCGGGCCGGATCCAACTGAGGCTGATATGGTGCCTAGGACGATATACCTCAAGGCATGTCAGCAGTGCCGTGCCGCATTTTTTGACACGCAGACGGAACGGGATTTTTTTCGAGTCTGCGCGTCACGGCGGGCGAAATCAAATCAGATTTTCGCGCCGCCCGGTCGATGAGGTCAAAAACAAAAAACGGCGGGATTTTCATCCCGCCGCCCAAATGGCTCTAACTGACCAAATCGTTCTAACTGAAATGGCTTGAAAGCCTTGACTGCTAAAAGCGGTCAGCCTTCGACGATGGCAGGCTCGGCTACCGGCGCTTCGCCTGCGTCGCCGGATGCCTCGGTTACGGCGCGCTCGCCACGGCGAGGACGACGGCCACGACGCGGCGCGGTAGCGACTTCACCCTCGGCGGCTTCGGCGGCAGGTGCCGCCTGAGCAACCACTGCCTCGGCGACGACTGCTTCCGCAACGGCTGCCTGCGGCTGCGGCTGTTCAGCCACGGCGACTTCCGATTGCGATGCCTCGGCCTGCTGCTCGTGCTGGCGCGGACGGCGTTCACGATTGGGGCGGCGCTCGCGGCGGCCTTCACGCGGCTGGCCTTCGGCGGCTTCCGGGTTGAGGGCGACCTCGGCCGGCGTGCCTTCGATGTCAGGCTGCGGACCGGAACCATTGACGACCGGCTGCGGCTGAAACTGAGGCTGCTGGACCTGGGCCTCGGCAACGTTGTTGCCCACACCGTCATCGTCGCGCTCGTCATCCATGTCGGAATCGAAGTCGTCGCGGCTCTGCTGCTGTTGCTGGATGGGCATCTGCGCCATGGCGGCAGCAATGATGCGGTTGTAGTGCTCTGCGTGCTGCAGATAGTTTTCGGCCATCACGCGATCACCAGAGCTGTGCGCGTCGCGCGCCAGGGTGGTGTATTTTTCAGCGATCTGCTGCGCAGAACCACGGATCTTTACGTCGGGTCCGTTGCTCTCATAGTTGCGCGTAAGTGGGTTTGGACCCTTGCGGTTGTTGTTGCCGTTATTGTTATTGTTGTTGTTATTGTTGTTGTTACGACCGCGCATGCGCCTATTCTGCTGTTGTGGCCTCATCAGATTCTCTTTGTGTTGAAGTCTAATCCGAACGGGGGCACTTAGGCGGCCTGCCGTTTCGTACTTTTCCGCCGGTGATCGCCCGCAACTTTCCTGCGTCGGCGCCACATGCCATCCTGTTTCGGTTCATGTCACTTGCCGGACGATCCCCGCACGAAGCTAGAGCGTCGTCTACGCACGAAGGCAGCTAGTTTCGAAGGAAACCGAATCGTTTAACAGCACTGCCTGCTTCGTCTCATCCGGTTGCCGGGAACCTAGCGGCATTCACTTTCCTTGCCAAGCGGTTTTTTGCAATGCCAAAAAGCCTCGCTCAGCGGCGGAATAAGAGCACGCGGTCATTGCCGCCCAAGTCCTTGTTCTGGGCCAACAAATGGTAGCCGGCTTGCTCGAATATCGCTGTCACAGCGCGCCTTTGATCGTGCCCGATTTCAAGCCCGACAAGGCCATCTTTTTCAAGATGGAGCGCAGCACCCGACGCGATCATTCTGTATGGGTCAACACCGTCCGGGCCGCCGTCGAGCGCGCGGCGCGGATCAAATTTGCGAACCTCGTTCTGCAAATTCTCGATCTCTGAAGAAGAGATATAGGGAGGATTTGAGACGATTAAATGGTGCAGGCCAATTATCTCTGCAAACCAGTCGGATTTTTTCGCAGTAAAGCGCGCCGACACGCCAAGCTGGCCGGCATTGGCCACCGCCGTCGTCAGCGCATCGTCGGAAACATCGACGCCGATCGCCACCGCCTTCGGCTCCTGCGTGACGAGCGCCAGCGCAATCGCGCCGGTGCCGGTGCCAAGGTCGAGGATGCGGCAAACGCCCTGGCGCGCCGCCGTCTGATGGACAAAAGGCAGGACGGCATCGACAAGCGTCTCGGTGTCGGGACGGGGTTCGAGCGTCTCCGAGGAGAGGCTGAGCCGCATGCCGTAGAAATCGCGGTAGCCGAGGATGCGGTGGACCGGTTCGCCCGCTATGCGGCGCGCGAGCGCTGCCTCGACCTCGGCTACCTGCCCGACGATCCTGTCGGGCGACGAAATGGCGTCACTGCGTGTGGTGCCGGAGAAATGCTCGACGAGCAGCCGGGAATCGAATGCCGCATCGACAATGCCGGCGTCTGCCAGGCGCTGGCGCGCGTGGCGCAGCAGGTCACCAAGCCGACGCTCAGCCATCCGAGCCCATGTCGGCCAGCAGCTTCGACTGGTGGTCGGAGATCAGCGCCTCGACGACCTCATCGAGTTCGCCCATCATCACCCGGTCGAGCTTGTAGAGCGTCAGGTTGATGCGGTGGTCGGTCAGGCGCCCCTGCGGAAAATTATAGGTGCGGATGCGCTCGGAGCGATCGCCGGAACCCACCTGTGACTTGCGCGACGACGAGCGTTCCTCATCGGCACGGCTGCGCTCCAGGTCATAGAGGCGGGCACGCAGGATCTGCATCGCACGCGCACGGTTCTGGTGCTGCGATTTTTCCGCCTGCACCACCATGATGCCGGTGGGCAGATGGGTGATGCGCACCGCCGAGTCGGTGGTGTTGACGTGCTGGCCGCCGGAGCCCGAGGCACGCATGGTGTCGATGCGGATGTCTTCGGCGCGGATATCGATGTCGACCTCCTCCGCCTCCGGCAGCACCGCGACTGTGGCGGCGGAGGTGTGGATGCGGCCGCTGGCCTCGGTCGCCGGCACGCGCTGGACGCGGTGCACGCCCGACTCGAACTTCAGATGCGCGAACACGCCCTTGCCCGAGACGCCGGCGATGACTTCCTTGAAGCCGCCGGCATCGCCGTCGCTTGCCGACACGACCTCGAACCGCCAGCCCTTGGAGGCAGCATAGCGTTCGTACATGCGGTAGAGGTCGCCGGCAAAAAGCGCTGCCTCGTCGCCGCCGGTGCCGGCGCGGATTTCGAGGATGGCGTTCTTGTCGTCCGCAGCATCCTTGGGCAACAGCAGGATTTGGATTTCGCGCTGCAGCGCCTCGATGCGGTCCTCGACCTCGGGCTTGTCCATCTCGGCCAGCGCCCGCATCTCGGCGTCGGTGCCCTTGTCGGACAGCATCGCATCGAGATCGACCAGCTCCTGCTCGGCCGAGCGCAATTCGCGGATCCTGGCCACAAGGTCCTGGATGTCGGAATATTCGGAGGCCAGCTTGACGTAGACGTCGGGCGCCGGACCGGCGGCCATCTGCGCTTCGAGCATGTCGAAGCGTTTGACGACCTGGTTCATTCTGTCATGGGGCAGGCTGATCATAATGGTATTGAACGGTCGTCCGCAAAGGCCTGGAGCAGCGCGCGCATCGGCAGGCGGGCGGCAGGACCGGCAAGGTTATCGTCGAGGAAGGCGGTAAGTTCGCCAAGCGGCAGTTCGGTCAGCATCGCCTTGACCGGACCGATGGAAGCAGGCGACATCGAGATCGAGCGGTAGCCGAGGCCAAGCAGCGCCATCGCCGAGATCGGCTTGCCGGCAAGCTCGCCGCAAAGGGTCACCGGCGTGTGGTTGCGCAGGCCGGCATCGGCGATCTGCTTCAGCACGCGCAGGAACGGCACCGACAGCGTGTCGAAGCGGTCGGCAAGCTGAGTGTTGCCGCGGTCGGCGGCCATGACGAACTGAAACAGATCGTTGGAGCCGACCGAGACGAAATCGACGGCCTGCATCAGCTCGTCGAGCTGCCACAACAGCGACGGCACCTCTACCATCGCGCCGAGCTTCAGGCTCGTCGGCAAATGGTGCGCGAAGCGGGAGAGGTGGCGGACCTCGCGGTCGATAATCTCCCGCGCCTGGGCGATCTCGCCAAGCTCTGTGACCATCGGCAGCATGACCTTGAGCTCGCGTCCGCCGGCGGCTTTGAGCAGCGCCCGGATCTGGGTACGCAACAGGCCGGGACGGTCGAGCGTGAGGCGGATGGCGCGCCAGCCAAGTGCGGGGTTTTCTTCTTCCTGCGCCGAGCCCTTGAAATAGGGCAGCACCTTGTCGCCGCCAATGTCGATGGTGCGGAAGGTGACGGGACGGCCACGCGCAGTGTCGAGCACGTCGCGGTAGAGCTTTTCCTGCGCTTCGGCGCGCGGGAACGTCGAGGCGACCATGAACTGCAGCTCGGTGCGGAACAGGCCAATGCCGGCCGCACCCGCCTCGGCGAGCTGCGGCAGGTCGACGGCGAGGCCGGCATTCATCAAGAGGTCGACCTTGACGCCGTCCTTTGTTTCGGACGGCTTCTTGCGCAGTTCGCGGTAGAGTTCCTGGCGGCGGGCGCGGAAGCGCACCTTTTCGGCATAGGCTGCTTCGAGATCAGGCTGCGGCCGAAGGTGGACAGCGCCTTCGACACCGTCGACGATGATCGGATCGCCGTTCTCCGACATGGAAACGACGCCCTTCATCTGTCCGGCGACGGGGATGCCCATGGCGCGCGCGACGATGACGACGTGGGACGTCGGCGCACCGTCTTCCAGCACCAGCCCGCGCAAGCGATCGCGCGGATAGTCGAGCAGCTCGGCCGCCCCCATCGAACGCGCAACGATGATGGCGTCCTTGGGCAGGCTCTCGGCGATGGTCTCGGGGCCGCGACCCAGCAGCTGGCGCAAAAGGCGGTTGGCGAGGTCGTCGAAATCGCTCATCCGCTCGCGCAGATAAGGATCGGTCATGTGCATCATGCGCGCGCGCATGTCGCTCTGCACCTTTTCGACCGCGGCTTCCGCCGTCAGGCCGTTGCGGATCGCCTCTTCGAGACGGCGCACCCAGCCACGGTCGTTGGCAAACATCCGGTAGGCTTCGAGAACTTCGCGGTGCTCGCCCTCGAAGGCGACGTCGCGGCGTTCGAGCATGTCGTCGATCGACAAGCGCAGGGAACCGAGCGAATCCTCGAGCCGGCGCAGCTCCTCTTCGCTGTCTTCGTTGAACAGGTTGGTGACGACGATGCGCGGCTCGTGCAGCACGACATGGCCGAGGCCGACACCTTCGTTGAAGGCGATGCCGGTGAAGCTCGCCGGGCGCGACAGATCGAGTTCGAGGCCCGGACGGCTGAGGCGACCGATGTCGCCTGAGGCGATCATCTCGGCAATCACCATGGCGGTGGTTTCGAGCGCCTCGATCTCATCGTCGCGGTAGTGCCGCATGGTCTTGTTCTGGACGACCAGAACGCCGAGCGTGCGCCCTGCCCTGAGCACCGGCACGCCGAGGAAGGAATGGTAGATCTCCTCGCCTGTCTCCGGCAGGTAGGCGAAGGCGGGATGTTCCTGGGCGTTGGAGAGGTTGAGCGCGCGGGCGCTGGCAGCAATCGTGCCGACCAGACCCTGGCCGAGACGCAACTGCGCCAGGTGGACGGCGTTGGGATTGAGACCGACAGTCGCATAGAGCTCGAGCACCGAGTCGGCGCGAAGCACGTAGAGCGAGCAGACTTCGGCCACCATGTTGGCGGCTATATCGCGCACGATCCTGTCGAGCCGTTCCTGTGGCTCGAGGGGCTCCGCCATCAATTCGCGGAGCCGTTTCAGAAGTACGCGCGGCCCGGCGGCCATGTCACGTATCATTCACCGTCTCCAATGGTTGGACCCGGCGCGGCACGTGCTTGCCACGCCGGCAACGCGGTGACGCTCGACTCCTAATACTACTGCTTATCCAGACCGTAGACGGAATGCAAAGTCCGAACCGCAAGTTCAGTATAAGGCCCGTCGATAAGGATCGAAATCTTGATCTCGGAGGTGGTGATGGCGCGGATGTTGATACCCTTGGCGGCCAGTGCCTGGAAAGCTGTGGCCGCGACGCCTGCATGGCTGCGCATGCCGATGCCGATGACCGACACCTTGGACATGCCCTCATCGTGTTGGACGGCATCATACCCGATGTCGGGGCGGA
This sequence comes from Aminobacter aminovorans, assembly GCF_900445235.1. Classification (NCBI taxonomy): domain Bacteria; kingdom Pseudomonadati; phylum Pseudomonadota; class Alphaproteobacteria; order Hyphomicrobiales; family Phyllobacteriaceae; genus Aminobacter; species Aminobacter aminovorans. The sequence goes on along the minus strand of NZ_UFSM01000001.1, from coordinate 1,597,000 downwards.
TCTTCTCGAGCACGGCAAGCGCCTTGTTGACGTCGCCCGATGGCACGGTGAAGGTCATGTCGGTGAACTTGCCGTCCTCGGAAATGTTCTGGACGATCATGTCGACATTGATGTTGGCCTCGGCCAATGGGCCGAAGATCCCGCCTGCAACACCCGGCCGGTCGGCGACACGGCGCAGCGAGACCTGGGCTTCGTCCTTGGCGTAGGCAATTCCGGTGACGACCTGCTGTTCCACGATTTCATCCTCGTCACAAATGAGAGTACCAGGCGGGTTGAGGAAATCGCCCATGCCGGGCGCATCGGGATCCTCGAAGGAAGAACGCACGAAGGTGCGGACCTTGTGCACCATGGCCAGTTCGACCGAGCGGACCTGCAGCACCTTGGCGCCGAGCGAAGCCATTTCGAGCATTTCCTCGAACGAGATGCGCGACAGGCGCCGCGCCTTGGGCTCGATGCGCGGATCCGTCGTGTAGACGCCGTCGACATCGGTGTAGATATCGCAGCGATCGGCCTTCACGGCTGCTGCGATTGCGACAGCCGAGGTGTCGGAGCCGCCGCGCCCGAGCGTGGCGATGCGGTTGTCGGGGCCGATGCCCTGAAAACCTGCAACCACAGCGACCTGGCCCTCCTGGAAGCGCTTGATCAGGAACGAGCCGTCAATGTCGAGGATGCGGGCCGCGCCATGTGCGTTGTCGGTCTTGATCGGGATCTGCCAGCCCTGCCAGGAGCGGGCGTTGATTCCCATCGCCTGCAGCGCAAGCGACAGCAGTCCCGACGTCACCTGCTCGCCCGAGGCGACCACGGCGTCATATTCGCGGGCGTCGTAAATGTTGAAATTGGCGCCTTCGGCCTTCGAGGCCTCCTGCACCCAACCGACCAGCTCGTTGGTCTTGCCGGACATCGCCGATACGACCACGGCGACTTCGTGGCCGGCGTCAACCTCACGTTTGACATGGCGCGCCACGTTGCGGATTCGGGCGATGTCGGCGACGGATGTCCCGCCGAATTTCATCACGATGCGCGCCATAGAAGCGAAATGCCCTTGCCATATGCGCCGGCCCCGACGGGGCCGGAAAATGAGTGAAAACACCGATGAATTGAACGGTGTCGAATGCGCGGCCTGCATAGCCAAAACACGCGCATTCCGCAAGGACGCCCGGCCAGACAAATCACCGCGGCATTTCTTGCCGGCGCGTGAGAGCAGACGGAGGGTTTGGGGACGCGTCCAGCGGTTCGCGGAAATGTCGCCTTGACAATCGGGACGCCAGACCCGACTTCCTTGCGCTCGCCCAACTTCCTTGCGCCCGACGGAGACCACAGCAATGCCAGACCCCCGCCCATCGACCATCGATGCCGGAGAAGTCGAGCGGTTCTCGGCTCTGTCTGCCGAATGGTGGAACCCAAACGGCAAGTTCCGCCCGCTGCACAAGTTCAACCCTGTCCGCCTGGGCTACATCCGCGACCAGGTCGCCCAGCGCTTCGGCCGCGACACCCACGCCGCCAGGCCCTTCGAAGGCCTGCGGATCCTCGACATCGGCTGCGGCGGCGGCCTTTTGTGCGAGCCTATGGCACGCCTGGGCGCTGAAGTCGTCGGCGCCGACGCCTCGTCCACCAACATCGAGGTAGCCAAGATCCATGCTGCCGAAAGCGGTGTGAAGGTGGACTACCGCGCCACGACAGCCGAGGATCTCGCCGACGCCGGCGAGAAATTCGACATCATCCTCAATATGGAAGTTGTCGAGCACGTTGCCGACGTCGAACTGTTCGTCAGGAAATGCGGCGAGATGGTCAAGCCTGGTGGCATCATGTTCGTCGCCACCATAAACCGCACCTTCAAGGCGCTGGGTCTCGCCATCGTCGGCGCTGAGTATGTGTTGCGCTGGCTGCCGCGCGGCACCCACCAGTATGGCAAGCTGGTGCGCCCCGAGGAACTTGACAAGGCGCTCATCGGCGCCGGCCTCGCCACCATCGACCGCACCGGCGTGATCTACAATCCGCTTGCCGACCGCTGGCAGAAATCGCGCGACATGGACGTCAACTACATGGTGCTGGCGGAAAAGGCGGCCTGAGGCCGCCTCTCCCGTCGGTCCGACGTCAGGCGTCTAGCGGCCGGTAGCCGCCGCGCCAGTAGAGCAGCGCCTGACCGGCATCCTGCGTCCTGACCGCCTCGACCGAGCCGATGATGATCGAATGCGTGCCGCGATCAATCATCTCGTCGAGGCTGCAATCGAAAGCGGCGACCGCATCCGACAGCACCGACGCCCCGGTCTTCAGCGTGAGCCAGTCAGCAACTTCGTAGCGTTCATTGCCCTTGATGCCGCCGAAGCCGGAAAAACGCTCGGCGACCTGCTGATGCTGCGGCCCAAGCGAATTGACGGCGAAATGGCCATGCCGCTCGATGACCGACCAGGTCGACGACGACCGGTTGACGCAGGCGATGACCTTGGGTGGCTCGGCCGACAGTGAAACGACCGAAATCACCACCAGTCCTGAGCGGTCATCGCCGACGCCGGCGGTGATGACGCTGACATTGCCGACGATGAGCCGCATGGCGGCGCGGAAATCAGCGCCCCCCACGGGGACGAGAGGAACGGAAATGGGGATCGTCATGACCTCGTCGCCCTTCACGCCGCCGAACGCTGCGCCAGAGGCGGGATGCGTATGCCTCGCGCCTCCAGGATCGGCAGGACGTTGTCACGGAAATAGGGGAATTCCTCGGCGTAATCGACGAACGACAAGGTGGTTCCGCGGAAGCCTGTTTCATGAAGCGCGGTGATGCCATCCGCCACCTGCTCAGGCGTGCCGACAAGCGGGAAGCCGCCATGACCCGCCGCCATGCGGTCGCGGATGAGTGCGAGCAGATCGTGCGGGAAGGACTGTGCATGGGCGAACTGTAGCCGGACGAGATTGTCGGCGGCCTCCCAATCGGCGTTCTCCCGGGCCGAATAGTTGAGGAAGTCGAGCGCCTCCCTTTCGGTCGGACGGCAGACGACATGCGAGAAGGTCAGCACATCGACGGCGCGGCTGGCCTGCTTCGACTGCGCCTTCAGCGCGGCGATCTCGTCCTTCGAGCGGGCCAGGTCGATCGCCGGGGTGAACAGGAAGTCGGCGTTCTGGATCGCGAACTTGCGGCCATGATCGGAGCCGGCAGCGTTGAGGATCGGCAGGCGCGCCGAAGGCCTTGGATCGCCAAGGACCTGCTTGAGCTTGAAATAGGTGCCGTCCCAGTCGAAGGCCTCGGCGCGGCTCCACAATGCCCTGACCACGTCGAACCATTCCTGGGCATAGCCATAGCGGGTGACGTGATCGTCGGGCAGCGTCAGGCCAAGCGCTTCATATTCGGGCTTGTTCCAGCCCGCAACGATGTTGAGGCCGACGCGTCCGCCGCTGATCTGGTCGATCGTTGCCAGTTGCTTGGCAACGACAACAGGATGGTTGGCGACAGTGTGGATGGTGGCGAAGACCGTGATGTTGCGGGTGTGGGCTAGAAGCGCCGTCGCCCAGGTCATCGTCTCCAGCACGTTGCCGTGGAAATTGGTCTCGCCGCCATAACCGATCCAGCGGGCGATCGGCAGCATGAAGTCGATGCCGGCGTCGTCGAGAAGCTTGCCGAGGCGCAGATTGTTGCCCCATGAATTGTCCCAGCGATCCGGGATCTTGGTGACGGTCATGCCGCTGGAACAGTTGGACGCAAAGGTGCCGAGAAAGAAGGGTTGCACTGCGGATGCAGTGGCGCCGAGCATGCTCATGTTTGGGTCTCCTCCCCATAAAATGAATTTTATAATAGAAAGTCTATCATAAATTCATGTAGACGCAACGTGCCGCGGCAAGGCATGGTCCGAAGGTTCAGGAGGGCGAAGAATGAGCAAGGAAAACAAACCTGTACCAGGCTCCGAACTGCTTGATCGCGGCTGGCATCTCGCCCGGACGCCGCTCGAAATCGACGTCACCGAAGTGGAATATGCGTTGATGCGCTCCTACGAAGCGTTCGGACGCTGGCAGGCGGAATGCCTCGCCACGGTGATCGAATTTTCGGCGACGGGTGCAGAGAACGCCTTGCTGCACGTCATCCGAATGAACGATCGGCCAAAGACCATCCATGACCTCGCCCACATGACCAATCGCGAGGATATTCCCAACATCCAGTACAGCCTGCGCAAGCTGATCAAGGGCGGTTTCGTCAAGCGCACCGGCAGCGGCAGGACCGGCGTGACCTATGAGGTGACGCCGCTCGGCCATCGCGTCACAGAGCGCTACGCTGATATCCGCTCGGTGCTGCTCATCGATGCGGTGACCCGCGTGCCCGACCTGGCCGCCAAGCTGGCCGACGCAGCACACACGCTGGAATTGGTGACAGGTATCTACGAACAGGCCGCCCGCGCCGCCGCCACCCACCGCCGCCGCCATCCGCAGCTCGATCCCGAGGCCGAAGGTGACTGAGGACGTCCTGGGCAGCGATTTGGTCGTGAAGCGCCCCTGCGCAACTTGCGCTGTCCGCGGCAACTCTCGACATTAAGGGCAGACAATTACGGGTTCGAATACCATGACACCTGAAGATGTCAGACGCATCGCCCTGGAACTGCCAGGGGCGACCGAGAAATCGCATTTCGGCAAGCCCGACTTCCGTGTCCGCGACCGTGTCTTCGCCACCCTGCCCGAGGACGGCAATGCCGTGATCAAGCTGACGCGCGACCAGCAGGAAGTGATGTGCGGAGCGGAGACCACGGTGTTCCGGCCGGTCGAAGGCGGCTGGGGCAAGCAGGGCTGGACGCGGGTGATGCTTCAAGCTGCCGACGAGCCGACGCTGCGCAGCGCGCTGGTCGCCGCCTGGCGCAACACCGCACCAGTCACCTTGCGCAAGGCCTTCGACCTGGCGGGTGGCTGAGGACGATCGCACCTGAGGTGCGACGGGTCTTCCCTCATGTCCGTTTCCATGCGAGCTTGCCCGCAGGACACCGCTCCTCACCTGGTATGCGCATCGCCGCCCCTGCCTTTTCGCCATCAGGAGCACATTATGAGTCCATCCCCCATTCATTCGATCACCTTCGGCCGGGCGGCCCCAGGCCTTGCCGTCCGTGACATCCAGGCGGCATTCCGCTTCTACTCCGAAATCCTCGGCATGCAGAAAGTGTTCGAGAACGGTAGTCCCGTGGGTTTCATGGTGCTGAAGAAGGACGCCGCCGAGATCCATCTGAGCCAGAGCCGCGACCACGCGCCTTCAACCGTCAACGCGTTCCACATGTTCGTCGACGACATCGACGCGCTCTACGCCATCTGCGAGGCCGCCGGCGTTCGGATCATCAAATCGCTGAAAGACAAGGACTACGGCCAGCGGGCCTTCGTGTTTGCCGACCCCGACGGCAACAGGATCGACGTGGGACAGCGTATCTAGCTCGGCGCCGAGGACGCGGCAGACCTTTTCGGGGAGAAGAGGAACGTCTCCGGCTCAGTTCCGGTCTTCGGGGAACACCGGAAGCGGCATGAATTCGATACCGTCTTCGGCAAGGCCTTTGGCCTCCTCGATGGTCGCGGCGCCGTAGATGCCGCGCGCCTCGGTCTCGCCGAAATGGATCTTGCGCGCCTCCTCTGCGAACTTGTCACCGACATTCTCGGCGTTCTCACGAACCTTTTCGGACAGCTCCTTGAGTGCGGCCATCATCTTGCGCTGCTGCTCGCCCATGGCGAGTGCCACCTTTTCCTGCTTGCGCGAGGTCGAGACCGCCGGCGCCATCAGCGCTTTTTCGACCTTCTGCGAGCCGCATTCCGGGCAGGACACGAAACCGCGCTTGCGCTGGGTTTCGAAATCGTCGTTGCTGCGGAACCAGCCCTCAAAGTCATGCGCGTGGTCGCAATGCAGCGAAAATCGGATCAAGACGCGGCTCCCCGGAGCGCTCCCTGGCCAGCGCGAAGCGCCACTCCGAATTCGCGCGCATTCTTGAGATTGGGGATCTTCTTGCGTGCATCGACCGAATGTTGGGTGTCGATCTCGGCAACGACGACGCCCGGCTCGTCATGGTCGGCTTCGGCCAGGATACGGCCCCACGGATCGATGATCAGGGAATGGCCGAAAGTCTCACGGCCGTCCTCATGCTTGCCGCCCTGGGCAGAGGCGATGACGAAAGCGCCATTTTCGATGGCACGCGCCCGCAGCAAGGGATGCCAGTGGGCAAGGCCGGTCTGGCGCGTGAAGGCGGCGGGAACTGTCAGCACGTCAGCGCCGGCAAGTGCCTCGGCGCGGAACAACTGCGGGAAGCGCAGGTCGTAGCAGATGGCAAAGCCGATCTTTGCGAGCGCAGTGTCGGCGACGGCGGCTTCCGTGCCCGGCTCGTAAGCGGAGGATTCGCGCCAGCTCTCGCCATTGTCGAGGTCGACGTCGAACATGTGGATCTTGTCGTAGGTGGCGAGCGTGCCGCCATCAGGCCCGAACAGGAAGGCCCGGTTGGCAAGCTTGCCATCGGCGCGCACGATGGCCGTCGAGCCGACATGAAGATGAATGCCGAGCTCCGCCGCAAGCTTGCGGCCGCTGGCTACGATAAGGTCGCGGTCTTCGGAGGTGAAGGCCGCCGCGCGCGCATCCTTGTCGCCGACGATGGCACCGGTCATCTCGGGTGTCTGGACATAGGTCGCACCGAGGTCGGCGGCCTCGCGGACCAGCGCCTCGAAATCCCGCGCATTACGCTCCGGCTCCTTGCCCGAACGCATCTGCACCGCTGCCGCCTTGAAAATCGCCATAGTCAGTCCTCGGGTCTACGCGCCGGTTGCAAGAAGTTGGTCGAGCCTGCCTTGGGCGTCGAGGTCATGCAGGTCGTCGCAACCGCCGACATGGGTGTTGCCAATGAATATCTGCGGGAAGGTCGCACGGCCATTGGCGCGCGTGACCATTTCCTGCCGAAGCTCGGGCGAGAAGCTAGCGTCATGCTCGGTGAATGCAACGCCCTTGCGCTCGAGAAGGCGCTTGGCCGCAGTACAGTAGCCACACATCATGCGCGTATAGATAGTCACATCAACCATGACGAAAATCCGTTGCCCTTGGTCGACTATATAGTGTCCGTATCGTCGGGCCGGAAGTCCCCCGGCAAAACCCGCGCAAAGGTAAGCACGTCGACGGCACCGGCGCCGCCCTTCCTGAGGGCGCGCGTCACCGCCGCGACCGTGGCGCCTGTCGTGTAGACGTCGTCGATTACCAGCACCCGCCTGCCCCTGACATCGATCTCGGCTTCGGGCGGGACGACGAAGGCAGCGCGCACATTGTCCTCGCGTTCGCGCAGGCCAAGCCCGATCTGCTGGCGCACAGCCATCGGCGCAAACGGCACGCCGGAAAGCGACGCTATGGCACGGGCGAGTTCCGCCGACTGGTTGTACTGGCGCCAGAAGAAACGCCGCCAGTGCAGAGGCACGGGCACGACGACCTCGGCATCGGCAACGAGTTCGGCACCCGCTCGCAGCATCCAGCGCGCCATCCACGGTGCAAGGTCGGTGCGGTCATGGAACTTGAGGCCCTGGACCATGCGCCGGGCGATGCCGGTGTAGGCGACGGCGGCGCGGGCCCTGTTGAAGGGCGGCGGGTTGGCGATCGCTTCGGCGGACAGAAAGCCGGCGCCGAAATCATGGCTGAACGGCGTGCCCATCACCTCGCACCAGGGCATTTCGAGGAAGGGCAGTTTGGGCCAGCAGGCGCCGCACAAGGCACCTGTTTGCGTTACTTGGCGGCGGCAGCCGGCGCATACCGGCGGAAAAAGGATCCGCGCCGGCCAAGCGGCAACTGATAAGGCGAGGCTCTTGATCTCCGGCATCGGATCGGCCACGACGGTTCTGGGTCGGGCGACCATAGCAGAAACCCGGCAAACAAGGACATCTCGACGTGCAAGCCATTTTCGACGCCAGCCTCGTGATCGCGCACCGGCGCCGTGCCCTGGCGCAGGGCGTAGCCGGCGCCGACTTCCTGATGGCGCGCGCCGCCGAAGACCTCGGAGAACGGCTGTCCACTGTCGAGCGGACCTTCGATCGCGGTGCTGCGATCTTTTCGGTCAGCCCGGCGGCATCGGCTGTTCTGGCGGCCAGCGGCAAGGTCACCGAGCTTGTGCGCGTCGAAGCCGACGAGGCTTTCCTTGGCGGCGGGCCGGGCATCATCTCCGATCCTGAGACCATTGCGCTGGAGCCGGCGAGCGTCGACCTGGCCGTGTCACTGCTTGCGTTGCAGGAAGCCAACGACATTCCCGGCCAGTTGATCCAGATCCGCCGGGCGCTGAAGCCGGACGGGCTGTTCCTCGGTGTATTGGCGGGAGCCGGCACGCTGGTCGAATTGCGTGAAAGCCTGCTTGCCGCCGAGACGGAGATTTCGGGTGGGGCGAGCCCGCGAGTCATCCCCTTCACCGACGTGCGCGATGCCGGCGGATTGTTACAGCGGGCAGGTTTTGCGCTGCCGGTCGCCGATGTCGAAACGGTGACTGTGCGCTACGACACGATGTTTGGGCTGATGCAGGACCTGCGCGCGATGGGCGTGACGAGCGCACTAGCCGACCGGACGCGGAAACCTGCGACGCGCAGGCTTTTCCAGCGTGCAGCCGAAATCTACGCCGAGCGCTTCTCCGATCCGGACGGACGCGTGCGGGCGAGCTTTTCGTTTGTCTGGCTGTCGGGTTGGGCGCCGGATCCGTCGCAGCAGAAGCCGCTCAAGCCGGGGTCGGCACAGGTGTCGCTGGCCAAGGTGCTGGGGGATGAGGGGAAGAGCTAGGCTCTGACGCCTCAGGGCGTCGCGATCTTGGTGCCGATGTTTTCCCAATATGCCTGAAGTGCCGTGCCGAACTGTCCCAGGCCGCCGATGATTCCCATCGCGATCAGCGTTGCGATCAGGCTGTATTCGATCGCTGTGGCGCCTCTTTTGTCCCTGAGAAATCGCCTGATCATCGGTCGCGCCCACCCGTCTTTGTTGCGTGAGACCATAAGGCCGACATCTTAAGAAAGGTTAACGGCGCAGGCTTAACGGGCGGTGAAGCCTGAAGTCAGCACTCGCCGCTGCGCTGGCCATTGTCTTTGATGACGCAAACCGACTGGGGCGTATCCTGCAGCACGCTGCGACGAAGCGTGTAGCTGGCATTGCGGCTGACCGAACCGGTGGCGGTGTAATCGAGACCGTCGAAGCGGACCTGGTTGAGCAGCGGACGCGTCTTTTCTTCGAGGAAGGGCGTCGCAAACAGCGTCAGCGCTATCGCCACGAAACCGAACAACAGCGCGACTCGCAGGATACCGGCCCGCGCCCTGGCAGCAGAGGACGATCGCTCGGGGCGGATGAGATCCCACTCGTTGTCAGCTTGCATTGGCAACGTCCCTCGCAAAAAGCCGCGTCGATGCGCAGCCGAGACAGGCGGCGGCCATTCAATTTTTCACGATTGGATAAACTTTGGCTTAACGCTGCCGCAAAGGCCGCGTCAGAGCAGGTCGATGAGGAACGGGATCAGCGGCTCGTCGGCGGGCGGCATGGGGTAGTCGCGCATCTGCTTTGGCCGCACCCACTTCAGCACCTGGCCCTCCCTTGGTTCCGGAATGCCCCAGAAGCGGCGGCAGACATAGAGCGGCATCAGGAGATGGAAGTCGTCATAGGTGTGGCTGGCGAAGGTCAGCGGTGCAAGGCACGCCGTCTTGGTCTCGATACCGATCTCTTCGCGCAGTTCGCGGATGAGGGTTTCCTCCGGCGTCTCGCCCTGCTCGACCTTGCCGCCGGGAAACTCCCACAGGCCTGCAAGCGACTTGCCCTCGGGGCGCTGGGCCAGAAGCACGCGGCCGTCGGTATCGACGAGCGCGCAGGCGGCCACCAGCAGCAGGCGTTTTCCCTGTTGGGTCAAGTCAGGCCTCCGGTGGGCGGCGGTAGTGGTAACGATAGACTTCCTTGAAGCCCATCTTCTTGTACAGGCGTATGGCGCCCGCATTGTCGGCCTCGACCTGCAGCCAGGCCTGACGCGCACCGCGCAGGCGGGCCCATTTCAGCGCCGACAGGATCAGCCGGTGGCCAAAACCCTTGCCGCGCTCGGCCTCGGTGGTGGCGATCTCGAACAGCCCGGCAAGATCGGTGTCGTGGACACAGATCGCGGCCGTCACCGGCTTCTCGTCCTGTTCGAGCACGAACATGCCGGCTTCCGGCTGGATGGCGCCGATGATCTCGGACAGGCCGGGGCGCAGTGACGGGTCGAGCCCATGCACCGCCATCGAGGCGCTGACGAAGCGGCCGATGTCCTTGAGCGGGATCTGGTCCATGGCGTGTTCGACGACGCCGTCGTCGAGCGACAGCCGCATCACCATCGATTCCGAAAACGTGCTCCAGCCCTCGCGGTCGAGATGGGCGGCGATCGCCGGCCCCGACAGAGGCGACATGCGGAAGGTGAGCGGCCGGCCATAAGCCTCGAAGCGGCGGCTGGCGCGGGCGATGCGATCGGGAATGTTGCGGATGTCGGCGGGGTCGAGCGGATTGACCGAGTTGAGCCGCTTGGCCGGATGGCCCGCCGTGAGGCGAACCAGCCAGGTGCCGTCATAATGCACCGCCGCCGCCGGCCAGGCACGAAAACCCGCCGCCTCGTAGCGGCGGACGATCGCGAGTTCGTGCGACGGGCGGTTCTGGTTCACGTGTTCTATCAGCTCCTGTAGTCACCGTTGATGGCGACATATTCCTTGGTCAGGTCGCAGGTCCAAACCGTCGCTTTGCCGCGGCCAATGCCGATATCGGCGCGGATGACGATGTTGTCGCCCTTCATATAGGCCGAGGTCGCGGCTTCCGAATAGCCCGGATCGCGCTCGCCATTGTGGGCGAGACGGTTGTCACCGAACCAGATCGACAAAAGATCGCGGTCGGCCGGCTCGCCGGCCTTGCCGACGGCCATGACAACGCGGCCCCAATTGGCGTCCTCGCCGGCGACCGCCGTCTTGACCAGCGGCGAATTGGCGATCGACAGCGCGATGCGCTTGGCCGAGCGCGCCGACTTGGCACCGGTGACAGTGACTTCGACCTGCTTGCGTGCCCCCTCGCCGTCGCGCACGACCTGAAGCGCGAGGGTCTTCAGCATCTTGTTGAGCGCCCGGCGGAAAGCGCCGAGGCGCGCATCCTTGGGATCGGTGATCTTTGGCGCGCCGCGTTTGGCGGCAGCACCCGTGGCAAACAGCATCAGCGTGTCGGAGGTCGAGGTGTCGCTGTCGACTGTGACGGCATTGAAGGTCTTGGCGGTGCCGCGCGACAGCATGTCCTGCAAGACGTCGGCAGATATCGGCGCGTCGGTGGCAACGAAAGACAGCATCGTTGCCATGTCGGGCGCGATCATGCCGGCACCCTTGGCGATGCCGTTGATCGTGACGTCGGTATGACCGAGCTTGACGGTCGCGGTGACCACCTTGGGATAGGTGTCTGTGGTCATGATCGCCTTGGCGGCTTCGGTCCAGTGGTCGGGCCTGGCGTCCTTGACCATGCCGGAGAGCAGGTGGCTGAACTTGCCGGCGTCGAGCGGCTCGCCGATCACCCCGGTCGAGGCCAAGAACACGTCGCCGGGGGTGCAGCCGGCAGCCTTGGCCGCGGCCTCGCCGGTCAGCGAGGTCGTCTCGCGCCCCTTCTTGCCGGTGAATGCGTTGGCGTTACCGGAATTGACGATCAGGATGCGTGCCCTGCCGCCGGTCAGATTCTGGCGGCAGAAATCGACCGGAGCCGAGGGGCATTTCGAGCGGGTGAATACGCCAGCGGCCGCGGTGCCCTCATCGAACACCATGGCCAGCACGTCTGTGCGGCCCTTGTACTTGATGCCCGCTTCGGCGGTGGCGATGCGCACGCCATCGATGGCGGGCATCTTGGGGTATTTCTTGGGTGCAAGCGGGGAGACGGCAGTCGACATGAGGGAACCTCTGCGGGCTCGGGAAACGGTTGAAGTTGGCACCGTTTGCCCGATAGCGCGAGGCTTCGCAAGGCGTTTTAACCTCACGAAGATGTGGGCCAGCCTCAGCCGACGACCGGATTGAGGAAACCGCGGAAGACGCGCTGAACCGTGGGGATCAAGCCCCAGATCATCGCTGATACCATCAATGGCGCAATCAGCAATGTGCGCTGCCAGATCGTCCAGCCGTCGGTCAGAGGCACGATGATGTAGAGAAGCGCTGTGATCAGTGGGTATACCCCGAGCAGAACCATGAGGGCGAAACGCGGGCGGGAAAAGCGAGTTTGGGAGGCAGTCATACTCAACTCCATCGGAACGAAACGTTTCGTTATATAAAACGGGCCGTTTCGTTTCGTCAATAGCTGGTGTAGAGATTATTGAAATGGAGGTTGGAATGAGCACTGAAGCCGAAGCCGCGCGCAAGTCGATCGGCGCCAAACGCAGCCTGGAAAGTGCCGAGGCGATCCTCGAAGCGGCGGAGGCAGTGCTGATCGAAAACGGCCATTCCGGCTTTTCGATCGAGGCGGTGGCGCGCCGGGCGCGCGCCGGCAAGCCGACGATCTACCGCTGGTGGCCGAGCAAGACAGCCCTTCTGCTCGAGGTCTACCAACGCCAGAAGCGCGACATCATCTACTCCGACACCGGCAACATCGAGGAAGACCTGTTCATCTTCGCCAGAAGCCTGTTTGCGCAGTGGCGCGAAACGCCGGCTGGCGACATCTTTCGCTCGCTGATCGCCGAAGCGCAGCAGGACCCAGCAGCCGCGGAGGCGTTGGCCACCTATTCCGCCGGCCGCCGCGCCCATACCGGCAAGCTGATCGAGCGGGCCAAGGCGCGCGGCGAAGTGGCTGGCGATGTCGACCCCAGCCAGATCGCCGACATGGTCTCGTCCTATGCCTGGGTGCACCTGCTGACCGGGCGGCTTGACGAAGACGAGGCTATACTGAGGCAGGCCATCCGGCATATCGTCTACGGCATAGCCGTAAGGAGGTAGCTCCCATGGATCACATCGGGCCGCCGGTCTTGCCGATAAGCCTGATCGTGGTTTCAGACTATCTGTCGGTCGACGGCGATGGCGAGCTGCGCCAGTCGTTGCAAGCTTATCTGCACGACCGGGCGGGCGTACCGGCCGAAATCATCGTCATGCTGCCGGCGGGCAGCGCTTTTTTCCATGGCGCGGGCCAGGACGATCCATCAGTCGTCATCGTCACCCACGACAGCGACGAATCCTCCCAACTCAAGGATGCGGCCCTGCCCTATTGCCGCCAACCGCTGATCGCCGTCGTCGAGGCCGACTGCCTGCCGCAACCGGGTTGGATGGCCACGCTACACAGAGCTCTCGACGAGAACCCCGCCGTTGCGGCGGTCTCCGGGCGGACTTCCTATGGCGATGGCAGCATGCTGAAGCGAGTGATGTCGCTGCTCGACCGCGGCTTCATCGAGTGCCGCGACCGTCACGGCAAGGTGATCCACGTCTCCAGCAACGGCGCGATCTATCGTCGCGCGCTGCTCGAACGCTATCGCTTTCAACCCGGACAGGGACCTTTCGTCAGTGCCCATATCAGGCAGGACGCGATGAACGAGGACGGCATCGCATTGGCGGTGGACCCGCGCGCGGTCTCGATCCACGCTTATGAAGGGCTCGGCTTCATCTGGGACGTGCGCCGCAACAAGGGCTTTCAGTTCGCCCTGATGAAACTGCGCAAACGCAGCGATCGCTCGCGGCTGGGGCTGGCGGTCAGCGCGGTGATGGCCTCGTTCAGGGAAAACCACCGGACCATCAAGGCCGTCGGCGACCAGTTCTGCCAGCCCGCCGACTGGCCCCTGCTGTGGCTGATGATGCTGGCGGTCCGCGTGCCGGAATTCGTCGGCGCGCTGGCTGCCGGCGACCCTGCCGACTTCAAGGCCTCGACCCGTTATCGCTGACGTTCGCCTGCATTGACGCAACATCATGCAACATAAACAAAAAAGGACGGCGCCATCGGCACCGCCCTTCTTAGGATACGTCGAAGATTACTTCGAGGCGTCGATGGCGTCGATCGCCTTTTTCAGCGCCGGATCGGTGATCTCGACCTTGCCGGCGGTGCGGACCTGCTTGACCAGATCGATGTACTTTTCGCGGATCAAAAGCGAGCGGACCTGGTCCTTGACCGTATCGAATGCCGGCGGCTGCTGGCTGCGCTTGTCCTCGACCTTGATGATGTGCCAGCCGAACTGCGTCTGCACCGGCTCCTTGGAATAGGCGCCGACTTCAAGGGCGAGTGCCGCCTTCTCGAATTCCGGCACCATCTGGCCGGGGCCGAAGAAGCCGAGATCGCCGCCCGAGGTCTTGCCCGACGGGTCGGTGGTGTTTTCGTTGGCGAGCTTCTGGAAGTCTTCGCCGCCTTCCAGCTTCTTGATGATCGCGTCGGCCTCTTCCTTGGTCTTGACCAGGATGTGGCGGGCGTGGACCTCGTTGACCGGCTTCTGGGCCGCGATTTCCTTGTCGTAGCGGGCGCGGATCTCGTCGTCGGTGATCTTGCCGGCGACTTCCTTCTCCACCAGTTCACCATGCAGGGCGCGCTGGTCGAGGAAGGCGACGCGACGCTGGAAGTCGGCGTCCTTGTCGAGGCCCTTCTCGACGGCCTGGGCAGCCATCAGGCGGATCTCGATGATCGACGACAGGGCGGCGGCGCGGCGCTGCTCCGGCGGCAGATTGCCGAACTGCTGACCAAGGTCCTGCTCGGCAAGCGTGATATCCGCTTCGGTGACATTCTCGCCGTTGATCGTCGCCACGATCGCATTCGGATCGACGGCAGCGGCTGCGGGGGCAGCGGCCTGGGGTGCAGGTGCTGTTTCCTGTGCAACCAGCGGCAGCGACGACAGCGCCACAAGTCCGGCGGCAAGCCCGACGCGGGCAAGCGAGGCGCTACGGAACGAAAAAGACATCTAAACTCTCCGGTGGGGTGATGACCGCACTTCCAAATCAACCTGAATGTGGCGGAATTTGGCGTCTCCGGCAGGCTCGCTGCAACGTTGACATAAGTTGTGCCCCCTCTTATCTGTCCATCGTCTTCGCGTCCAGAAGGGTTTTTCCGGGCGCTTTTCGTGTTGAGTCTGCCACCTTACGTTCCCCGGCAGGTTCGGCCGGCGGACAGTCGGCTTCATTCGAATTGAAAGGACCACTTGATGGTCAGTCTCGGCGGTCTCGCCCGTAAGATTTTCGGTTCCTCCAACGACCGCCGCGTCAAGTCGACCCGGCCCCGGGTGGAAGCGATCAACGCTCTGGAAAATGAACTGCAGGCGCTGACCGACGACCAGCTTCGGGCGCGGACCGAGCAGTTCCGCCAGGAGATCGCCAACGGCGCCTCGCTCGACGATCTTTTGGTCCCGGCTTTCGCCACGGTGCGCGAAGGCGCCAAGCGCGCGCTCGGCATGCGTCCCTTCGACGTCCAGATGATCGGCGGCATGGTGCTGCACGGTCGCGGCATCGCCGAGATGCGCACCGGCGAAGGCAAGACGCTCGTCGCCACCCTGCCCGTCTACCTCAACGCTCTGACCGGCAAGGGCGTGCATGTCGTTACCGTCAACGACTACCTGGCCCGCCGCGACGCCGAATGGATGGGCCGTCTCTACAGGTTCCTAGGCCTGTCGGTCGGCATCATCGTGCACGGCCTGTCCGACGAAGAGCGCCGCGCGGCTTACGCCTGCGACATCACCTACGCCACCAACAACGAACTGGGCTTCGACTACCTGCGCGACAACATGAAGTACGAGCGCGCCCAGATGGTGCAGCGCGGTCACTTCTTTGCGATCGTCGACGAAGTCGACTCGATCCTGGTCGACGAGGCGCGCACGCCTCTGATCATTTCCGGTCCGCTCGAGGACCGTTCGGAAATGTACAACACTGTCGATGCCTTCATGCAGCAGATGGTTCCGTCCGACTACGAGGTCGACGAGAAGCAGAAGACCGCCATCTTCACCGAAGAGGGCACCGAGAAGATGGAGAACCTGCTGCGCGCGGCGGGGCTGCTCAAGGGCGAGTCGCTCTACGACATCGAAAACGTCGCGCTGGTCCACCACGTCAACAATGCGCTCAAGGCGCATCGCCTGTTCCAGAAAGACAAGGACTACATCGTCAAGGACAACGAAATCGTCATCATCGACGAGTTCACCGGCCGCATGATGCCGGGCCGCCGCTTCTCGGAAGGCTTGCATCAGGCGCTGGAAGCCAAGGAACACGTGGCGATCCAGCCCGAGAACCAGACGCTGGCCTCTGTCACTTTCCAGAACTACTTCCGTATGTATGAAAAGCTCGCCGGCATGACCGGTACGGCACTGACGGAAGCCGAAGAGTTCGGCAACATCTACAATCTCGACGTCACCGAGGTTCCGACCAACCTGCCCGTCAAGCGCATCGACGAGGACGACGAGGTCTACCGGACGGTCGAGGAGAAGTACAAGGCAATCGTCCGCGAGATCAAGGAAGCCAACGCCAAGGGCCAGCCGACGCTGGTTGGCACGACCTCGATCGAGAAATCCGAGCAGCTGGCAGAACGGCTGCGCAAGGATGGCTTCAAGAATTTCGAGGTGCTGAACGCCCGTCACCACGAGCGCGAAGCCTCGATCGTCGCCCAGGCCGGCAAGCCGGGCTCGATCACCATTGCCACCAATATGGCCGGCCGCGGCACCGACATCCAGC
Source organism: Aminobacter aminovorans (assembly GCF_900445235.1). Lineage (NCBI taxonomy): Bacteria > Pseudomonadati > Pseudomonadota > Alphaproteobacteria > Hyphomicrobiales > Phyllobacteriaceae > Aminobacter > Aminobacter aminovorans. The sequence continues at coordinate 1,580,413 of NZ_UFSM01000001.1, read as the reverse complement.
TCGGCGGCAACGCCGACATGCGTATTGCCGAGGAACTGGCCGACATGCCGGCCGGCCCTGAGCGCGACGCCAAGGAGAAGGCGATCCGCGAGGACGTCGCCCGTCTCAAGGAAAAGGCGCTGGCTGCCGGCGGCCTCTACGTGCTTGCCACCGAACGCCATGAAAGCCGCCGTATCGACAACCAGCTGCGTGGCCGCTCCGGCCGCCAGGGCGATCCGGGCCGCTCGAAGTTCTTCCTGTCGCTGCAGGACGACCTGATGCGCATCTTCGGTTCCGAGCGCATGGACGGCATGCTCCAGAAGCTGGGCCTCAAGGAAGACGAGGCGATCGTCCACCCCTGGATCAACAAGGCACTGGAAAAGGCGCAGAAAAAAGTCGAGGCGCGCAACTTCGACATCCGCAAGAACCTGCTCAAATATGACGACGTGTCGAACGACCAGCGCAAGGTGGTGTTCGAGCAGCGCATCGAGCTGATGGATGCGACCAGCCTGACCGATACCGTCGCCGAGATGCGCCATGACGTGATCGAGGATCTCGTCTCCAAGCACATTCCCGAAAACGCCTATGCCGAACAGTGGGATGTCGCAGGCCTCAAGGAAGGCGTGATCCAGTATCTCAACCTCGACCTGCCGATCGAAGAGTGGGCAAAGGAAGAGGGCATCGCCGAAGAGGAAGTGCGCGACCGCATCACCGCCGAAGCCGACAAGGCGGCTGCCGACCGCGCCGAGCGCTTCGGCCCCGAGGTGATGACCTATGTCGAGCGCTCCGTGGTGCTGCAGACCATCGACCATCTCTGGCGCGAGCATCTGGTCAATCTCGACCATTTGCGTTCGGTCGTCGGCTTCCGCGGCTACGCCCAGCGCGACCCGCTGAACGAGTACAAGGGCGAGGCCTTCGAGCTGTTCCAGGCAATGCTCGGCAACCTGCGCCAGGCAGTGACCGCGCAGTTGATGCGCGTCGAACTCGTGCGCCAGGCCGCCGACGCGCCGCCGCCGGAAGCACCCGAGATGCATGGCCACCACATTGACGGCACAACCGGCGAGGACGATTTCGGCGAAGGCTCCGTTGCCGTCCTGCAGGACAGCCGCGTGGTCGCCGCCGAGGATCGCGACCCTAACGACCAATCGACCTGGGGCCGCGTCGGCCGCAACGAAGCCTGCCCCTGCGGTTCGGGCAAGAAGTACAAGCACTGCCACGGCACCTTCGCCTGATAGGCAGATTGATCGGAGAATGAAAACGGCGGCCCAGTGGGCCGCCGTTTTGATTTGTGCTGTCAGCTACAGCAGCGTGCCGTGAAGTATCAGCAGAGCGATGCTGAAATAGATCACCAGTCCGGTGACATCGACGAGCGTCGCGACGAACGGCGCCGAGGCGGTTGCCGGGTCGAAACCGAGGCGCTTCAGGACAAACGGCAGCATCGAGCCGGTCATCGAGCCGAAGGTCACGATGCCGACGAGGGTCGCCCCAATGGTCAGCGCGACAAGGTGCCAGTACGGGCCGTAGTCGTAGAGGCCGAGCACCTGCCAGATGACGATGCGGACTATGCCGATGACACCCAGGATCGACCCCAGCGTGATGCCGGCCGGCAACTCGCGCAGCGCCACCTTCCACCAATCGCTCACGCGCACTTCGTGCAGCGCCAGTGCCCGGATCAGCAACGAGCTTGCCTGACTGCCTGAATTGCCGCCCGAGCTCATGATCAGTGGAATGAACAGCGTCAGCACGATGGCCTTTTCGAGCTCGCCTTCGAAACTCTGCATGGCCGAGGCCGTCAGCATTTCGGACAGGAACAGCACGCTCAGCCAGCCGGCCCGCTTGTGGATCATCCTGAAGAAGCCGATGTCCATATAGTGCTCGTCCAGCGCCTCCATGCCGCCCATGCGATGAACCTGCTCAGTGTCGCGCCTGACCATGGTGTCGATGACGTCGTCGACGGTGACGATACCTATGAGGTGGTTCCTGGCATCGACCACCGGCACGGCAAGCAGGTCGTATTTGGCGATCAGGCGCACGGCCTCTTCGAGCGGCGCCAGCGCCGTCGTCTTGATCAGCCGACGCTTCGGCATGGCCGACAGGATTCCGGCGCGCGGATCGGCCGCTATGACGCGCCGCAACGGCACGGCATGGACCAGGGTTTGCCTTGAGGGGTCGACAACGAACACCGCATAGACGGTTTCCCGCGTGCTTTCGACTGCCCGCACATGGCGAAGCACCTCCGACACCGTCCAGTTGGACGGCACCGAGACGAACTCCGTGGTCATCATGGCGCCGACACATTCCTGCGGATAGTCCAGAAGCCTCTCCAGTGCCGCCCGCGTATCGCCATCGAGTATGGCCAGCAAATCGCGCTGCGCGACGGGATCGATCTCCCGCAGTGCATCGGCTGCACGGTCGGCGGACATGCCGGAGAGCAGGCACGCGGCCGTGTTCCCCGGCAGAACCGAAAGCAGTTCGGCCGTATGATCGAAGGCAGGCTGGTCGAGCACCTCGACAGCGCGCTCCACCGGCATCAACTCAAGCAGTTGTGCCGTTTGCCCGATATCGCATGTGTTGAGCACCTCGACGATGTCGGGTGCGGTTTCCTCCGCAAGACGCGAAGCGATTGCCGCATTGTCGCGGACGGCTGCGTCGCCGCGCAGCTCTTCGATGATGGTGGTGTAGCTCATTTCGCACCCCTTCAGTCGCGCCGAAAGCCATCGGCGGCGACCCAGGGGGAACGATCAACTGCGATCAGTCCCTTCGGTCGGCGCCGACGGCTTTGTCGTTCGACTATGACTGTCGCTGTTCATGGTTGTTTCCTTGGGTTCATGCGACGCAATGCGTTGGATAGACTGCCCCGCGCCGCCTAGATGGCGCGCGCAAACCAGCCAGTCAACCCCTGGCGTCAGGGTCGGCCGATCAAGCCTTGGTGTTCGCCAGTTCGATGAGGTTTCGGAGCGCCGCAACGCCCAGGCTGTTCATGCGCCCGCCAGCGATGTCGATGCGCATGGCAATCTGGAGCGGGTCGGCACCTTTAAGGTCGGCGAGGCGTTCGACGCCGATCTCCTCAAGATAGCCGAGCATCCTCGGGCCGATCGAATGCGCTCGCAGCATCGATTTGCGCTCGTCTTCGGAGATCATGCCGCCTCGCCCCGGTTGTTTTGTCCACCCAACCGTTTCTTAATCGCTATCCACTACATGCTGTGAGCGAAATCGCGGAAGATGGAGTGTATCGAGTTGCGTTTTTCCGCAGCGATGACGGCCGAACGGTGGCTGCCGGGGCAGATCGCCTCGCGCATCGCGCCGTTATTGCGCCGCGTCGACGCGGTGTTGTTCAGCAGCGACGAGCGCGGCGAAGCCGGCCGCATGTCGCTTTTTGCCTTTGCCGTGCGGATCGTAAGTGCTGCCATTGCCTTCGTCAGCCAGGTGCTGCTGGCGCGCTGGATGGGCAGCTTCGAATACGGCATCTTCGTGCTTGTATGGGTGGCGATGATCATCGTCGGCTCGCTGTCCTGTTTCGGTTTCCACACCTCGATCATCCGCTTCATTTCGGAGTACCGCGAAAAGGGCATGCTGGACGATCTGCGCGGCGTGCTTGTCGCCAGTCGCCTGTTCGTGATCATCGCCTCGACAATTATTGCAGCGCTGGGAATCGTCGGTGTCTGGGGATTTTCCGGACGCATCCAGAGCTACTACGTCGTGCCGTTCTCTCTTGGCATGATCTGCCTGCCGATGCTGGCGCTGTCCGACGTACTGCAGGGCCTGGCGCGGGCAAACTCCTGGGCGTTCGCGGCACTCGTGCCGACCTACATCACCCGGCCGGTGCTGATCCTGGTGTTCATGGCCGTGGCCGTGGCTGCAGGTCTTGCGCCGACGGCGGAGACCGCCGTCTTGGCATCCATCGTCGCCACTTATGTGACCACGATCAGCCAGCTCGTCCGCGTCACGTCGCGTGCCGAAAAGCGCATCCCCACCGGCCCGCGCAACTACCGGCTCGGCTACTGGCTCAAGATCTCGCTGCCGATATTCCTGGTCGAGAGCTTCTTCTTCCTGCTCACCAACGCCGACGTGCTGATGGTCGGCTTCTACATGGAGCCGGACAAGGTCGCCGTCTATTTCGCCACCGTGAAGACGCTGGCGCTGGTGCATTTCGTCTATTTCGCGGTCAAGGCGGGCGTCGCCCAGCGCTACGCGCAGTTTGCCCATAGCGAAGTTGACAAGCTCGCCGGCTTCGCCCGCGAGACGGTGTCGTGGACGTTCTGGCCATCGCTGGCAATGGGCGTGGTGGTGCTGCTGCTCGGCGAGCCGCTGCTCTCCATGTTCGGCCCCGGCTTCAGCGACGGTTATCCGCTGCTGTTCCTGCTGGTCTCGGCTGTCGTCGCGCGTTCGGCAGTCGGCCCGTGCGAAAGCTTGCTGACGATGAGCGGCTACCAGAATGTCTGCGCCTTGGTCTATGCTGCCACGCTGGCCCTCAACATTGGCCTCAACGTGCTGTTGATCCCGACGCTCGGCCTGTGGGGCGCGGCGATCGCCACCTCGGCGGCGATGATCTTCGAGGCAACCGCACTGTCCTTCACCGTCTGGCGCAAGCTCGGCATAGTCATGGTCCTGTTCATCCCCACGAAACGCACGGTAGAAAACGCCTGATGGCAGCCATCCCGCTTCTCGAGGAAACCAGTGGCGGCCCAGCGGGCTCGCTGATCGCCGGTATTGCCGGTGTGCCGGCCGACGCCGCCGAAGCAGCCCATCTCGAACTGACATCGGCCGAAAGGCCGCTGCGCAGGCTGGCGATCTATCCCGCCTCGGCCGGCTTCGACCTTGTCGAGGAGCTCGACCATCTCTGCGCCCGCACCATCGAGCCCAACGTCTTCTTCAACCCGCGCTTCCTGGCGCCCGCAATGCCGCGCCTCGAGGACCGCGAGGTGCGCCTCGCCGTCATCCGTGACGGCACCGAGTACCGCAGCCGCCTGCGGCTGCTCGTGCCCTATTCGGTCGAAAAACCGGCGGTGCCACTGGGCGTACCCGTGATGCGGACATGGTCGAGCCCGTTCGGCCCACTCGGCACGCCGCTGCTCGACCGTGACGACCCTGAGGGCGTGATCGCCGATTTCTTCGCCATGCTGGCGCGACCGCATCTCAAGCTGCCGAAAGTGTTCGTCATGCCCGACATGCGCCTCGACGGCGCCGTGGCTCGAATGCTGAGCGCGACGGCCGAATCGCGCAACCTGCCGCTCGTCGTGACCGGCCAGTTCGAACGGCCTTTCCTCGAAAGCGACGCCGAGGGCGAGGACTATCTCAAGCAAGCGCTCGGCAGCCGCCACTACAAGGAATTCCGCCGGCTCGGCCGCCGACTGGCCGACCAGGGTGTTGTCGAACACAAGGTCGCCCGTACCCAGGAGGACGTGCGCCACGCCATCGAGCAGTTCCTGACATTGGAGGCCTCCGGCTGGAAGGGACGCCAGCGCACCGCCATGGCTATCGACCGCTACCGCGCCGCCTTTGCCCGCGAGGCGGTGCACCGCATGTCGGAGCAGGACATGTGCCGAATTCATTCACTCACGCTCGACGGCCGCGCCATTGCCAGCCTCGTCGTCTTCGTCGAGGCCGGCATCGCCTATACTTGGAAGACCGCCTATGACGAGACGCTGTCAGCGTTTTCGCCCGGCGCACTGCTGATGATGGCGGTGACCGGCCAGCATCTCGACGACCCCAACATCATGATGACCGACAGCTGCGCCGTGCCCGACCATCCGATGGTTGGAAAGATGTGGAGCGAGCGCAAGCCGATGGGCACCTTCGTCGTCGGGCTGACGCCGGACGCCGACCGGGTCACCCGTCAGGCCGCCTCGCAATTGCACCTCTATCGCGAGACACGCAAGCTCGCCGTCAAGCTGCGCGACCGCGTGCGCAGCCTGCTCAAGAAGCGCTAAGGCAGGCCCGTCCCGGTTCAACCAGCCGGATCACGCTCAGCTTGTCTTCACCTCGCGTTTCGCCCGGTCGCGAAAGATGCGGCGGATGACCTTGCCGGTGGTGGTCAGCGGCATTGAATCGACGAACTCGACCTCGCGCGGATATTCATGCGCCGAAAGGCGTTCGCGCACCCAGAGCTTGATCTCCTCGGCCAGCGCCGCGTCGCCCGCAACCCCGTCCTTAAGCACGACATAGGCCTTGACGATCTCGGTGCGCAGCGCGTCGGGCTTGCCGACGGCAGCCGCCAGCGCAACTGCCGGGTGGCCGGTCAGGCAATCCTCGATCTCGCCGGGACCGATGCGGAAGCCGGCCGAGGTGATGACGTCGTCGTCGCGGCCGAAGAAGGCGACATAGCCGTCCTTGTCCTCGATGCCCTGGTCGCCCGTGGTCATCCACTCGCCGACGAACTTTTTCTCCGTCGCCTCGGGGCTTTGCCAGTATTCGAGAAACATCACCGGGTTGGGCCGAGCAATGGCGATCTGGCCCGGCTCGCCCACCGGCACGCGCCGGCCTTCGCCGTCGATAATAGCGACGCGATGGCCAGGCACCGCCTTGCCGATGAAGCCGCCACGGCTGATACCGAGTCCAGCGCAGGACGCCAGCACCGCGTTGCATTCGGTCTGGCCGTAGAACTCGTTGACGACGAGGCCCAGTTCCGCGGCGGCCCAGTCATAGGTCTCGCGCCCGAGCGCCTCGCCGGCGGATCCGACGCTGCGCAGGCTCAGGCGGAAGCGCTTGCCGATGTCGGGCACGACCTTCAGCATGCGCAGCGCCGTCGGCGGGATGAAGGCGTTGCGCACAGCCATCTTTTCCATCAGCAGCAGGGCTGCTTCGGGGGCAAACTTGTCGAAGCGGGCGGCGACAACGGGCAGGCCGAAATAGAGCCCGGGCAGCAACAGGTTGAGCAGGCCGCCGGCCCAGGCCCAGTCTGCCGGCGTCCACATCAGATCGCCTGATTGCGGCAGGAACTCCTGCGCCATCTGGATACCCGGCAGGTGACCGAGCAGGACGCGGTGGCCGTGCAAGGCGCCCTTGGGTGGGCCTGTCGTGCCTGAGGTGAAGATCATCATCGCCGGATCGTCGGGCCCGGTGTCTTCGGCGGCAAAGTCAGGCGAATGCGCGGCGAGCAGGCGGTGGAAATCATCGACATCGCCGCCATCGACAACGACGACGGTTTCGAGTTCGGGCAGCCGGCCGCTGACCTGGCTGACTTTGGCGAAGCCGGCCTCGTTGGTAACGATCGCCCTGACGCCCGCCGTCTGCAGGCGGTATTCGAGCGCCTCGACGCCGAACAGCAGTGCAAGCGGCACGGCAATCGCGCCGAGCTTGTAGATCGCGACATGGGCGATCGCTGTTTCGAAGCTCTGCGGCAACAGCAGGGCCACCCGATCGCCCCGGCGCACGCCCCTGGCCCGCAGTGCATTGGCGAAAGCGTTGGACCGACGCGCCAGCTCCCCGAAGGAGAGTTGTTCTGCTGCCCCGTCCGTGCGGTAGTCGAGCAGTGCCGTGCGTTCGGCATCGATGGATGCCCAGCGGTCAGAAACTGCGGTGCCGATGTTGAACTTTTGCGGAATATGCCAGCGGAAATCGCGATAGAGGGCGTCGTAAGTGTCGCGCCGTTCGAGCATGGACGGTCGTCTCCGCTCCTCCGCGAGGGATTTCGTTGTGGCTGGATCGGAGTTGACCTACCAACCAACAGAAAGCCTGCCTAATATCGGAAGCTGCTGACGTCAAGAAACGGTCCAGAACGTGACGTCGAGATAGCATTCCATCGTGTCAGCCGACTGTCCAGCGGCCAGTGCAGCATCATCCAGGGGTCGAAATGCCAAAACTACGCCCTCTGCACTCTCTCAAGAAGCGTATCGCCAAGTTTCGTTACCACGATCTTGAAGTCATCAGGGCCAAGTTCAATCGCCGCTTCGGTAGGGAAGAGCCATATCAGGTTCATCAGGGTGAGCGGCATCACCCCGGCGGCGTATACGCCATATTCTTGATCTGGCAGCCCAAAGAGACGCCATGGTATGTCGACAATGCGCTCGCATCATTGGACGACGTTCAGGCCAACGTGATCCTGGTCGTAAATCACGACCTGAGTGCCGAGCGGCTGCTTGATCTCAAGCAGCGCTGTTCGAAGATCGTCATTCGCAACAACGCCGGCTTCGACATCGGCGGATACCGGGACGCGACGCTTCATCTGCTCGAGAATGCCGAGCCTGTGCGCCTGCTCTATCTCAACGACAGCGTGTACTTTTTCAAGAAGGGACTTACTCCGCTTTTTCAGGAGCTGGTGAATTCGAGGGCCGATGTCGCAGGTTCGTTCGAAAACTGGGAGTATACTTACCACATCCAGTCTTTCTGCTTCTCCGTAGGGCACGACATCATCGCAAGTTCGGAGTTTGCAAGGTTCTGGGAAGAGTATCTGCCGGTCAATTCGCGCCTTTGGGCAATCCGAAGGGGAGAGATCGCTTTCTCCGAGGCGATCTTGCCAATCGCGAAATCGGTCACGTCCATCTACACCCCAAACAAAATTCGACACCATGTGTCCGAGATCGACCTCAACAAAGTCGAGTCGACAAACATCTACATTTGCCGGGGCCAACGGCTTCCATCCTCAAGCTTCAAGGAAGAAAGCCACACCGGCCTAGTCTCGAAAATCTGCGAGCACATAGCCATGCGCTCTCAAATACACACTGCAGGGTTCTTGTACAAAAAGTACCTCGACTGCCCTCTGATGAAGCGCGATCTGTTGTATCGCCTGCAGTTTGATATCTACGAAATCGAGCACAATCTGGTGGATGTCGGCCATGAAGGTCACCTCGTCGAAATTCTGAGCGACATGAAAAGGAAAGGCCCCGGCTATCAGCTGCGTTCGACGAAAAAGCGGCTCTTTGAGCAAGGCATCATATAAAGGCACGCCACCCTGACGCCCACCTACTCACCCGACCGGGACAACATCCGCCGCAGTGCGCTTCCGACATTGTCTCGTGCGACCTTGAAGCTGAAATTCAATCGCGCCGAGAAGGGCGGACCGCGTAGCTGTCTCGCAAATGCATATCTGTCATTGAAGTCGGCATATCCGAAAGGATCGGCACTCGAGGCGATGCGGCGGCGGAGCGCGACGGCACCCAGGCCCAGGCAGCGTTCGAATGCGTGCGCCATCGTCCCGTCGATCTGGTTGGCTTCCGCCTCGAAGTCGCCGGCCGTAAAGCCGAGATCGACAAGCGGCGCGATGACGTCGGTGCGTGCCATGAACATGGTTCCGGCACAGTAGCCGGCATCGAGCAGTTGTGGCCGCTCCAGGCCAAGACGCCGGGCAATGGCAAGGACGCGTGCCTCGTTTCCGCCCATGTATCGGGCGAGCGAGAGGAAATGCCCCTCGGGGCCGACAATGCCCAGCGAAGGATCCGCTGCGAAGGCCGAAGTCAGGCGCTGCAGCGCCTGAGGCTGAAGCAATGCCGAGACCAGCATCCGGCGCCAGCTGTCCCCATCCCTCAGATGCGGCGACTTCTTGGTATGAACCTTGACCACGACGTCAAACCCCTCGGCGCGAATGTCTCGAAACATGCGAAGGAAAGGCAGCACGTCGCGACCCCGGTTCTCGAACACGCCAAGGCTGTAGTCTCGCCCGGCAGCATCGAGCCGCGCGCGCACCACGGCCTCATGACGCGGAACGGTCGTTACGAAGAGCTTGTATTGCGTGGGGAGAGCTTGGGAGAGGTCGAGGATTTCATCAAACGCGTCCATGTAGAACCCATGGATGGCAATCGCGACTCGAAGCTCTCCGTGCATATGCGATGCCTGTTCATGGACGATAAGTGCTTTTATGCGGCCAGATTCATACACCAGTCCCTAATGTTGTGACGAACGCGCGGGCGATTTATTTCTGGTAATATTGAAATGACCAACCCAGCATCCTGGCACCGCAGGCACGGCATGATCATCAAGGCGGCCGCTTTCCGCACTATCGCACAAAGGCGAATGGTGCCCCTAGCCGGGATCGAACCAGCACTCCTTGCGGAACTCGATTTTGAGTCGAGCGCGTCTACCAATTCCGCCATAGGGGCCTGCCCTAAACGGACAGAATGGTCGCGGACTATACGGTCGGGCGGCCCTTCGTCAACTGGGCAGGGACGCCTTTGCGCAACTTCATGTTGGAACAACGTCCACCGCCGCTGTGAAAGCATGGCCGTTGAGCGGGCAAGCCAATCGCGCAAGCTGGGCCGATGTAATGGGCGGCGATTTGTGAAGCGGCTTCGACGCTGTCGGCAGCGCAGCTATCTACCTTTGGCGAAACGCACAGGCAGCCGCTCGCGAAAGCAGCGCACGGCGGGGTCTGGCGGTTGGTCGATGCGCCAGAGCAGGTAGGCGGCAGCGCCGTCTCGGACTGCGTGCCAAGGGCGGTTGCGGCGATCCGCACGAGGGTGCCGTGGGCAAGGTCGGCATCGACCATCCACTGCGGGAGATTGCCCCAGCCGACGCCGGCCTGGATCAGCGCCAGCTTGCTGGCGAGGTCGCTGACGCGCCAGGTGCCGGGCGGCAGCACGCGAAACCCAGCCCTTCGCTCATCGGCGAGGGATCGCTGACGACGATCTGAAGATGATCGGACAATTCGACCGCCGACCAGCCGGCGGCAGGTACCGCCGCAAGCGAATGGTGGTCCGCGCAGACGGCGACGAAGGGCTGCACCAGGCCAAGGCACTCAGCCTCGACGAGCCTGTCGCGCTGCCTTTCGGTGGTGATGGCAAGTGTGAACTGCCGGTTGACGAGTGCGTGCAGTGCCGAACGCATCGGCACGGTCGTCAGTGCGACGCCGACCGAGGGGTGCTCGGCGCTGAGGTCGAAAAGCGTGTCTGCCAGGATGCTGGCCGGGATGACCGGATCGACAGCCACCGCAAGCAAGAGCTCCAGCCCCTGCCCCAGCCCGCGCGCTTTGGCGCGCATGGCGTCGACCTTGATCAGGATCGCCCTGGCGTCCGCAAGCCCGAACTGACCGTCGAGGGGCTGGCGCTGCAGCCAGCCGAGCAGCATAGCATGGGGACGAGACGATCGGCCGCCTTTGGTCGCCGGTTGTCTGCTCATCGCGCTGAACCATGCAAGGCGTTCCCCAACAAGGATGTGCTGCAAGCCATCACGCGACAGAATGTAACGGTTGCCCTGGCTTTCATATTCGTGAAGACCCCGAGCATTGTGCGCCACAGCAATTCTTCCTAAACAGGCAGCGCACATCTCAAGGGGGCCAGATGCTTCGCCGACTCTACGACTGGACCTTGTCGCTCGCGGCAAGGAAATCCGCCGAATGGTGGCTGGCCTTCATCGCCTTCGTCGAAAGCTCGGTTTTCCTGGTGCCGGCCGACGTGCTCTACCTGCCTATGGCGCTGTCACGGCCGGACAAAGCCTATCGTTATGCGATCATCGCCACCGTGGCCTCGGTGCTCGGCGGCATCGCCGGCTGGTACATCGGCCACTACGCCTTCGAGGCGGTGGCAAAGCCGGTGCTCGAATTCTACGGCAAGTATGACGAGTTCGAGGCACTCAAGGTGTCGTCAGGCGCTGGTATCATCCTGTTGATGCTGGTCACGTCGGGGCTGTCACATTTGCCGCCAATCAAGGTGGTCACCATTCTCGCCGGCGTCGTCAGCTTCCCGCTCGGCTGGTTCATCGTCTCGGCGATCGTCGCCCGTGGCGCACGCTTCCTTTTCCTGGCATGGCTGCTCCGCACCTATGGCGAACCGATCCGCCACTTTATCGAAAAGCGCCTCGGGCTCTTGGCCGGCCTCGCCGCCGCTGCCCTCATTTTGCTCTATCTTCTCGTCAGATACCTCCACTGAACGGCAAATGCCGGTAACAACAGCTGGGCACTCAAGAATGACCTCCCTCGCCTCCCCGACCGGCCGCAGCCAGACGCTGACCGCGATCTTCCTGACCATTGCCATGGCCGCCGTCGTCGGCACCGCACTCGGCTTCCAGCACATTGGCGGCTACCTGCCCTGCAAGCTCTGCCTCGAGCAGCGCACGCCCTATTATGTCGGCGTGCCGTTGATGGCGCTTGCCGCACTGTCGTCGGCGCTGCACTGGCCGGCCTGGATGACCCGCGCGCTGCTGGCCGTGGGCTGGCTTTTGATGCTTTACGGGCTCTATCTCGGCGCCTACCACGCCGGCGTCGAATGGCGCTGGTGGGCCGGCCCGACCGACTGCCAAGCCGTTTCGGGCACCGTCGACACCGGCGGCAAGGGCCTGCTCGACGTGCTCAACAATGTCGTGCCGCCGCGCTGCGAGGATGCGGCACTGCGCGTACTCGGCCTGTCCTTCGCCGGCTGGAACGTGCTCGCCAGCGCCTTCCTGGCGGTGGTTGCGCTTCGTGGGGCTTTCAGTAAGGCGTAAGTTGGGGGAGGCCGCGATCCTTCGCACCCTCTGTCCTGTCGAACATCTCCCCCACAAGGGGGGGATCAGCCTTCATCAAGGCTCGAACTCAACATCCCGGATAGGTCCGTGAGCACCGGAAGCATCGGCGTGGTGATCGTGCTTTCCCCCAAACTTGGCGCGATCGGCGGCGGCGTTACCTGGCAGACGCTGACCGCATCGATCATCGCCATGGCCGGCATCAGCGCCGGCACGATCTGGCAGAAGCGCGTCGGTGCGGCCAGCGACCTGGTATCAGGTACGTTCTGGCAATATGTCGGCGCGGCGATCCTGATGACGGCTGCCTCGGCGATCTTCGAGACGCAACAGATGACGATGAACGGCGAATTGATCTTCGCCATGGCCTGGTTGGTCTTCGTGCTGTCGATCGGCGCGATCTTCCTTTTGATGGTGATGATCCGCGACGGCGCGATGTCGAAGGTCGCTTCGCTGTTCTACCTGGTGCCGGCGGTGACCGCCGTCATCGCCTGGCTGCTGTTTGGCGAACAGTTGTCGGCGATCCAGCTCGTCGGCATGGCGATTGCCACGCTTGGTGTCGGCCTGGCGACGGCTCAGCCTGGCACGCGGGCGCGGGCCTCGAGATAACGGCTGATCGCGGCGTTGAGTTCGCCGCCGAGGATGAAGATCGCCGAGACGATGTAGAGGAAGACCACCGCGATCATGATCGAGGCAAGACCGGCATAGGTGGTGACGTAGGACGAGAACGTGTCGAGATAGGCGGCGAAGATCGTCGAGCCGACCACCCAGGCGATGAGTGTGAAGACGATGCCGGGGATGATGCTGAAGAAACGGCGCCGACCGGCCGGCAGCCACATATGCACGGCAAACAACCCGAAGACGATGACTGCAGAAGCGATGGAAAAGCGCCAGACGGTGATGGTGCCCATATAGGGCTGGATCCATTCGAACTTGGCTTCAAGGATGCGCGCGATGATCGGTGCAAACACCAAAAGCACCGAGATCGCGACGAAGCTGATCGTAGCGATGAGCACGAAGAAGATGCTCTGGATGCGCCGGAACCAGAAGGTGCGGGTCTCGGTGATGCGGTAGGCACGGTTGAGGGAGGTGCGCAGCGCCTCGACGCCGTTGGAAGCAAAGTACGCCGCAAGCACGACGCCGTAGGTCAGAAGATCCGTACGCGGCACGGTCAGAACGTTGACCACCTCCCGCGCGATGGGTGCCGCGATCTGGTCAGGCCAGGTGTCGAACACCAGATGCACGGCGGTTTCGGCGAATGCATCGGCGCCGAGGAAGCTGGCGAGGGTGGTGGCAAAGATCAGGAAAGGGAACAGTGCCATCAGCGCCGAAATGGCGAGATGACTGGCCATTGCCCAACCGTCGTCGTCATGGAAATGGCCGGCTGCGTCGAAGAGCACGCGCCTCGTGGCGACGATCTTGCGCATCAGCTCCAGTTTACCACTCCGTCCGATTGTTTCCGAGGCGCGAATATGGGAAGGCTTTGCCTCGGTTGGCAAGTAGCGCATCGACTTGAAAAACACCAAGATTTTCAGAAAGTGCTATGCGCGAATTCAACAATTTGCTGGAGTGTCTCTTGTGCGTCCATGTCGCACGCGCGGCGTTTCAAGACGGGAGCGACGTGAACCCGACCAAGGATTTACGCACCATCATCATGACCGGCGCCTCATCGGGCATCGGTGCCCATTGCGCTCGCGCCCTCAAAGCCGAAGGCTGGCGGGTGTTTGCCACAGCGCGCAAGGCCGAGGATCTGGCGGCACTGGAAGCCGACGGTATCGAGGCGCTCTATCTCGACTACACTCAACCGAAATCGATCGAAGCGCTTGTCGAAACTGTGCTCGAACGCACCGGCGGCAAGCTCGACGCGCTGTTCAACAATGGCGCGCACGCCCAGCCGGGAGCGGTCGAGGACCTGCCCATGGCCGCATTGCGCGACCAGTTCGAGGCCAACTTCTTCGGCTGGCACGACCTGACGCGGCGCATCGTGCCTGTGATGCGCGCGCAGAACCACGGCCGTATCGTCAATTGCTCGTCGATCCTCGGGCTGACGCCAGTGCCGTTCCGCGGCGCCTACTCCGCCTCCAAGCATGCGCTGGAAGGACTGATGCTGTGCATGCGTCAGGAGCTCGCAGGCAGCGGCGTCCACGTCGCAATGATAGAGCCCGGACCGATACGCTCTGAGATCGCCACCAACGGGCTCGACTGGTTCCTGCGCTACATCGACCACGAGAACTCACCTCACCACGAGGCCTACCGCGCCCAGCTCGAAAGGCTCTCCAGCGGCGGCTCGAAATCGCGGCTGAAACTGGGGCCGGAAGCGGTCCATGCGGTATTGCGACACGCCCTGCTGTCACCCCGGCCGCGTCCGCATTATGTTGTCACCACCCCTGCGAGAATCGGCGTCGTGCTGAAGCGCCTGCTGCCCGCCTCGCTGCTCTACAGAATTCTGGCCCGCCAAGCCTGACCGGCCGCCGACTGAACTGGAACCAACATGGCTACCGTCTTCAACATCCTCGCCGTCGTCTTCATGTTCGCAGTCGTGGTCGTCCTGATCCGCGGCCTGGTCAACATGCTGCGCGGCGGCTCAGGCAACACCTCCAACAAGCTGATGCAGGCCCGCGTGCTGCTGCAGGCGGTGGCGTTGGTGTTCATTGTTTTGACCCTCTATTTCACCCGTGGCGGCTGAGCGGAGCGCGGAATGGTCAAGCTCAACAAGATCTACACCCGCACCGGCGACGACGGCACCACCGGCCTGGGCTCGGGCGAAAGGCGGTTGAAATCGGACCTGCGCGTCGAGGCCTACGGCGCCGTCGACGAGGCCAATGCCTGCATCGGTTTGGCACGGATACATACCGCGACCGAACACCCCGACATCGACGCCATGCTCTACCGCATCCAGAACGACATGTTCGATCTCGGCGCGGATCTGTCGACGCCCGACACCGGCAGGGACCTGGGCTACGAGCCGCTGCGCATCATCGCCAGCCAGACCTCGCGCATCGAGGCCGACATCGACGCGCTGAACGCGCATCTCGAGCCGCTGCGGTCCTTTGTGCTGAATGGCGGATCACCGGCGGCAGCAGCGCTGCATCTGGCCCGCACCGTTGCCCGCCGCGCCGAACGGGTGATGGTGGCGCTGGCGCAGCACCCCGAGGAGCATGTCAACCGCGAGGGCATCCGCTACATCAACCGCGTCTCCGACCTGCTGTTCGTTGCCGCGCGTGTGGTCAATGACAACGGAAAAGCCGATGTGCTATGGGTTCCCGGCAAGAACCGCTAATCAGCAGATTTAGTCGCCGGGAGGGCGGAAGCGAGCCGCATGTTCATTCCGCTCTATGATTCCAATCACCTGCGCCACATCAGGCTGCAATACGTCACCCTCAGCCTGATCGCGATCAACGTCATCGTCTATCTCCTGACCACGGTCGGCGGCGAGGACTTTGCCACCGCGGCTGTACTTGGGCTGGGCTACATCCCCTCCGTCGTGCACGACCTGGCGGAGCTGTCGCCGGATCTGATCATCATTCCGGAAGATCTGAGCTACATCACCTATTCCTTCCTGCACGGCGACATCTTCCACCTCGGCGGCAACATGTTGTTCCTGTGGGTGTTCGGCGACAATGTCGAAGACGCGCTCGGGCATTTCCGCTTCCTGGTTTTCTACCTCTTGTGCGCGGTCGCCGGCGCCTTCCTGCACGGGCTGATCCTGCCGGATTCGCAGACGCCGCTGATCGGCGCCTCGGGCGCCATCGCCGGCATCGTCGCCGCCTACCTCATCCTTTACCCCCGGGTGAAGGTGTGGGTACTGGCCTTTGCCCGTATCCCGCTGCGCATCCCGGCCTGGATTCCACTGATTCTGTGGGTCGCCTTCCAGTTCCTGATGATCGCTATCGGCGGCGACGAAGAGGTCAGCTGGGCAGCGCATGTCGGCGGCATCGTCGCCGGCGCCGTTCTGGTGCTCGTCCTGCGCCGGCGCGAGGTGCCTCTGTTTGCCGATGCCGAGGAGGCGGTGCCGTTACAGGAAAAGGCCGAAGCACCGGCTATGCCGGAGCCTGCGACGCCAGAGCCTCCAACCGCCCAGCCGACGACGCGCTGGGGCCGGCAATAGAGGCTGCTGGCCCAGCTTGTTTCAAACGATTTGAGCTTGAAGCAGATATTGACGCTAACGTTAGCCGCAACTACGGTCCGGCCGCTTGCGGCAGCCCTCCCGCCACCAAAAGCGCGAGATCAAGTCTGTTTTTCCGCCCAATATGTCGGCAATCGACAATTGCGTGGGCCCAAGCGCTGCTATAGCGCGCACAATATCGCTGTTCAGAGAGGTACCAGCCCATGAAAGTTCTCGTCCCGGTCAAGCGGGTTGTCGATGCGAACGTGAAGGTGCGCGTGAAATCGGATGGCTCGGGCGTTGAGCTCGCCAATGTGAAGATGGCGATGAACCCGTTCGACGAGATCGCGGTCGAAGAGGCGATCCGGCTCAAGGAAGCCGGCAAGGTCGAGGAGATCGTCGTGGTCTCGATCGGACCGGCCCAGGCCCAGGAAACGCTGCGCACCGCGCTCGCCATGGGCGCCGACCGCGCCATCCTGGTCAAGACCGACGAGGCCGTCGAGCCGCTCGGCGTGGCCAAGGTGCTGAAGGGCGTGGTCGAGGCGGAACAGCCCGGCCTGGTGCTGCTCGGCAAGCAGGCGATCGACGACGATTCGAACCAGACCGGCCAGATGCTGGCAGCCCTGCTGGGCTGGGCCCAGGGCACCTTCGCCTCGAAGATCGAACTCGCCGGCGACAAGGCCAATGTGACGCGCGAAGTCGATGGCGGCCTGCAGACGGTGTCGCTGAAGATGCCGGCGATCGTCACCGTCGACCTGCGCCTCAACCAGCCGCGTTACGCCTCGCTGCCGAACATCATGAAGGCCAAGAAGAAGCCGCTCGACGAGAAGTCGGCCGCCGATTTCGGTGCCGACATCACCCCGCGACTCAAGGTGCTGAAGACTGAGGAGCCGGGCGGCCGCAAGGCAGGCATCAAGGTCAAGACCGCGGCCGAACTCGTCGACAAGCTGCGCAACGAAGCCGGCGTGCTCTAAGCGAAGCGGAAAGGGATCAAACACATGGCAATTCTCCTCATCGCTGAACACGACAACGCTTCGCTCTCCGACCAGACCGCCAAGGCCCTGTCGGCAGCGCTCAAGATCGGCACCGACATCGACGTGCTGGTCGCCGGCAAGGGCGCCAAGGCAGCCGCCGATGCGGCTGCGAAGCTCAAGGGCGTGCGCAAGGTTCTGCTCGCCGAAAGCGAAGAACTGGCCGAGCGCCTGGCCGAGCCGACCGCTGCCCTCGTCGTCAGCCTCGCCGGCAACTACGACACCATCATCGCCGCGGCCACCTCGACCGGCAAGAACGTCGCCCCGCGCGTCGCAGCGCTGCTCGATGTCGCCCAGGTCTCGGAGATCATCGAGGTCGTCTCCGCCGACACCTTCAAGCGTCCGATCTATGCCGGCAACGCCATCCAGACGGTGCAGGCACAAGGGCCCAAGAAGGTCATCACCGTGCGCACCGCCTCGTTCCAGGCAGCACCCGATGGTGGTTCGGCAGCCGTCGAGACCGTTGCTGCTGCCGCCAACCCCGGCCTGTCGAGCTTCGTCGAAAACAAGCTGTCTGAGAGCGACCGTCCGGAGCTGACCTCGGCCAAGATCATCATCTCGGGTGGCCGCGCGCTCGGCTCTTCGGAGAAGTTCCAGGAAGTCATCCTGCCCGTCGCCGACAAGCTCGGTGCTGCCGTCGGCGCTAGCCGCGCTGCCGTCGACGCCGGCTACGCCCCCAACGACTGGCAGGTCGGCCAGACCGGCAAGGTGGTGGCGCCCGATCTCTACATCGCCTGCGGCATTTCGGGTGCGATCCAGCACCTTGCCGGCATGAAGGACTCGAAGGTCATCGTCGCCATCAACAAGGACGAGGAAGCCCCGATCTTCCAGGTGGCCGACTACGGCATCGTCGGCGACCTGTTCGTCGTTCTCCCGGAACTCGAAAAGGCGCTTTGACGCCCCAACGAGTGACGTATTAAAATATGATGGCCGGGGTAGACGAGTGCTACCCCGGCCATTTAGTTTGCATTGCACAAAAGTAAAAAGCCTGCGACGGGATAGGTGTGATGACGGGTAAGATCGAGACGATCGGCATTGTCGGCGCTGGCCAGATGGGCGGCGGTATCGCACATGTTTCGGCACTGGCAGGCTACAGCGTGCTGCTCTACGACGTGTCGCCGGAGCGCATCGAAAAGGGCATCGCCACCATAAACGGCAACCTGGCGCGTCAAGTCGCCTCGGGCAAGCTCGAGGACCAGGCCCGCAAGGACGCAATGGCCCGTATCTCGTCCGCGCCCGCCATGGCCGACCTTGCCAGCGCAGACCTCGTCATCGAGGCGGCGACGGAAGACGAAACGATCAAGCGCAAGATCTACGCGCAGCTGTGTCCGCAGCTGAACCCGGAGGCGATCCTCGCCACCAACACCTCGTCGATCTCGATCACGCGCCTTGCCGCCCAGACCGACCGGCCCGAGCGTTTCATCGGCATCCACTTCATGAACCCGGTTCCGGTGATGAAGCTCGTCGAGCTGGTGCGCGGCATCGCCACCGAAGACAAGACCTTCGAGGCGTCGAAGGAATATGTCCGCAACCTCGACAAGACGGTGACTGTGTCCGAGGATTTCCCGGCCTTCATCGTCAACCGCATCCTGTTGCCGATGATCAACGAGGCGATCTACACGCTTTACGAGGGCGTCGGCACCGTCGAAGCCATCGATACGGCGATGAAGCTGGGCGCCAATCATCCGATGGGGCCGTTGCAGCTCGCCGATTTCATTGGCCTCGACACCTGCCTGTCGATTATGCAGGTGCTGCATGATGGCCTGTCGGACTCGAAGTATCGCCCCTGCCCGCTGCTGGTGAAATATGTCGAAGCCGGCTGGCTTGGCCGCAAGACCGGCCGCGGTTTCTACGACTATCGCGGCGAGCATCCGGTGCCGACACGCTGAACCGCGTTGCGGCGGACGCTTCGCCCGCGGGCAGCCTGATGTCTCAGTTCGGGAGTCCGGTGTGAAACCAGCTCGGTGTCATATCTGACGGCATGGCCGCCAGCTCGACCCGGTTGCGCCCCGCGCCCTTGGCTTCGTAGAGATGCAGGTCGGCGACGCGGAACAGCTCTTCGAACATCACCGGCCGGTCGAACAGGGCGCCGCCTACGCTGACCGTCAGCGTGTGGTTGTTGCCGCCTGGCCTGAACGGCGCGTCGGCCACTGAGCGGCGGATGCGCTCGGCGATATCGGCAGCGTTGACCGGTGTCACGCCAGGCAAGAAGACCGCAAATTCCTCGCCGCCGAGGCGGCCGAGCATGTCGTCGCGCCTCAGGCAAGGCTGGATCGCCGCGACGATGATGCGTAGCGCTTCGTCGCCCTCAGCATGACCGAAGCGGTCGTTGACCGACTTGAAGTGATCGGCATCGATGACCAGCAGCGCGCCCATGGCGCGCTGGCGGCGCGCGATCTCCCGGGTGAGCACATTTTCGACCCGGGTCGAAAAGGCTCCCCTGTTGAGACAGGCGGTAAGCGCATCGGTCGATGCTGCAACGACGAGCTTGTGGTTGACGATCGCCAGCTCACGCAGCTTGAGCGTCAGGTAGAAGAACAAAGGCCCTGCCAGAAGGATCGGCAAGACAGTCGCCTCGATCAGGCCGAGATGCAGCACGTCGGCACTGGCGTTGCGGAACACCGCATAGGTAGCCGCAAGTGACACCGCGATGCAGCCTAGTGTGCCGAACACGGTCCATCCGGCGAGTTGCAGCCATGCGCCAGGCGAAAGCTTCTTCAACGATACCGGCAACCCTGCCACCTCCTTGATGCTGAACCGATCATCGATCGTGCTGCATGAACAGGAGGTTAGCACGGGGCGTCAAATTCGAGCGATCACTGCAACGAGTTGCGCTCGGCCGGTCGTGCGTCGGTTAGGGTATGCCAACATCGGCCGGCCTCATCGGGCTCTCTTCGGAGAATGCACGTGCTTGCTGAAGCGCATCTTTGGCTGGCCAACACCGCCTTCGCGCTCGAAAAAGCGTATCGCATCCAAATTCCGCAGCGGCGTTTGCCATTCCATTCGCTCCACCCCCGCTTCCTCGGTCAGAAGACCGACATGGTCGAAGAGCTGCTTTCCAATTCCCTGTCCGCGCGCATTCTCGTACACGAACAAGCAGTCGAGGTGGGCAAACCGGCCGGCAGTCCACAGTGCGTAGTCGAATGTGAGAGCTGCATAGCCGATCAGGGTTCTCTCATCTTCAGCTACGATAAGATGTGTAGGAGGCTCACGAGCATCGAGAATGGCGACGAGATCGGCTTCATTCACGCATTCGGTCGCCCGCTCGAAGAGCGCATGTTGCCGGATTAAATCCAGCAACTGTGCGGCGTCTTTGGGCAACGCCTTTCTGATCTGAACCGTCACGCTGTCTCGGAAGCTGCAAGCTCAAAGCCTTCGTCGAGCCATCCGGTGATGCCGCCCGCCATGATCTTGACGGGGCGTCCCAATTCAGCGAACCGCAAAGCGCCGCGTGCCGCGCCGTTGCAGTGAGGACCGGCACAATAAGTCACGAAAATCGTATCGTCGGGCCACTCGACCATCTTCGACCGAACGATCTTGCCGTGCGGAAGATTGATGGCGCCCGGTATATGGCCCTTGGCAAACATCGCTGGGCTGCGCACGTCGAGAAGCACGAAGTCAGCGCCCTTGCTGAGCGCCTCATGAACGTCCCAGCAGTCGGTTTCAAACGTAAATTCAGCAGCGAAATGTTGCCGGGCGAGCTCGCTAGGTGCGGGTGGGATAGCGGTAACTGATGTGGTCATATCGGTCTCCTTTCCCTCTCTGTCTACGATTTGGCCCCGTGCTTGCAATTGGCAGGAATGCCAATATACGTAAAGATCATGCCAAAGTTGACTGGACCCCTGATTGTCGCCCTCCTTTACGACGGGCTGTGCACCTTTGAATTCGGCATCGTCGCCGAAATCTTCGGACTCTCTCGGCCTGAATTGGGATCGGGATGGTACCGGTTCGCCAGTTGTGCGGTCGATGAGGGGCCAATGCGTGCCCATGGCGGGTTCGTCATCGTCGCCGACAACGGCTCGGAGGTAATCGAACAAGCCGACATTGTTGTCGTTCCAGGCTGGAAGGGTGCTGACGTTCCCGTCCCTGAAGCGCTGTGCCAGCAACTGCGAGCGGCTCACAGGCGCGGGGCCCGGCTGGCGTCCATATGTTCCGGCGCATTTGTTGTTGCTGCGACGGGTCTGCTTTCGGGTGGTGCAGCAACGACGCACTGGCGTTATGCCGACAAGCTGCGCCGAAATTACCCCGACATCGAGGTTGATGACACCTCTCTGTACCGCGCTCATGATCGTATCTACACGTCAGCGGGAAGCGCGGCGGGGATCGATCTCCTGATCGAGATCGTCAGGCAGGATTTCGGGGCCGTTGCAGCGAACTCAGTCGCCAGACGTCTCGTGATGCCCGCGCACCGAACGGGGGGACAGGCACAGTTTCTTGAACGGCCTGTTCCGATCCGGGAAGGGCTGGAAATCGCTCCGCTTCTTGACAGCATACGTGCCGATCTTGCGACCAACTGGAGCATCGAACGGATGGCACATGAAACCCGGATGAGCATGCGAACATTTCTGCGCCGGTTTTCCGAAGCCACAGGAAAGACCCCAGGGGATTGGATCGCGGCCGAACGTGTCAGCGAGGCGAAGCGTCTGTTGTGTCAAGGCAACGCGAGTATGGAGGCGATCGCGTTGGCAGCCGGTTTCGGAAGCTCCCATACGCTTCGACATCATTTTCGGAAAAAAGTCGGGATAAGCCCAGGTGAATATCGCGCACGTTTTATGATCGAGATGCCCGATAAACAGATGGCATCGGCCTAAGGTGTCAGTTCGCCCGTACCGGAACTGACCCCAGACGCCCGCGCCCTATACCCTCTTGCCGTCGCTGCCGAAGAAATGCGGCTTTTCGCGCTGGCCGCAAGACCGGACGCGGCTTCTCAGATCATCGCGGCGAGCACCCGGTTCCGACGCGCTGACGGCTGTCAGTTCAAGTTTCCGATTTGTGAGGCAAGTGTCCGATACGTCGGGCTCCTTCTCTGCACGCCCGGTTGGACGCGCAGAAACGCTCAGCCCAGCCGCCTCTGGATAAGCCCCTGGATCACCATCAGGATCGAGACGATCACCAGATAATAGACGAGTGCCGCGCAATACCATTCGACGAAGCGGAAGCTCGCGGCGATCGCGTCATTGACTACCGCCATGATCTCGCGCAGCGAGATGACATAGGCCAGCGACGTCAGCTTGATCAGGTTGATGAATTCGTTGACGAGCGACGGCAGCGCGATGCGCAGAGCTTGGGGCAGGATGACCAGGAAGAAGGCCTGGGCATTGGTCAGGCCGAGTGCCTTGGCGGCATCCATCTGGCCGGGTCCGATGGCCCGCAGCGCACCGCGCATGACCTCCGCCATGTAGGCGGCGGTGACGAGCGTGAAAGATATCGCCGCAGCAACGAAGGGCGTGTACCAGTTCGCCTTGAGCAGGGCCGGGATCAGTTGCGGCGCCCCGTTCCAGACAATCAGCAGAACCAGGATCAGCGGCGAAGCGCGAAACAGCCAGACATAAATCTGGGCGGCAAGATTGCGCCCGCGTTTCGGCGAGTTCAACGCCAAGGCCACCGGCAGGCACAAAAGGAACGAGACGAGTTGCACAACTGCCGACAAAAGGATGGCAACGCCCGCCCCTTTCAGCATAGCCGTGGACTGCAAGGCGCTCAGGAAAAGCGCGAGATCGAAAGTCATCCGCCGCCAACTCCCCGCCGGCTCGAGCCTTTTGCCGCCATGCCGGCTGGCCGGCGGCAAAAGCCTGGTTTCAAACTGTCAGAGCTTTGACAACTCGCGCGGCTGCAAGTTGTCGGAGGGTGAACTACAGATCATGGTCGACGTCAAAGACCGCCGGATCAAGTCCGTACTTCTTGGCAAGCCCGGCGAAGAAGCCCTGCTCCCGCAGCGCCTTGAGTGCCAACTTCACGGCAGCGAAATCTGCCGGGTCGCGGCGGCTGTAGATGCCATATTTGAACTCCGACTGCCAGACATAGGCGACGCGCAGCTGGTCGCTGGCGCCGGCTACCCGGAAGGCGCCCTCGGCTTCCTCGGTCAGCGTGGCGTCGGCGCGCCCGACCATGACCTGCTGGTAGGCCGCCTGCTGGCTGGGATAGTCCTGCGCCGTCAAGGGCGGCACGCCCTTGGCCATCAGATCTTTGTTCAGCGGATCAACGCGTTCTTCGCGGTAATAGGTGCCGGCTTCGAGCGCGATGGTCTTGCCGCTGAGATCCTCGGGTGCCTGGATCGCGGCATTGTCTGCCTTGGTGACGATCACCGTCGCCGACTTCATGTAGGGTGCGCCATCATAGGTCTCGCGGCGCTTGTCGTTGATGTAGATGCCGCTGACGATAAGGTCGCAGCGGCCCGAACCGAGCGTCGGCAACAGGCCGGCGAAGTCCGTCACAATGTAGCCCGCCTTGGCGTTCCACAGCTTGGCCAGCGCCTCGACGACATCAATGTCGATGCCGACCGGCGTGGTGTCGCCCGGGTTGGTCTTGTAGGTCAAGGGCGGAAAGGCGGCTGTCGTGCAAACGTTGAACTTGCCTTCGGAAACGAACCCCGGCACGTCGGCCTGGGCGGCGCCCGTCATCAGCATCGCCATAGAGGCAATCGCAAGCAGCTTCTTCATCGGATTCATTCCCCTCTTGTTGTTATTTATTGCAGGACGCGCTCGACAATGCCGCCGTAAGTCGGCGGATCGAATGCCGGCAGGATAAGCGGATCGACGAAGCCGTCGCGGCGGGCAGTGAGCACGTATTGCATCATCGCCTCGTTGCTCGGCATCTCGAAAACCTGAACGAAGTCATAGCTTCCCAGCGTGGCGTAGAAGGCGATCGACTTGCCCCCAAGCGCTGCCACGCGCTCCTCGCTGACCTTGCGGCGGTCGACGCTGCCACTGAGTTCGGCGAGGCCCTTGTCGGTCAGGCGCATCAGCGAAACGTATCTCTGTGTTGTCGGTGCCGACATCAGCTCGCCTTCCCCGACAAATCCTGCAGGGCCTCGATGACAGCGGCTGAATCGGAAAGCGCGCCAAAGATGCCGTTCTCGACGGTAACCATATGCAGCGCGGCCTCATGCGCCCGCTGGTCTCCGCTGGCGCATGCGTCAGAAATCGTCAGGCACTGGAAATTGCGGTCGCAGGCTTCGCGCAGCGTGGTGTGGACGCAGACGTCCGTGGTGCAACCCGAAAACAATAGATGGGTGATGCCCTGCGCGCGCAGCACATGTTCGAAATCGGTGTAGGTGAAGGCGCCGTTACAGGTCTTGTCGACGATGATGTCTTCGGCCGCGACATCGATTTCCGCAACGATATGGAAGCCAGGGCTGGAGCGCAGCAGGATCTCGGTGCCTTCGATGCCGGCCCGCTTGCGCCGCCACTTCTCGTAGGGCGTCATGTCGGCCATGTCCGCCCGGTAGCCCTGGCGCGTGTGGATGATCTTGAGACCGGCGGCGCGCGCGGCGGCAATCAGCCGGTTGACTGTCGGCAGGATCGCCCGCAGCGGCGTCGGATCATAACCATGCTTGGCGAAGTAGCCTGTCGTCGACAGGAAGTCTTCCTGCAGATCGATGACGACAAGGGCGGTGTTTGCGGCGACGAAATTGCCGTCATAGGGAAAATTGAATGGGATAGCCTTGATCATATTGGTCCTCCTTTTTTCACGATAGGACGAGGAATCGTTTGAAAAAAGCAATTTATTCAGATCAGTATCGTGCAGTTATACTCACCTA
The DNA here is from genome assembly GCF_900445235.1 of Aminobacter aminovorans. Classification (NCBI taxonomy): domain Bacteria; kingdom Pseudomonadati; phylum Pseudomonadota; class Alphaproteobacteria; order Hyphomicrobiales; family Phyllobacteriaceae; genus Aminobacter; species Aminobacter aminovorans. The sequence continues at coordinate 1,555,173 of NZ_UFSM01000001.1, read as the reverse complement.
TCAGGAAGCCAATAGGCATCGGCCAACCAGCGCACGGAGAGCGACGACAGATGCGATCACTGGGCTTTCTGCAATATCTGCGCGCTTTCGAAGCCGTCGCCCGGATTGGCACCTTGCGCGGCGCAGCCGACGAGCTTGCCTTGAGCCCAAGCGCGGTATCGCTGCAACTGCGCAAGCTTGGCGAAGCGACTGGGCTGATGCTGTTCAGGAAGTCGGGCCGCAACGTCGTTCTGACCCAGGCCGGGCGGGAATTTTCCCAGACTGTCACCCAGTCGCTTGGCCAGCTCGCGGGCGCGGTGCGCTCGGCGGGCGATATCGATCTGGACGGCAAGGCGCGCGCGCTTACGATCTTCATGTCGCCGTCGCTCGGCATCGCTTGGCTGACCGCAACGCTTGTCGAATTCGCCGAGGCGATGGGCACGTCACGCCTGACCTTGCGCCACTGCATGCGCGAGAGCGACGTCGACTGGACCGAGGCCGATATCGCGGTGGTCTACGACAACCCGCCCTTCGCCAATTGCCGCTGGCTGCTGCTGAGCGCGGTGAAGCTACGCCCGGTCTGTTCGCCGATCCTGTTTCCCCGGCTCGACCTTCAGCATCGCGAACGCAAGCTGGGCGGCATCACGCTGCTTCACGAGGATGACGGCCAGGAATGGGCGCGCTGGGCGACTGCGGCGCGCGTTAGCCTCGAGGGTTGCGGCAGCGTGCGCGTGCCGACTGTGGCGCATGCTGTGGCTTCGGCGGTGCAAGGCCAAGGCATTGCGCTGGTGTCCGACGTCCTGACCCGCAGTCATTTCAACGACGGGCGGGTCATCCAGCCATTTTCAACGTCGATCGATGCCTCATGGGCCTACTACATCGTCTGGCCGTTCGAGCGCTCAGACGATCCGCTGATCCAGGCTTTGATCGGAAGGATCATGGAGAGCATACATCCGGCCGGCGGCTAGTCCAGGCGGAGCGTCTTTCCGTGACCCCGCGGTCACCCCACCCTCTTGCCGTCGCTGCCGAAGAAATGCAGCTTTTCGCGCCGTGCAAAGATCGGCAGCTGGTCGCCGACCAGCACCTCGGTCCGGCCGGCCACCCGCACCACGATCTTGCCACCGCCGGCGGCGCAGTAGAGAAAACTCTCTGATCCCACCGGCTCGACGCCTTCGACCCTGGCCATCAGCCTGAGACCATCGGTCGAGGCCGCGCCATCGGCGCCGACCTCGCAGTCCTCGGGCCTAAAGCCAATCGTTGTCGCATTGCCTGATACTTCAGGCAGCGTGATGGCGTCTTCGAGCTGGCCGCCGCGCAGCGGCAGAAGGTTCATCGGCGGTGCGCCGATGAAGGAGGCGACGAAGGTCGAAGCCGGCTTTTCATAGATGTCGAGCGGCGCGCCGAGCTGTTCGACCAGCCCGCCATTCATCACCACCAGCACGTCGGCCAGTGTCATTGCCTCGAGCTGGTCGTGGGTGACATAGACTGAGGTGACGCCGAGCTGACGCTGCAGGTTCTTGATCTCGACGCGCATCTGGCCGCGCAGCTTGGCGTCGAGGTTGGACAGCGGCTCGTCGAACAGGAAGACCTTGGGATTACGCACGATGGCGCGACCCATGGCGACGCGCTGGCGCTGCCCACCCGACAATTCGCGTGGGCGGCGTTCGAGCAGATGCTCGAGCTCCAGCGTCTTGGCCGTCGAGCGCACCCGCTTGTCGACCTCGTCCTTCGGCATGCCGCGGTTGCGCAGGCCGTAGGCCATGTTGTCGTAGACCTTCATATGCGGGTAGAGCGCATAGTTCTGGAACACCATAGCGATGTCGCGCTCGGTCGGGCCGATGGTGTTGACCACCTTGCCGTCGATGGCGCAGGTGCCGGCCGAGATGGTCTCGAGCCCGGCGATCATGCGCAAAAGCGTGGACTTGCCGCAGCCCGAGGGACCGACCAGCACGCACAGCGCCTTGTCGGGAATGGCGATGGACACGCCCTTCACCGCTTCGACCCCGCCGGCATAGACCTTGCGTACGTCCTTGAGATCGACGGTTGCCATTATTTCTCCGTATCGACGAGGCCGCGGATGAACCAGCGCTGCATCAGCACAACGACCAGTATGGGTGGCACGATGGCCAGCATTGAGGTGACCATCACCAGATGCCATTCGGTATCGGCATCGGCAAACGAGATCATCTTTCTCAGCGCAATGACGATGGTGTTCATGTCGTTGCGGTTGGTGACGAGCAGCGGCCAGAGATATTGCGTCCAGCCATAGATGAACAGAATGACGAACAGCGCCGCAATGTTGGTACGCGACAGCGGCAGCAGGATATCCCAAAAGAAGCGCCACGGCCCGGCACCGTCTACACGCGCGGCTTCGACCAGCTCGCCCGGAATGGTCAGGAAGAACTGGCGGAACAAAAGAGTCGCGGTCGCCGAGGCGATCAGCGGCACGATCAGCCCGGTATAGGTATCGATCAGGCCGAGATCGACCATCACCTTGTAGGTCGGCAGGATGCGGACCTCGACCGGCAGCATCAGCGTGATGAAGATCAGCCAGAAAAACACCATCCGCAGCGGAAAGCGGAAGAACACGATCGCATAGGCCGACAGCAGGGAAATGATGATCTTGCCGATGGCGATGCCGAGCGCAACGATGGTGGTATTGAACAAAAGCGTCGCGACGCTGACCCCGCCAATGCGGCCGACACCACCAAACAGTGCCTCGGAATAATTCTCAAGGAAACGGTCGCCGGGCACCAACGGCAGCGGCGGGCGCAGGATGGTCTGCAGCGAATGGGTCGAGGCAACGAAGGTGTAGTAGATCGGGAACGCCACGATCACGATGCCGAGGATCAGGATGGCGTGCGCGATATAAATGCCTGTTACCGACTGACCGATCATCAGCTTGTCGTGCCCGCTGACAGGCGGAAGGGCTTTCGGCTCAGCCATAATGCACCTTCTTCTCGACATAGCGGAACTGGATGGCGGTGAGCGCAATGACGATGACCATCAGGATCACCGACTGGGCCGCGGAGTCGCCGAGGATCAGATTGACGAAGCCGTCATTGTAGACCTTGTAGACCAGCGTCTCGGTGGCCTTGCCCGGCCCGCCGCCGGTCACGGCATGGATGATGCCGAAGGTGTCGAAGAAGGCGTAGACGGTGTTGACCACCAGCAGGAAGAAGGTGGTCGGCGCAAGCAGCGGGAAGACGATGGTCCAGAAGCGCTTGTTCTCGCCGGCGCCGTCGATGGCCGCCGCCTCGATCAGCGTCTTGGGGATGGCCTGCAGGCCGGCAACGAAAAACAGGAAATTATAGCTGATCTGCTTCCAAGATGCGGCGGCAACCACCAGCGCCATCGCCTGCTCGCCATCGAGCAGCGGGTCCCAGTTGATGCCGAGCCAGCGCAGGCCATAGGCGAGCGAGCCGATCGACGGGTTGAACAGGAACAGCCACAGCATGCCGGCAATGGCCGGTGCCACCGCATAGGGCCAGATCATCAGCGTGCGGTAGAGGTTGCGGCTGCGCACCACCTTCTCGGCCATGACGGCGAGCAGCAATGCAGTACCCATGGCAACGGCTGCCACCGAGACCGAAAAGATCGCCGTGACCTGGATCGAGTTGAGATAGTTGGGGTCCGACAGCACCTTCTTGAAATTGTCGAACCAGACGAATTTCGACGACAGGCCGAACGGATCCTCGCGCAGCATCGACTGGCGCAGCGCCTGGCTCGCCGGCCAGTAGAAGAACACCAGCGTGATCGCCAGCTGCGGCGCGACCAGCAGGTAGGGCAGGATCTTGTTGGGAAAGACGACGCGTGGGGACAATGAGGGCCTCTTGTTACGCGTTTGTCAGAAGCTGGATGGCATCGCTGCCGTCCTTCGGCCCAGCGTTTGCGCCGCCCCTTACCCTAGCCTCTCCCCCGTGAACGGAGAGAGGAAGGGCGCCCACCTTGCCGCTTGTCCCTTCTCCCGGTTCACGGGGAAAAGGTGCCGGTAGGCGGATGAGGGCAGCGCTACGATGGCTTCAAGCTGATGTCAGTTGCCGATCGCTTCCTGGATCGCCTTGTTGCCGCGTGCGACGGTGTTGTCGAGCGCCTGCTGGGCGGTCTGCTGGCCGGCGAGCATCTTTTCGAGCTCTTCGTTCTCGATGTCGCGTACCTGCGGCAGGTTGACGAGGCGGACGCCCTTCGAGTTTTCGGTAGGCGCCTTGCCCATCATCTGCTTGATCGGGATCTCGCGGGCCGGGTTCTTGTCGTAAAAGCCCGACTTCTTGGTCTCCTCATAGGCAGCAAGCGTGACCGGCAGGTAGCCCGAAACCTGGTGCAGGCGGGCCTGGATCGGCGTTTGCGACAGGAAGTTGAAGAAGGCAGCGACACCCTTGTACTGCTCGTCAGGCAAGCCGGCAAAAACCCAGAGCGAAGCGCCGCCCGGAATGGTGTTCTGCGGCGCACCCGCTGCGTCAGCCTCATAGGGCAGTTGGCCGGTGCCGTAGTTCATGCCCGACTTGACGATGTCGCCGAGGCCACCCGAGGATTCGGTGAAGATACCGCATTCGCCGGCAAGGAAGATCTGCTTGGCTTCGGAGGTGCGGCCGCCATATTTGAAGGTGCCGTCCTTGGCGAGGTCGGCGAGCTCCTGGAAATGCTTGACGAAGGCAGGGGCGTTGATCTTGAGCTCGACATCGGTGCCGCCGATGCCGTTTTCATTGGTGCCGTAGGACAGGTTGTTCCAGGCGGCGAAATTCTCGGTGTGGATCCAGGTCAGCCAGGTTGAGGTGAAGCCGCAGGGGGCTGCACCGCTCGACTTGATCTTCTTGGCAGCGTCCCAGACCTCGCCCCAGGTCTTGGGTGGATTGTCGACGTCGAGGCCGGCTTTCTGGAAGATGTCCTTGTTGTAATAGAGGATCGGCGAGGACGAGTTGTAGGGGAACGACAGCATGGTGCCGTCGGGCTTCGAGTAGTAGGCGACGATGCCCGGCAGGTACTGGCTCTTGTCGAAGGCCTGACCGCCCATCGACAGGATGTCGGCGACCGGCTTGATGGCGCCCTCGGCACCCATCATCGTGCCCGTACCGGCATCGAAGACCTGCATGATTGCCGGCGGCTGCTTGGCGCGGAAGGCAGCGATGCCGGCGTTCAGCGTCTCGGGATATGTGCCCTTGAAGACCGGAACGATCTTGTAGTCGCTCTGGCTCTTGTTGAACTCTTCGGAAAGCTGGTTGACGACCTCGTTGTTCGCGCCGGTCATGGCATGCCACCATGAGATCTCGGTGACGGCGAAGGCGGAGGTGCTGGACAACAGCGTCATGGTGGCGGCAACACCGGCCGCAAAGCCTAGGGTCTTCATGTCTCGCTCCCGTTCTGGTTGGCGAAATGTTTAGTTCCGCGAGGAGCAGTATTGTCGGATTATGACAGCGCGACAACAGTTTTATAGCGATCGTATGAAGGTCGCATTTGGCTCGCTTTGATTTCGATTTCTCCACAACCTCATGACAAGCTTTCGCTTTTCCAGAAAACGAAAGTAATTTACCGGGAATTAGACTCGTCTGAACTGCCGGCAATGCCGGCTAACGAAAGCCTTGAAATGGAATGAACGTGCCATTACGTGGCCTTCGCGGATGAAAACCGCGAAGATGGCGGCCCAAATCCTACAATCTGAAATTGCAGGGGCCGCCAACAAAAGTGTGTGGACACGCAGGCCCTATTTGGCGAGCGCGGCCTCGATCAGCTTCCTGGCGTCGGGGCTGGCCCATTCGGCGGGGCCGTTCATGTTGGCAAGCAGGCAGCCTTCACCGTCGACCAACAGCGTGACGGGCAGGCCGAGCGCCAGGCCGCGCTTCTTCAGGTCATTGAACACGGCGAGCGTGTTGTCGCGGTAATGGCCGAGTGAGGAGACGCCGATCTCTTCGAGGAACTTCTTCGGCTTGGTGTCGTCGCCAGTGTCGACATTGACGGCCACGACCTCGAACTCCTCGCCGCCCATCTCACGCTCCAGCGCGTCGAGCGCCGGCATCTCGGCACGGCACGGCGCGCACCAGGTGGCCCACAGATTGACCAGAAGCGTGCGACCGGCATGGTCGGCGATGGTCATCGGCTTGCCCTGGGGATCGTTGAAGGCGAGCGTCTTCAGCGACTGCGGCGGGTCGGCCGGCATCATCGCCGCGACATGGCCCGTCGCGGCGGCTGCGACGGCCTTCGCCTTTTCAGCCTTCGCCGCACACAGCTTGTCGTCGGGGCTCGCAGAGGAGTCGACGGCGACCGTGGGCTGCGGCGTGTTGTTGCCAGGACGGGTCGTGCTGACATATACCGCGACCGCGCCGGCGATCACGCCCGCAACGGCGGCAATCAGTATATGGCGTGGGGCTGGAAACATTTTTCTGCGGTCCGACATCTAATCAATTCTCTCCGGAGCCCGGGTATCACGATGAGCGACAAGAAGGCCAGCAACCAGATGTGGGGCGGACGTTTTGCCTCGGGCCCGGCTGCGATCATGGAGGCGATCAACGCCTCGATCGGCTTCGACAAGAAGCTTTACGCCCAGGATATAAGAGGTTCAGTCGCCCACTCCGTGATGCTGGCGGAAACGGGCATTATTTCGGCTGACGATCAACAGAAAATCGCTCACGGCCTGAACACGATCCTGCGAGAAATCGAGGAGGGCAAGTTCGCATTCTCGACCCGGCTCGAAGACATCCACATGAATGTCGAGTCGCGGCTCGCCGAGCTGATCGGCCCGTCTGCCGGGCGCCTGCACACAGCACGTTCGCGCAACGACCAGGTGGCCGTCGACTTCCGGCTCTGGGTCAAGGACGAGTTCCACCGTGTCGCCGCAGCACTGAAGGGGCTGATCGCGGCCTTCCTCGAACGCGCCGAACAACACGCCTCGACTGTCATGCCCGGGTTCACCCATCTGCAGACGGCGCAGCCGGTGACCTTCGGCCACCATTGCATGGCCTATGTCGAGATGTTCGCACGTGACCTCAGCCGCGTCCGCGACGCCGTCGAGCGCATGAACGAGAGCCCGCTGGGTGCAGCCGCCCTCGCCGGCACCGGCTTCCCGATCGACCGCTTCCAGACGGCCAAGGCGCTCGGCTTCCGCGAGCCGACACGCAACTCGCTCGACAGCGTCTCGGACCGTGACTACGCGCTCGAATTCCTGTCGATTGCCGCGATCTGCGCGACGCATCTGTCGCGCCTGGCTGAAGAGATCGTCATCTGGTCGACGCCGCAGTTCGGCTTCGTGCGCCTGTCGGACTCATACTCCACCGGTTCGTCGATCATGCCGCAGAAGAAGAACCCCGATGCCGCCGAACTGGTGCGCGCCAAGACCGGGCGCGTCAACGGCCACCTGATCGGCCTGTTGACGGTCATGAAGGGCCTGCCGCTGACCTATTCCAAGGATATGCAGGAAGACAAGGAAGCAGTGTTCGACGCCGCCGAGACACTCGACCTGATGCTGGCTGCGATGACCGGCATGGTCGGCGACATGACCATCAACGAACAGGCGATGAAAAAGGCCGCCGGCTCGGGCTATTCGACCGCCACCGACCTTGCCGACTGGCTGGTGCGCACGCTCGGCATGCCTTTCCGCGAGGCGCATCACGTCACCGGCCGTGCCGTAGCTTTGGCCGAAAGCAAGAAGGTCGGGCTCGAGAAACTCGCGCTTGAGGACCTCAAGTCGATCCATGATGGCATCACAGACGACATCTTCTCGGTTCTGTCGGTGCAAAATTCGGTGAAGAGCCGCACCTCCTTCGGCGGCACAGCGCCGGCAGAGGTGAAGAAACAGATCCGCTACTGGAAGAAACGTTTGATGAAAGCTTGATCTATCCGGGGTGCAAAGCCCGAAAATCTCCGCTACAAGCGGCGGGGAAATTTTCGCGGACGGATGGAACATGACCGCTGGCAGGATTCTGGTGACGCTCGGGCTGATTGCGGCGGTTGGCATGGCTTCGGCCTGCGGCCGCAAGGGCGACCTCGACACCCCCTATGATGCTGCCGTGCAGGCGCAGAAAGACGCCCAGAAGGCCGGCCAGCCAGCCGGCGCTGCGCCGGTGAAACCGGTCGAGGACAAGCCTTTCATCCTCGACCCGCTGCTCTGAGCCGCACTTCATTTTCGAAAGCATGCTGCCGTGAACCATTTCGACTATCGTGACGGCGTCCTCCACGCCGAAGACGTGGCGCTGACCGATATCGCCGCTGCCGTCGGCACTCCATTCTACTGCTATTCGACCGCGACGCTGACGCGCCACTTCCAGGTCTTCTCCAAGGCTTTCGCCGATCTCGACTCGCTGGTCTGCTACGCGCTCAAGGCCAACTCCAACCAGGCCGTATTGAAGACGCTGGCAAAGCTTGGCGCCGGCGCCGACACGGTTTCGGAAGGCGAGATGCGGCGTGCGCTGGCCGCCGGCATCCCGGCTGAAAAGATCGTTTTTTCGGGCGTCGGCAAGACGGCGCGCGAAATGGACTTCGCGCTGCAGGCCGGCATTCTCTGCTTCAACGTCGAATCCGAGCCCGAGCTCGAATTGCTGTCGGCGCGCGCTGTAGCCAACGGCAAGACGGCACCAGTGTCGCTGCGCATCAACCCCGATGTCGACGCCAAGACGCACAAGAAGATTTCGACCGGCCTTGCCGAGAACAAGTTCGGCATCCCGCGCCAGAGGGCGCGCGAAGTGTATGCCCGCGCAGCCGCCCTGCCCGGCATCAAGGTGACCGGCATCGACATGCATATCGGCAGCCAGATCACCGAGCTGCAGCCTTTCGACGACGCCTTTGCGCTGATGGCCGAACTCGTGGAAACGCTCAAGGCGGACGGCCACGAGATCGACCATGTCGATCTCGGCGGTGGCCTCGGCATTCCCTACAAGACCGACAACAACCCGCCGCCGCTGCCCGACGCCTATGCCCAGATCGCGCACAAGCATGTCGGTAAGCTCGGCCTCAAGGTGATGTTCGAGCCCGGCCGGCTGATCGTCGGCAATGCCGGCATCCTGGTATCGGAAGTCATCTTCGTGAAGGAAGGCGACGCCAAGAACTTCCTGATCGTCGACGCGGCGATGAACGACCTGATCAGGCCGACACTCTACGACGCCTATCACGACATCCGCCCGGTGATGCAGCCGGCGGCCAACACGCCGCGCATGACCGTCGACATCGTCGGGCCGGTCTGCGAGACCGGCGACTATCTCGGCCTCGATCGCGACCTGCCCAGGCTGAAGGCTGGCGACCTGATCGCCGTCGGCACGGCCGGCGCCTATGGCGCTGTGCAGGCAGGCACCTACAACACGCGGCTGTTGATCCCCGAAGTGCTTGTCGACGGCGACCGTTTCCATGTCGTGCGCAAGCGCCAGAGCTATGACGAACTGATCGGGCTCGATTCCATTCCCGATTGGCTTGCCTGACGGCGCGCCAGCTCGCCAGGACGTGGATCGGGAGATCTATGGCGTTCCTTGCGCTTCCTCTGGACGTGCTGTGCGTTGAGCTTCACGATTACGTTGGTCGCCTCGCCTTCGCCGCGATTGATGGTATTCTGCCACAGGCAGGGTGGCTGCATCCCGCGCCGCCCAAGCGGAAGGGCCGATGACGGAACCGACAAGACCAGCGCTGCATCGTAACGTCGCCGCCAGCCTGGGCAGGACGCGCCTGGCCATATCAGCGGCAATGATCGTCGAGCGTGGCTGGCCGCTGGTGCTGCCACTGATCGTCGTTGTCAGCTTGTTCGTCAGCTTGTCCTGGCTTGGCCTGTTCCGGGCCCTGCCCGACATGGCGCGACTGGCGCTGGCCGTGGCCTTCGGGCTCACTGGACTTGCCTCGCTCTATCCATTGCGCTTTTTCCGCCTGCCGACATGGGCCGAGATCGACAGCCGCCTCGAACGCGCCAATCAGCTGCTGCACACACCGGTGCAGGTCCAGACCGACCGCCCCTCGGGCCGGCCGGACAGCTTCGCCGACGCCCTCTGGCGCGAGCACCAGAAGCGCATGGCCGAACGGCTCGGCACACTGGGCGGCGACTTGCCCCGCACCCGCGTGCCGGAGCGCGACCCATGGGCGCTTCGCGGCGCGGCTGCCCTGCTGTTCGTATGCGCCTTTGCCTTTTCCTTCAGCCCGACCGGCGGACGGCTGGGCGACGCCTTCAGGGCGCATGCGACGCGCGACATCGTACCCCCGCGCATCGACGCCTGGGTCACGCCGCCGACCTACACCGGCAAGGCACCGATCTTCCTGACCGCCGATGCCAGCAAGGATGTTCCTGTCACCAACGTACCCGAAGGCAGCGAATTGTCGCTGCGTGTCACCGGCGGATCGGGTGAGGAAACGCTCGCCTTCACAGATGCTGCAGGTACAGTGCGCGACATCGCGCCGAACGGCGTCAAGACCGAAGCCTCGACACAGGTTGCTGCTGGCCCCGTCGCCGCCGTCAGACAGTTCGCCGACAAGCTCACCGCCGAGGGTACGCTGACGCTGAAATCCGGTGACGACGAGCTCGACCGCTGGGCCTTCACCGTCATTCCCGACAGCGCGCCGAAGATCAACTTTGCCGGTGAGCCCAAGCGTGCCGTCAACGGCACGCTCGAGCTGACCTACAATATCGAGGACGACTATGGCGCGGCTTCCGCCAGGGCCGACTTCGCCCTTGCCGAGGCGCAGTCGCCCGATGCCCGCCCGCTCTATGGCCCGCCCGAAATGCCGCTTTCGCTGCCGCGCCGCGGTGCCGCCAAGAAGCCGGTAAAGGCGACGCGTGACCTGACCGAGCATGTCTGGGCCGGAGCTTCGGTGAAGCTCACCCTGCACGCCACCGACGACGCCGGCCAGGAAGCCAAGAGCGAAACCAAGACGCTCATCCTGCCTGAAAAGCCCTTCACAAACCCGCTCGCCCGAGCGGTGATCGAACAGCGGCGGCTGCTGGCATTAGACGCCAACGCCAAACCGCGCGTGATCGACCTGATGGACGCGATCACCCTCAGGCCGGAGGACACGATCGACAATCTTTCGCACTACCTTGCACTGATGAGCGCCCGTACGCGGCTCAAGATGGCCAGCTCCGATGACGAGCTGCGCGAGGTGGTCACCTATCTCTGGCAAGTGGCGCTCGGTATCGAGGACGGCGACCTGTCGGCGGCGGAAAAGCGCCTGCGCCAGGCCCAGCAGGCCCTGCAGGATGCGCTCGAACGCGGCGCCAGCGACGAGGAAATCGACAAGCTGATGGCCGAGCTGCGCGAGGCAATGAACGAGTTCCTGCGCGAATTCGCCGAACGCAACCAGCAGAACCAGAATACCCAGAACCAGTCGCCGGCCCAGGAGCTGCGCCAGAGCGACCTGCAGCGCATGCTCGACCAGATCGAAAACCTGGCCAAGTCAGGTAACCGCGACCAGGCCAAGGAGCTTCTGTCGCAGTTGCAGGACATGATGAACAATCTGCAGGCCGGCAAACGGCAGCAAGGCCAGCAGGGCCAGCAGAACTCCGAGATGCGCCAGCAGATGGACAAGCTTGGCGAGATCATGCGACGGCAGCAGGAGATGATGAACGAGACGTTCCGTCTCGACCAAATGCAACGCGGCCAGCAGGGCGACCAGAGCGATCCCTTCGGCGAGAATGGCGAGCCCGGTCAGCAGCAGCAACAGGGTGAACAAGGCCAAGGCCAGCAAAACAAGGGCAAGCAGGGCCGGCCAATGACGCCGCAGGAATTCGCCGACGCGCTTAAGCAGTTGCAGCAGGGCCAGAGCCAGCTCGAGAAGGACCTCGAATCGCTGATGAAGGGGCTGGAAGGCCTCGGCATCAAGCCGGGCAAGGGCTTTGGCGACGCCGGCGAATCGATGAACCAAGCCGAGGGCTCGCTCGGCAAAGGTGAAGGCGACCGTGCCGTCGGCCATCAGGGCCGTGCGCTCGAAGCGCTGCGCCAGGGCGCCCAGGACATGATGCAGCAGATGCAGGCCATGCAGGGCGACCAGGGCGGCAGCGGCGAAGGCGGCCGCCAACAGAATGCCGACCGCGACCCACTCGGCAGGCCACGCGCCACCACCGGACCCGACTTCGGCGATTCGACCAAGGTGCCGGACGAGATCGACGTGCAGCGAGCCCGCCAGATTCTCGACGCCATCCGCAAGCGACTCGGCAACGCGCTGAGCCCCGAGCTGGAGCGGAGTTATCTCGAACGCCTGCTGGAGTTGAGATAGGCAGCGGCAACGGGGGCTGCTTGCTCCGTCGCACTCCGTCCCATCCCCCTCTGGCCTGCCGGCCATCTCCCCCGCAAGGGGGAGATTTATCTCGCCGCCGACGGCGCTCATCCTGTGACGTCGTAGAATTTGCGAAGTTAGTGATTGGCTTCAGCGCCGATGGCGGCCTGATCTCCCCCCTTGCGGGGGAGATGTCCGGCAGGACAGAGGGGGGTGAAGCCGCACCAACGCTCAGGCCCGCCCCTTCCCCTCACCCCGCAACCATTCCCGCCTCTTGCGCCAAAGCATGATCCTTCTGGCTGGCGCGCTGGAAGGCGGGGCGAGCAGCCAGCCGCTCGACATAGTCGAGGAACACCGGTTTATCAGGCAGCGTCTTGAGCACGCGGATGCCGAAATTGATGCCGCCGCCGATCTGGGTGTCGGCAGCGGTGAAGCGGTCGCCGGCGATGTAAGGGCGCGAGGCCAGCGTCTTTTCGAGATTGTCGACCATCTCGCTGAACGATCCGTAGGAATAGCCGCCGCCCATGAATTCGTGGCCATGCGCCTTTGCCGCCAGCACCGGATCGAACACCGAATCGGCGTAGACGAGCCAGGTCAGGTAAGGCGCGCGCAGCTTGTCGCCCATGGCAGGTGCAAGTCCGGCTTCGGGGAAGACGTCGCAGAGATAGGTGCAGATCGCCGCGCGCTCGGTGACAAGGACGCCGTCATGGATGATCGCCGGCACCTTCTTGTTGGGCTGGATCGAGCGGTAGGCTTCCGGCACCCCGCCAGGCGCGCGGATATCGACCTTCTCGATCTTGTAAGGTGTGCCGAGTTCCTCGAGCAGCCACAATATGTTGGACGCGCGCGACCATGGCGCATGGTAGAATGTGATCATCAAGTCCTCCCGTTTCAGAGATGCGAACTACATAGCATTGGCCTGCTGACAGCCCTTTGTCAGGAGCGCTGGCAGGAAGTGACTTGATTCAGCAATCAGCGCCGCTGATGGAAGGCATCCCGGATGGCGTCGGCCATGGCGTCGACGGCTTCGCTGTTGGCACGCGGGTTGCGATGCATGACGACCCTCGTCGTGTCGATCGGGCCGAAGCCCTCGGCATCCGTCAGCTCACGGCAGTCCACAGGAATGTTGCTGCGCGCCATCGGCGCCAGCGCCAGGCCGGCGGTGACGGCAAGCGAAAGCCCGTTGGTGGTGTCGCTTGTATAGGCGAAACGATAATCGATGCCGCGCTGCTCCAGCGAGCGAAGCGCGTACTCTCGCGACCAGCCGTGACGGGTGTACATGGCAACCGGCAGCGGCCGCTCCAGATGCAGATTGTGGTGAATGGAGGTCACCCAGACGGTTGGGTCGTTCATCAGAACTTCGGCGCCCGAAGGAAATTGCCACTCGAACACCACGGCAAGGTCGAGTTCGCCGGCTGCCAGCGCCGCCAGTTGGGTGACCGAGTAACCGAACCGAACCGTCACCTCCACTTGCGAATGGCGCTTGGCGAAGGCACCCAGCGCGCGCGACAGGACGGGCTGCCCGTACTCCTCGGGAATGCCTATCCGGACCGGCCCGCCAAGTGGTGCGGCGCGCATCGCGGATGCGGTTTCGTCGAGCAGGGCAACGATCCGGCGGGCATTGCCGACAAGCTCGCTACCCCGTTCCGTCAAGGTGACGCCACGCGCGCCGCGCGCAAACAGCACCTCGCCGACAACCTCCTCAAGGCGTTTGATCTGCATGCTGATTGCCGACTGGGTACGCCCGACGCCTTCGGCCGCGCGGGTGAAATTGCCGCTCTCGGCAACCGCGAGGAAGGTGCGCAACAGGTCGCTGTCGAGGCGTGCGGTCATGAAAACGTTTTCAGCCATGAGAAAATCTAATGACTGTCATCATTCCAATTCGTTTGCATCGTGTCAAACGGCAGGGAATAGTCCCGCTACCCATTGGAAGGTGGCCGTAAGAGATGCGGCTACGGACTGGTAAAACCGTCCTCACTTTCACCCGCCGCAACTTTGCCGGCGGGTATTTTTTTGGCGCATCGCTCTGAAGGTGAACGCGCCGCGCCATCCAGCGCTGGCCCAACAGGAGGCGCCGACAAGCGCTCTCGCGCCGCCTGATCTCAAGATACAACAGTCGACACGACCTCTCAGGCGAGCACCCCTGTACCATGCACAACAGAACGCTTCTCGGCATCCTTTGCCTTTGCCTGGGCGTGCTGGTGTTTTCGATCCAGGACGCACTGATCAAGGCCGTGGCCGGCACCTACCCGGTCAGCGAGGCCCTGCTGATCCGCGCCGTGGTCGCCTTGCCGATCCTGCTTGTGCTGGTTCATCGCGATGTCGGCCTGGCAGCACTCGCCTCGCCCAACTGGCGCTTCCTCGCCACGCGTTCGACGATCCTGTTCGTGTCCTACTGCGCCTATTATCTGGCCATCCCGGCGCTGCCGATCGCCGACGCGGCAGCGCTGTTTTTCCTGGCGCCGCTGCTGATAATGACCATGGCCGGTCCCTATCTTGGTGAGCGGGTGCCGTGGCAAAGCCTTGCCGCCGGCACCGTCGGCCTGCTCGGCGTGATCGTCATGGTCAATCCTGGGGCCGGCATCTTCGAATGGGCGGCCTTGCTGTCTCTCGTCTCGGCATTTCTCTACAGCTTCTCGCAGCTGATGGCGCGCAAGGTCGGCGTGACGGAAAGCGCCACGACCATGGCCTTCTACCAGAACGCCGCCTATCTGCTCGGCGCGGTGCTGATCACCACGATCTTCTCCGCCACAGGCTTCCATCAGACCGGGCACCCCAGCCTTGATTTCCTGATGCGGCCGTGGATCTGGCCGAGCCTGCGCGACTTCCTGATGATGGGCGCCTGCGGCATCATTGCTGCTGTCGGCATGGTGTTGCTCGGCCAGGCCTACCGGCTGACGCCGGCCAACAAGGCAGCGACCTTCGAATATACCGGGCTGTTATGGGCGCCGCTGTGGGGCTTCCTGTTCTTCGCTGAGATCCCCGGCAGCGGCACGGTCATCGGCGCCTTGCTGATCGTCGGCGCCGGCATCTTTGCGCTCAATGTCGGGACGCGGCCGCCTCAGGCAGCACCCGCAAGCGCTACCGTCGACTGAGATACAAGTGCCAGCGAGACGCGGTCGCGAATGTCCGACAGCGTGAACGGTTTCTGCACGACATCGATGATGATGGCGTCGAGTTCCTCGGCACGTTCGCGCTGGTCGGCATAGCCGGTCATCAGCAGGATCGGCAGTCCGGGATAGGCGCGAGCCGCCTTCTGCGCCATCTCGATACCGTCCATCTCCGGCATGCGGATGTCTGAGACGACGAGGTCGTAGCCGCCCCGCGCTGCGTGGATGCAGTCGAGCCCCTCGGCGCCATCGCAAGCGACATCGACCTTGTGGCCGGCGCGTTCGAGCGCGCGGGCTGCAAGTGTGCGTACGGACTCATCGTCCTCAACGATCAGAAGCTTTGCCATGGCGGCGATATTTGCCGCGACTGGTTGACGATTTCTGAACGCCGGAAAATTTGTGATCGGCCGTTGTCAGGCCTCGCCCTTGACCACCCCGACGAAGGGCAGTTCACGGAAGGCGTGTGCCACATCCATGCCGTAGCCGACGACGAAATAGTCGGGGCAGTCGAAGCCGACGTAGTCGGCATTGAGGTCGGTCTTGCGGCGCATGCGCTTGTCGAGCAGCACGGCGATCGAGCAGCTCTTGGCGCCGCGCGACATCATCAGCTCGCGGGTGAACTTCAGCGTCTTGCCCGATTCGAGAATGTCGTCGATCAGGAGAACGTCGCGGCCGGCGACCTCGTTGTCGATGTCGCGCAGCACGCGGACCTCGCCGCTGGTCGTGCCCGCGCCATAGCTGGAGATGAAGATGAACTCGACTTCCGGCGAAAGGCCGACGTCATGCATGGCCCGGATGAGGTCGGCGGCAAAGATGAACGAACCCTTCAGCACCGAGATGACCAGAAGGTCGGTGTAGTCGTGCGCCGCGATGTCCTTGGCGAGTTCGAGATTGCGCCGTGCGATCGCCGAGGCGGAGAACAGCACTTCGATTTCCTTGTCGCGCAGAACTGGCATGACAGCATCCTATTCCGAGAAAGCGACCGTAACGGTCTTTACCCCGTTCATAGGCACGTCGAGCCGGCTCGAAAAGTCCCATCTTGCGCCGGCCGCTACCGGAACGGTACCTGTCCCCAGCCTGTAACGCAGGACTTTGCCGTCATCACCGGTGACGGCAATGACGATCGGCGGCAGCGATGCCGGGCTGATTCCATCGTTGAAGGCAGCGCCATCGACGAGCAGCAGCGGCTTGCGACCGGAGCTGTCGATGCGCGAAACGACATCGGCCAAGCGCAGGCTGGACGCCTGCCATGACAACGGAAAGGCCGATGCATGCAGCATCTGGTGCCCGCCAGCCACCCAAAACGCCATTGCCGCCAATGAGATACCGGACAGCCAGAAGATCGGCCCACCGCGCGTGGGCCCAGCGTCCCGCCGAGAATGCGTTGGCCGCAGCATCTCCATTCCGCCGGTACTGGCTGGCTGGCTGACAAAGACGGGTTGGACGGTGGATGATTCGTTTCGGCGATCGGCATGCGCCACGACCTCGAAATCGGCGTCGATGATGTCTGAGGCAGGCGCGCGCTGGGGCTGGGCGGAAGTGTCGCGGCCGTCATCGGTCATGATTTCGCCGGAAACCGGGCGTGCTTTCCGCTGCTCAGCCATCAGACCCCTTAGACATTCTACTGAGAGGGGGTAAACGGAAATGGTTAATGCTTCGCCACCGAGGCGCCCCAGCGCCCCATTCCGGACGGAAAATTAACCGTCCGTTAACCATGCGGACCCATGGTCGTTTCGTAGAAACGGGCAGCCAGGGTCCCGATGAATCTCCGTGGATTCGCAAGTTCCCAGGGCTTCGCAAGTCCCCGGGGCTTTGCAAGTCTCCAGGGTTTCGTAAGTTCCCAATGTTTCGCAAGTTCAAGGTCTGCAGCACGTGATCCGCTTCGAGAATGTCGGCCTCAGATACGGGATGGGACCGGAGATCCTGCGTGACATCTCCTTCCACATCCCCGAGCGCTCGTTCCAGTTCCTGAGCGGGCCTTCGGGCGCGGGCAAGACCACCCTGCTGCGGCTCCTGTTCCTGTCGCTCAAGCCGACGCGCGGCCTGATCAGCGTCTTCGGCAAGGACCGCTCGCGCATCTCGCGCACCGAGCTGCCGCTGATGCGCCGGCGCATCGGCGTGGTGTTTCAGGATTTCCGCCTGCTCGACCACATGACCACCTATGAGAACGTGGCGCTGCCGTTGCGCGTGCGCGGCCGCGAGGAAGCGAGCTACCGCACAGACGTCACCGAACTGCTCAAATGGGTCGGCCTCGGCGAGCGCATGCATGTGCTGCCGCCGGTGCTTTCGGGCGGCGAGAAGCAGCGCGCCGCGATCGCCCGCGCGCTGATCGAGCAGCCCGAGATCCTGCTAGCCGACGAGCCGACCGGCAATGTCGACCCACCGCTGGCGCGGCGCCTGCTCAGGCTGTTCATCGAACTCAACCGGCTTGGCACCGCGGTGGTGATCGCCACCCACGATCTCGGCCTGATGGACCAGGTCGACGCCCGGCGCATGATCCTCGCCGGCGGAAGGCTCGACATCTATGACTGAGGTCCAAGCCGACAGCCGCTTCCACGACGAGGAGTTCGAAGACGAATTCGAGGATGCGCCGCTGCAGCAGCAGCCGGCGCCGCGAATGCAGCGCAAGACCGCACCGATCGTGCCGTCGCAGAACATCGCCGGCCGCGCGCTGGTGCTGGTCATCGCCATCATGACCTTCCTGTCGTGCCTGACGCTGGGAGCGGTGACACTTGTGCGCGACACCGCCTCGGTATGGGAAAACCAGATAGCACGCGAAGCGACGATCCAGATCAAGCCGGCCGAAGGGCTCGACATGGAAGCCGCGCTCGAGACTGCTGCCCGCATTGCCAGCGAGTTCGCCGGCGTCAGCGGCACCAAGATCGTCGACCGGGCGGCCACCGCGCGCCTGCTCGAACCCTGGCTCGGCTCGGGGCTGAACATCGACGAACTGCCGGTGCCGCGGTTGGTGATCGTCACCATCGACCAGAGCAGCCCGCCCGATTTCGGTGCGATGCGCCAGGCGATCACGCCCAAGGTACCGACCGCAACGCTCGACGATCACCGCACCTGGGTCGACCGGCTGGTGGCGATGGCGCGCACGACCGTCACCATCGGCACCGGCGTGCTGGTGCTGATGCTGGCAGCGACGATCCTGTCGGTGGTGTTTGCGACGCGCGGCGCCATGGCCGGCAACGGCCACATCATCGAGGTGCTGCATTTCGTCGGCGCCGAGGCCAATTTCATCGCCAGCGAATTCCGTCGCCATTTCCTGCTCACCGGCATGAAGGGCGCTGCCGCCGGTGGCGTTGCCGCGGTGGTGGTCTTCATCATCTTTTCGTGGTGGTCGTCGCTCAATCTTGCGACCCCCGAAGCAGACCAGGCAACAGCACTGTTCGGCAATTTCGCCATCGGCGTGAACGGCTATCTCGGCGTCGCCGTGATCGTTGCGGTCATCGGTGCGCTGACGGCTGCGACATCGCATTTCACCGTCGTCAGCTATCTTGGCGACATCGACGTGCAGCATCCGGAGAGGATGTGATCACCGATGATGTCAATTTGTTGCAGAATGTGCTTAGATAGGCGCTGCAAAAGCCTCATTCCCTGCGTAACCATGGTTTCGTGATGGGTCAGAACGCGCTCGCCGCATCGGGGACGGTTTCGGAAAGAAAATTCTACCCGGCTGGGCTCAAGCCGCGCCGGAGAATGATTTTTTTGCGCCGCATACTGTTCATCCTGGTCGCCGCTGCCGTCATCTTCACCGGCGGCTTCGCGCTGTTTGCGACCCATGTCAGCAGCCTGACCACACCTGCCAACCCCGCCAAGGCCGACGCCATCATCGTTTTGACCGGCGGCCAATCGCGGCTGGACGCGGCGCTCGACCTGCTCAAGGCCGGAAAGGGCGAACGCCTGCTGATCAGCGGCGTCCACCCCGCGGCGACGCGCCGGCAACTGCAGCTGGCGACGCGCAGCGACAAGTCGCTGTTCAACCGGGTCGACATCGACCGCGCCGCGCTCGACACCATCGGCAATGCCGAGGAAAGCGCCAAATGGGTTGAAAGCCACGACTATGCCCGCGTCATCCTCGTCACCAACAATTACCACATGCCGCGCAGCATGCTGGAAATGGGCCGCCTGCTGCGCAAGGCCAGCCTGGAGCCCTACCCGGTCGTCAACTCCAAGCTTGGCGAAGGTCGCTGGCTGACCAAGCCCGAGGCGTTCCGCGTACTGTTCACCGAGTACAACAAGTACCTGCTGGCGCTGGCACGCGGCATCGTGCCGGTCAAGCCGACCTCGGACGGCATGGTCGTGGTCCAGGCCGCCGCCGAATAACTTTCCGGCACAAAAGCCGGCCCGCGCAAAAACCGATTGTGCGCGAAGCGGCGTTTTCCTTTTCGGCCGGCTTGGTGTAACCAACGGCGAAATCCCCGTCCTTCAGGCGCTCCTCACCAATGCTCCATATCCGCTCGCTGGCGTTCAACTTCGTCTTTTATGTCAGCCTGATCGTCCAGATGATCGTCTGGACGCCCTACTACTTCCTGTCGCCACGCCACCGCGCCTGGCTGGTGCCCAAATTCTGGGCGCGTTCGAGCCTGTGGCTTCAGGAGAAGATCGCGGGAACGAAAAGCGAGGTAACGGGGCTTGAGAACCTGCCTGCGGGTTCGTTCATCCTGGCGCCAAAGCACCAGTCCTTCTGGGATGCCATCGCCTTTTTCCCCTATCTGCGCGACCCGCTCTACATCCTCAAGCGCGAGCTGATGTGGATCCCGTTCTTCGGCTGGTACATCGCCAAGATGAAGATGATCCCGGTCAATCGCGGCAAGCGCTCGGCAGCACTGAAGGCGGTGGTGGTGGCAACCCGCCGGGAAATGCAGAATGATCGCCAGTTGATCATCTACCCCGAAGGCACCCGCCGCGCCCCCGGCGACGAGCCGGCCTACAAATGGGGCATCGCCGAGCTCTATGCGGCGCTCAACATGCCCGTGGTCCCGGTCGCCCATGTCGCCGGCCTGTACTGGCCCCGCCGCAAGTTCCTGCGCTTCCCCGGCACAATCAAGGCACGTTTCCTGAAGCCGATCCCTGCGGGCCTCACGCGCGAGGAATTCATGCAGCGCCTGATTTCAGAGACGGAGGCCGCCTGCGACGAATTCCTGATCGAAGCAGCAACCTCGAAAAATCCACCGCCGATGCCGCCGACGGCGGTGAAGCGGTTGAAGGAACTGGGTATCGAGGTCGGCTAGCTACCGGCTGGCTAACCAGCAGTCATGCGCCGCTCGTGTTCGAGCAGCCAGCGCTTGCGCCAGAGGCCGCCGCCATAACCTGTCAGATCACCGCTGGCGCCGACGACCCTGTGGCACGGAATGACGATGGCGATCGGGTTGGCGCCGTTGGCGCGGCCGACCGCACGTACGGCTGCGGGATTGCCGATCTCGGCGGCAAGACCGGAATAGGTCACCGAGACACCTGCCGGAACGCGGCGCAGGCCATCCCAGACCTGACGCTCGAAGGACGTGCCCTGCGGCGCAAGCCGAGTGGCGAACTCTGCAGATGTGCCCGCGAAATAGGCGGAGAGTTCCGCCTCGATCTGGTCGATCGGTGCCGCCCTGCCGAAGGCTATTGCCGAACCGGTGACCGCCTGCAGCTTGCGCACCTCTGTCGCCAGCGCCTTGCGCTCGAGGAATTCGAGAATGTGCAGGGCGTGTTGGTCGGCGATGGCGATCATCGGGCCGATGGGCGTCTCGATCCAGTCGGCCTTGAGCATGGTCTTGCCGCGCAGCTTGGCCGGCGCCTCGCCAAGCAGCCGGGTGACAGCCGCGCGAAATCCGCTGCCGGAATCGAAACCCGCCTCGACCTGCGCGCCGACGACGCTGTCACCTGACATCAGCCGTTCCGCCGCCTGCCCCAACCGGCGCAGCCGCGCCATTTCGAGAAAGCTCATGCCGAAACGACGCTTGAAGGCGCGGCGCACTGTCGAGGCATCGAGGCCCATGGCAACGATGTCGGCTTCCAGCCAGCGCCGCTCCGGCTCGCGTTCGAGTGCTTCGACCAGCGTTGCGACCAATGGCTCCGCTTCGCCCGAGCCCATCATCGGCCGGCAGCGCAGGCAAGGCCTGAAGCCGGCATGCAGGCATTCGGCCGTGGTGTCGAAAAACTGCACGTTCTCGCGTCTGGGCTTGCGGGCGGAACAGGTCAACCGGCAGAAGACGCCGGTCGTCCGCACGCCGACATAGGCAAAGCCGTCATAGCCTGCATCACGGGCAATCAATGCATCGTAGAGCGTGTCGTCATCGGGGCGTTGGAACAGCATGGTTGATCCTTAGCGCGTCTCCGCCGGGCGCGCCGCCGAAAATCGGGCGTCGATTTTGCCCTCCTGACATCAGGCCTGTTTGCCGATGAGCCGCGCCACTTCTTCGAGCCAGTGGTCGCGAATGCCGAGCGCCTTGAGATGCTCGACGGTGCTGACCACATAGTCTTCGTTGCGGCCCGACTGACCGACGGCGCCACCGACGATTTCGGCGGCGTGGGCCGCGTCGAGATTGCCGGCATACTGGTGGTGCTTGCGGTCGGCGATGTAGCAGACCGCCTCGACCTTTTCGCCCTGGTCGAGCTCTATTGCCAGTTGGCGTTCGAGATAGACGCTGGTGACCAGTTCACGCTCACGCAGATAGGCTAGCACCTCGTCCCTGAGATCGCCCGGCACGCGGAAGGCGAGGCCGACGCAGGAGCCGCCGCGGTCGAGGCCGAGCACCAGGCCGGGGCGCTGCTCGGTGCCGCGATGGACCCAGGAACGGATGCAGAGCGAGCGGCGAAAGCCCATCAGCCGGGCACGGCGCGTCTCGATATGCGCGAAACCTGGCCGCCACATCAGCGAACCGTAGCCAAAAACCCAAAAATCGCCCATATCGCCAGCCTGTTGGTGATCGCGGTGAACAGAACCGCGTTAGCGAGAGCCCAAGCATGCCGTCAAGTCAGGAACCAAGACCGAATTCCAGCCGCCGCTTCATGTGGCTCGGGCTTTTCATCGTGCTTCTGTTCGGTGGCTATAGCGCCGGATGGTTCTGGTTCGCCGGAAAGGCCGAAAGCGAGGTGCGCAAGGCGATCGCCGGCGTCAACCGCGATGGCGTGTCGCTCGAATGCGCCAACCCCGAGATCAAGGGCTTTCCATTCCGCATCGGGCTATTCTGCGACCGGCTGGACTATGAGGATTCCGGCCGCAGGATTTCGGCGAGCGCCGGCAGTTTCCGCACCGCCGCCCAGGTCTACCAGCCGATGCACTCGGTGCTGGAGATTGACGGCCCGCTCAGGATCAACGCGCCCGACCTGCCGCAACTGCAGTTCGATTGGGACCTGCTGCACGCCAGCACCCGCATCGCCAAACCCCTTCCCGAACGGATTTCGGTCGAAACGCGCAAGCTGTCCGGCCAGGCGGCGTTCATCGACGGCGTTGCAAAGCCGCTGTTCACCGCCGAGCAGACGCAGACGCATCTGCGCCCGAATGGCGCCAACATCGATCTTGCCGGCACCTTCACCGGTCTCCAGATCGACCCGCAGGCAATAGGTGGCCGCACGCTGCCCAAGCTCGACGGCAGCGCCGACACCTCGCTGAACAATGGTGTCGCGCTTGTGGAGAGCAGGCAGCCGGTGCTGCGCGGCCAGTCGGGCAGCATTCGCTCGCTGACGCTGACGACGGGCGGTACGACCGGCGTCGCACTCAGCGGCCCATGGTCGGTCGGCGACGATGGGCTGATCGATGCGGATCTCAAGGTGACGATCCAGAACCCGCGCGAGCTCTCGCGCATCCTGTCTCAGGTCATCCCCGAGCAGAGCAAACAGTTCGAGACCGCGTTCACCGGCCTCGCGCTGCTCGGCAACGCCCCGACCCTGCCGCTGAAGATCGTCAAGGGCAAGGCGATGCTGGGCTTCATTCCGCTCGGCATGGTGCCGGCGGTTGATTAAGGCAGTAGGGGATTAGGGAGTAAGGGAGGGCGATCCCCTATTCCCCTACCCCTTAACCGGATGCTCGATCGCCTCGCGGCCGAAGTTCGGCACGTCGACTTCCTGGCCGGCGTCGATGATCGAGCGGCGGATGGCGCGGGTGCGGGTGAACATCTCGAACAGCTTGTCGCCGTCGCCCCAGCGGATCGCCCGCTGCAGCGAAGCCAGGTCTTCGGAGAACCGCGCCAGCATTTCGAGGATCGCATCCTTGTTGTGCAGGCAGACGTCGCGCCACATCGTCGGATCGGAAGCCGCCAGACGGGTGAAGTCGCGGAAACCCGAGGCCGAGTACTTGATGACTTCCGACTTGGTCACCGACTCCAGATCGTCGGCGGTGCCGACGATGTTGTAGGCGATGATGTGCGGCAGGTGCGAGACGATGGCGAGCGTCATGTCGTGATGCTCAGGGTCCATCGTGTCGATGTTGGAGCCGCAGCGGCGCCAGAACTCCGACAGCTTGTCCAGCGCCACCGGATCGGTATCGGGCAGCGGTGTGAAGATGCACCAGCGGTTCTCGAACAGCTCGGCGAAACCCGCATCCGGACCCGACTTCTCGGTACCGGCCAGCGGGTGGCCGGGGATGAAGTGCACGCCCGCCGGGACGTGCGGGGCCATCTGCGCGATGACGGAGGCCTTTGTGGAGCCGACGTCGGTGAGGATGGCGCCCGGCTTCAGCGCTGAAGCGATGTCGACAGCCACCGCTTCCGAGGAGCCGACCGGCACCGAGACGATGACGAGGTCGGCATCCTTCACCACCACCTTGGCATCTGTCGAGTAGCTGTCGCCGAGGCCGAGTTCCTCGGTACGGGCGAGCGTAGCTGCGCTGCGGGTGGAGATGGCGATGTGATGGGCAAGCCCTTCACGGCGGATGACACG
Organism: Aminobacter aminovorans; assembly: GCF_900445235.1. Taxonomy (NCBI): domain Bacteria; kingdom Pseudomonadati; phylum Pseudomonadota; class Alphaproteobacteria; order Hyphomicrobiales; family Phyllobacteriaceae; genus Aminobacter; species Aminobacter aminovorans. The sequence continues at coordinate 1,531,042 of NZ_UFSM01000001.1, read as the reverse complement.
GGCCAGCGACGAGCCGATCAGGCCGATGCCGACGAGGGCGATCTTTTCAAAGAGAGGTTGGGACATTGGTCAACTTTTCAGGAATTCGGTGAGGGCGGCAACGACGCCGCGATTGGCTTCTTCGGTGCCGATGGTCATGCGCAGCGCGTTGGGGAAACCGTAGCCGGTGACCCTGCGCAGGATATAGCCGCGCGCCGTGAGATAGTCGTCGGCAGCAGCAGCCGAGTGCTTGCCGTCATCGGGGAAGTGCACCAGCAGGAAATTGCCGACCGAAGGCGTGACGCGCAGGCCAAGCTTTTCGAACTCGGCAACCAGCCATTCCGCCCACTTGGCATTGTGCGCCACAGTGCGCTCGACATGGCCACGGTCTTCCATCGCCGCGACGCCGGCTTCGATTGCCGCCGCATTGACGTTGAAGGGACCGCGCATGCGCTCCAGCACGTCGATGATGTGCGCCGGCGCATAGATCCAGCCTATGCGCATTCCGCCGAGGCCGTGGATCTTGGAGAAGGTGCGCGTCATGACGACGTTTTCGTTGGCCGCGACCAGTTCGACGCCCGACTCGTAGTCGTTGCGGCGGACATATTCGGCATAGGCGGCATCGAGGACGAGCAGCACGTTCTTGGGCAGCGCGGCATGCAGGCGGCGCACCTCCTCGAACGGCAGGTAGGTGCCGGTCGGGTTGTTCGGGTTGGCGAGGAAGACGATCCTGGTCTTCGGCGTCACCGCCGCGATGATGTTGTCGACGCTGGCCTTCTCGGCATCCTCCCTGGCAACGACGGGCGTGGCACCGGCAGCCTGGGTATAGATCTTGTAGACCATGAAACCGTGCTCGGTGTAGACGGCCTCGTCACCCGGCGAGAGATAGCTCTGGGACAGCAGGCCCAGCACTTCGTCGGAGCCGTTTGTGCACAGGATGTTGGCAGGGTTGAGCCCATGGGTCGCTGCGATCGCCTGCCTCAGGCGTGACGCCGATCCGTCGGGATAATACTCCATCTTATGCGAAAGCCTCTGGACGGCCTCGACCGCATGGGGCGAGGCGCCGAGCGGATTTTCGTTCGACGACAGCTTATGGACCTTGGCGACGCCTGCCGGAGCGGAGCTCTTGCCGGGGACATAGGCTGCGATGTCCATGATGCCGGCGCGGGGTTCGGGGCGAATCTGCTCGGGTGCCTTGGTCATTTCGAAATATCCTGGATTGGCGCCTCCGGCCGGAGGCCGCAGCGGAAATACCGCCCGGTGCACGCAATGTCGAGGAAAACCGGCGGAACCGGGCGGTCTGGCCGGACGAATGGGTCGCGGTTGACGCAATCGGCGCCCGGGCGTAATAGCAGGGCATAGACCCGTGGTGATTTGGCCGGTCGGCTTGCAGCCACGTTAAACAAGTCGCTAAAGGGCCGTTTGCGATCCGTAAACCGGCTTTGCGACAGCAATGCCGGTTTTTTTGTTTTTTTGGAGTTCGCACAGTGCCGATCAAGATCCCGGATCAACTCCCCGCCCGCGAAGTGCTGGTCAAAGAGGGCGTGTCCGTCATGGACGAGCAAACCGCCTTGCGCCAGGACATCCGTCCGCTGCAGATCGGCCTGCTCAACCTGATGCCCAACAAGGTCAGGACGGAAACCCAGATCGCACGCCTGATCGGCGCGAGCCCGCTTCAGGTGGAGCTGACCCTGGTGCGTATCGGCACCCACAAGGCCAAGAATACGTCTGAGGATCACCTCATCGCCTTCTACCAGACCTGGGAAGAGGTGAAGGACCGCAAGTTCGACGGCTTCATCATCACCGGCGCGCCGGTCGAGCTTCTGCCCTTCGAAGACGTCACCTACTGGGACGAACTCAAGCAGATCATGGACTGGACGATGACCAACGTGCACTCGCCGTTCTTCATCTGCTGGGGCGCGATGGCCGCCGCCTGGCATTTCCACCGCGTGCCCAAGCACACGCTGGAACAAAAGGCGTTCGGCGTCTACCGCCACAACAACAACGCGCCGGCCTCGCCTTACCTCGCCGGCTTCTCGGACGATTTCGCCATTCCGGTGTCGCGCTGGACCGAGGTCCGCGCCGCAGACATTCCCGAGGGCTCCGGCCTTGAACTGCTGATGGAATCGGAAGAAACCGGCCCGAGCCTGCTGGCCGAAGAAGCCGGCAACCGGCTCTACATGTTCAACCACATCGAGTATGACTCGACCTCGCTCAAGGAAGAATATGACCGCGACGTGGCCGCCGGCGTGACCATTGCCGTGCCGCATGAATATTACCCCGACGACGACCCGCAGCGTAAGCCGCTGAACCGCTGGCGCTCGCATGCCCATCTGCTGTTCGGCAACTGGATCAACCGGGTCTACCAGACCACCGAGTACGATCTGGAAACAATCGGCAAGGGTCGCTAGCCGATCAATTCATGGCCGCGTCCGGAACCTGGCCGCGGTCCTTCATCATTCCGGTGGCTGTGAACGTCTTCATACGCGAACACCTTGACTGCTATTGCCCCGACGCGCGGTGCTCGCGGAAGGCGCAGGCGAGGATGCGCAGCGCTTCGCGCGAGCGCCGGTCGGTCAGCGTCGAATGCAGCACGATTTCCGACGACGGCACCTCGGGCAGGCCGAACTTGCGGCTGACCTCGACCGTGCCGGGCGGCGCCAGCCGGCTCGAAAACACCGCCGTCGCAAGACCGGCTGAAACAGCCGCCGTCACCACCGACGAGCCGCCGCCGAGGAACACCTCGACCCAGGCGATGCCGGCATCGTCGAGCGTGCGCGTGGCGAGATCGCGCACGCCGCAGGCCCGCGACAGCGCAGCCAGTCGTATCGGCTCGCCCTCGCGGTGATGGAAGTCGGGCGTTGCGAACCAGCCAAAATGCTCCGGCCCCAGCACCTCGCCATCACGGCGATCATCCTCGCGCCTGACGATCGCCGCATCTAGCTTGCCGCGATCGAAGGCGTCGAGCAGATTGCTCGAATTGTCGACCTGGACCTCGATGGTCAGTGCTGGATCGTGCTGGTTGAGCCGCGCCAGCAAGGTTGTCACCTCTGGACCGGCGACATGCCCGGCGATGCCGAGCGCAAAGCGGCGCTTGCCGCAGGACAGGCCGGCGACCGCATTGTCATGCGCAACCAGAAAAGCCCGTGCCGAATCGATGAACAGCGCGCCCTCGGCCGACAGCCGTACGCGCCGCGGCGTGCGCTCGATCAGCTTGCGGCCGACACGCTCCTCCAGCCGCTTGAGCTTGACGGAGACGGCGGCCTGCGTCGAGCCCATCGCGTCGGCGGCCCGGGTGAAACTCTGCAGCTCGGCCACCATGACGAAGTTGCGTACCGCTTCCGGGTCAAGCCACAGCATCGCGTCCATTCCGTTTTGTTATCACTGAAATAGAAATACATACCATTTCGATATGATCAAGCTTCACCTATGTCGATGACTCAAAGCAACAGTGCGGCAAGGCGCCCGAGCCAGTGCCGTCAGCCAGAGGTATGGGATGAAGCTGATCAGTAGAGATAATCTGGCGCTGGGGGCGATCTGCCTGTCGGCGCTGATGTTCGGCCTCGAGATCTCGAGCGTGCCGGTGATCCTGCCGACGCTCGAACATGTGCTGCAGGCCGACTTCCAGGACATGCAGTGGATCATGAACGCCTACACCATTGCCTGCACGACGGTGCTGATGGCTACGGGGACGCTGGCCGACCGCTATGGCCGCAAGCTGGTCTTCGCCATCACCGTTGCAGCCTTTGGCCTGACATCGCTGATGTGTGGCCTCGCCCCCAACACCACCGTGCTGATCATCAGCCGGTTCCTGCAAGGCATGGCCGGCGGCGCCATGTTCATCTGCTCGATCGCCATTCTCTCGCACCAGTTCCAGGACGCCAGGGCACGCAGCAGCGCCTTCGCCATCTGGGGCGTCATATCGGGCATCGGTCTGGGCTTCGGGCCGCTCATCGGCGGCCTGATCGTCGCCCTGACTACGTGGCAATGGGTGTTCCTGGTCCATGCACCGCTGGCCGTGCTGTGCCTTGTTATGGCCTATGCCAGCGTCACCGAATCGCGCGATCCGCAGGCCAGGAAGCTGGACGTCGCCGGCATCGTCGTCCTGAGTGCATCGGTCTTCGGCCTGACCTACTACATCACAGGAGGCAACGATCTCGGTCTGCTTAGCCCGACCGCACTTGCCATCGCAGCGGCAACCATCGCCGGCCTGATCGCCTTCATCGCTGTTGAGCGCCTGCACCCGCATCCGATGTTCGACTTCTCGGTATTCAGGATCCGCGACTTCTCCGGCGCCATCATCGGCTGCGTCGGCATGAATTTCAGCTACTGGCCGCTGATGATCTACCTGCCGATCTATTTCACCATTGGCCTCGGTTATGACAGCGCAACGACCGGGCTGGCACTGCTCGCCTACACCGTGCCCTTCCTGGTGATGTCGCCTGTCGCGCAGTTCCTTTTGCTGCGCACCAGCGCCCGAACCATCATCCCGCTTGGCCTGTTCACCATCGGCCTTGGCTTCATGGTGATGTGGTTCGGCAGCGGCCTCGAGCAGGCCGCTGGAGCCACTGTGCTGGCTGGCGCCCTGATTTCGGGCATCGGCCTTGGCCTGACGACGACGCCAGCCACCAATATGACCACAGGCTCGGTGCCAGCCAGCCGTGCCGGCATGGCCTCGGGCATCGACGCCAGCGCCAGGCTGATCGCACTGGCCGTCAACATCGCGGTGATGGGCCTGGTGCTTGTCGAAGGCATTCTCCACACGCTGCGAAACGCACTGCCGCAGGCCCCGGATACGGCCCAGTTGCGGGCCCTGGCCGAGCGCATCGCCGCCGGTGGCGCTGCTACGCCGCAGCCACTGGCCGGCCCATCGACGCTGGAGGTGCCGGCAGCATTGGCGCATGCCGCACTCGTCGACGGTTTTGGCTGGACGCTGCTTTATGGCGGCATCGGCGTCTGGATCCTGGCCGTCCTCAGCTTCATTGTCTTCGGGCCAGGCAAGGCGGTCAGCGACGCGACGCGCCCGAAGGCCCAGTCGCAGGTCATCTGACCGGTCTGGCCACGGCGCCGCATCGCTTGAGACCCGCTGCCGGCTCAGGCCGGGGCAGCAGCCTTGGCCACATCCTTGATGCGGACCGGCTTGAGCACCGGTCCGCGCTTGTCCTTGGCGAGGTGGACGGTCCGGCCGAACAGGCCGCCATTGTGACGATGCGGGCCGAAATAGACGACGCCTGTATCGGCAAGCTCGCCCTCGAACATGTCCTTGACGCGGCTGTGCGCGGCAGCGTCGAGCGTCTCGAAGGCCTCGTCGACAATCACCCAGTCGGGCTTGCGCAAGCGGAGCCGGGCGAAGGCAACCAACCTGAGCTCGTCGCTTGTCAGTTCCTCGTTCCACGGCGCGACACGGTCGAGCGAAGTTGCCAGCCGTTCAAGTCCAACGGCAGCGAGCGCTTCGGCAAAATCCTTGTCCTTGAGCACGGCCCCGCTGGCGGGATAGGCCAGCACCTCGCGCAACGTGCCCGGCGGCAGGTAGGAGATGCGCGGCAGGAAGGCGATCTGCTTGCCGGCAGGCAGTTCGATACGGCCCTTGCCCCACGGCCACAGTCCGGCCAGCGCCCGAAACAGCAGCGTCTTGCCGGCACCGGCCTCGCCGGTGACCTGCAGGCGTTCGCCCGGCCCGACCCTGACATGCGGCTCTGACAGCCTGATGCAGCCGCTCGGCGAGACCAGCTCGACATCTTCGAACGCCAGCGAGCCGTCGCTGCTTTCGCCGATGTCAATGCGCTGTTGCTCGTCATGCAGCGTATCGGTCGCCACCAGCACCTGGCGGATCACGCCGACGCGCATGAGCGTGGCGCGCCAGTCGGCGATGGCGCCGACATTGTTGATGAACCAGCGCAGCGAAGCGTGGACCTGGTTGAAGGCGCTGACCGCCATCATCAGCCCGCCGAAGCTGATATCACCGGCGAAATAAACCGGTGCCGCGACAAGGATCGGCGCGACCACGGTGAACCAGCCATAGCCGTCGGTGACCCAGCCAAGATTGATCTGGGTGGTAAAGATGCGGCGCAGCGCAGTCAGCACACCGGCGAGGTCCAACTCCAACCGGCGCTTTTCGTCAGCCTCACCGCGCGCCAATGATATGGCGTCGATGTTCTGGTTGATGCGGACCATCGAAAAGCGCAGTTCGGCCTCGCGCGAATAACGCTCGGCGTTCTGAGAAATCAGCGGCCGGCCGACGAGCCAGCTCAGCAACGAGGCCGACCCGGCATAGACGATCGCCGCCCAGACCATATAGCCAGGGATACTGAACGAGCGCTCACTGATATGGAAGACGAAGCCGGACGACAGGCTCCACAGCACGCCGACGAAGGACACCAGCAGGATCGAGGCCTGCAGCAGGCCGATGGCAAGGTCGGTGGTCAGGTCAGCGAGGTGGCCGGCATCCTGCTGCATGCGCTGGTCGGGATTGACGCCGACGGCCCCGGCATTGGCGAGGCGGAAGGCACGGCCAGGGCGCAGCCATTCGGTGATGAGGTCGAGCGTCAGCCCCTCGCGCAGCTTGAGCCGGATCATCTGGTTCAGCCATTGCTGGCCGACATTAAGCACCAGGAGGCAGCCGGCGATCGCCGCGAAGATCGTCAGCTGGTGCAGAAAGGCGTCGAGGTCGCGGTTTTCGAGCGCGTCGTAGAACGGCTTGTTCCAGCGGTTGAGCACGATCTGCCCGGCCGATGTCGCCAGGATGACGGCAAGGATCGACAGGCCGGGCCAGACGAGTGTTCGGCGCACCGGAGAGCCGGCAAGCGCCTGCCGCGCCATTCTGAGATGGTCGAAAAACCCGCCGTCGACATCTGCTGCCAGAGGCTCGCGATTGGTCTGGATGAACGATTGGCCTGGCATGCGCATCCTCCGGCTGGCCGCTTCGTGCGAATCGGCGCCGCAGAGTTTGCCATTCAACTGAAGCTGCGTATCCCCGCTTTGGCTGAACGGTCCGTGACCGAATACGCGGTCGGAAACCGTCGTGGCGGCGTCAGTCCTTGGGCACGAACACGTTCACCGATTTGGGTCGGATGCGGAAATGTGCCGGCGTCCAGGTCACCAGCTCGCCGTCGGTATTGACCGGACGCGGCTGCTTGGTGCGGATCGTCACTTCGGTCGTCTTGAAGGCGCGGACGTCGTCCCATTGGCCTTGCGTGCCCTTGCGCAGGCTGGGCAAAAGCCTGAGCAGCCGCCACCAGTGGTCGACCTCGAGGCTGTAGAGATCGAGCCAGCCGTCGTCGGCGGTCGCGGTCTCCTCGACGGTCATGCCGCCGCCATAATGGCGACCGTTGCCGACCGAGACCTGCATGGTGCGGATCTTTTCGGTGGTGTCGTCATGATCGACATAACAGGTGAACAGGCGCGAGCGCATCAACAGCCTGGCCGCGACGATGCCGTAGCCGAGCGTGCCCCACCGCTTCTTGGCGTGCTCGGTGAGCTCGCCCGCCAGTTCGGCGCTGAAGCCGATGCTGGCGACATTGAAGAACAGATGGCCGTTGACCTCGCCGAGATCGACAGTCGTCTGGTGGCCGGCGGCAATGACCTCCGCCGCCTTCACCGGGTCCGGCGCAATGCCCATCGTGCGGGCGAAATCATTGGCGGTGCCGAGCGGCAGCACGCCCAGTGTCAGGCCGGAATGGGTAAGGCCGGCAGCCGCATTGTTGAGGGTGCCGTCGCCACCACCGACGATGGCGATGTCGAAATGATCGGCGTGGCGCGAAATCAGCTCCGAGGCGTTCTCGTCCTTGCTGGTCGCCATTTCCTCGATTTCGAGGCCGGCATCGATCAGCACCTGGCGGGCGGCATCGATCGACCCGCCGCCACGGCGGGCGCGCGGATTGACGATCAGCATCGCGCGCTTGCCCTTGGACTGCTGCACGGCGCGCTTTTGGCGGATAAGGTCGGTCAGGAGGAAAATCCCTATTCTTCGAAGTGGGCCAGGCCCGCTGTCATCTAGGGATCGATCTGGCAAATTTGAAGGCGGGCAGATGAATATGCCACCGGCGGAGCCAGGCAACCGGCAATATCGACGTCAGACCTGGGACGTTTCACGCACACCGCGCCAGGCTGCAATGATGGCTTCGGCAGCGACCTTGCCGGCCGCATCATCGACAAGCCAGGAAATCACCGAAATGCGCATCACCTCGCGTCCGCGCCATTTGGCGCCGCCGGCGAAAGCAACGCCGTCTCGCTGCAGCCGGGCTATCGTTGCCCGGGTCAGTTCGTCGCCGCGCTCCGCAGGCTCGTCCGCGCCGAACCGCACCAGCACCTGGTTGAGCACGACATCGTTCAGGACGGCGATGGCGTTTTCACCGCGCAACTGCTCGGCGACCAGCCGGGCAACACGACAGTGCCGCTCGACCATCGTGGCGATGCCCTCGCGACCGAGATGGCGAATGATCGCCCAGGTGGCGAAACCACGCGCCCGCCGCGACAGTTCGGGGACAAAATGGCTGGGGTCGCGCTCACCCTCCATTGCCGGCGGCAGATAGCTCGCAGCAATGGTCATGGCCCGGCAATGCGCCTCGCTGTCGCGCACGATGGCATAGCCACAGTCATAGGGCGTCTGCAGCCATTTGTGGCCATCAGTTGCCCAGGAATCGCAAGCGTCGAGCCCTTCGGTGAAATGCCTGAACGTCGGGCAGGCACGCGCCCAGGCACCGAATGCGCCGTCGACATGGACCCAGGCACCGACCCCGTGGGCGATCGGCGCCAGCTCGGCGAACCTGTCGAAGCCGCCTGTATTGATCTGGCCGGCCTGCAGGATGACGATTGCAGGCCCACGCACTTCAGCAGCTCGGCGAGCGAAGTCGTCTGAGAGCATCTGGCCCTGGCTGTCAGTGGCGACCCGGATCAGCCGGTCGTGGCCAAGTCCAAGGAATTGCAGCGCCGAAAACACCGTAGTGTGGGCGTCGTCTCCGATCAGCACGGAAATCGGCGGCGCGCCGAACAGGCCGTTGGCTTCGACATCCCAGTCGACGCGGCGCAGCACCGCGCCGCGCGCAGCGGCAAGGCAGACGAAATTTGCTACCGTGGCACCGGTCACGAAGCCAACCGAGCTTTCGCGTGGCAGGTCGAGTAACTCCAGCAGCCAGCGCGCGGCAACCGTTTCGGCCGCCGCGGCCGAAGGCATGGCGTGGTGGTTGCCGGCGTTCTGGCCCCAGGCGCTGGTCATCCAGTCCGCGGCAACGCCGACCGGGTGAGAACCGCCAATGACCCAGCCGAAGAAGCGCGCACCGGTGGTGACGTTGAGGCCCGGTTCGGCCCGGGCCGCCAGTTCGTCGATCACGACATTGGAAGCCTCTCCGGCCTCAGGCAAGGGGCTGTCAAAGGCAGCCAAGGCGTCGATGTAGCCATGCAGCGGACGCTGAGGCCTGGATGGCAGTTCCGACCTGTAGCGGATGGCATGTTCCGCAGCCTGGCGCAGCACGCGCCCGATGTTTTCCCCCTCCATGGCCATGCTCCCAGGCACAAGAGTTGCCTAATTCGCAGAAATATTAGTGATTCAGCATATTCTCCGCATGAGCCTCCTACAACGGACCGGCAAAAATCCTAACGATCTAGCTCCGGGAAATAGGGGTCGGAGTAGATCCGCCTGTCGCGTTCGCCGGCCATGCAGTCGACCCGGGGCTCGGTGTCGATCCTTATGACAGGCAAGGCATCGGTATCGCCGCTGACTTCAAGCACCAGCTTGCGGCGGATCGCGGTGGCGAACTCCGACGCCGCCTTGATCGGCAGGACAAACGAGCCGGGGCCACCGGTGACGCATTCGGCATAGTAGCGGTCGAGCCGGGATGCCGTTCGCGACGGCCGGATCAGGATCGGCAGGCCGTTGATGACGATGCCCTGGGCCAAGGCGGCATCACGCGCGGGTATCACCGGCTTGCCGAAATTGTTCGGCCCGTCTCCCGAAATATCGATGACGCGGCGAAAACCATCGGCGTCATTGCGGTCGAACAGGCTGGCGCCATAAGTGACCGCGCCGGAGATCGAGGTTCCGCGAAAGCCGCTGAACGGCCGCGCCTCGAGCCGGGCGGCGAAGGCTGCGGCACTTTGCGGCCCGTCGATGATCTGCCACGGCACCACCGATTCCGCGCGCACCGTGCCGGCCCATTCGAAATAGGTGATGGCGACGCGGCCATGTAGGCCGGAAAGCACAGCTTCGACGAAATCGGAGTGGCGCAATGCTGCGACATAACCGGCGCGCTGAAGGGTGAATTCTTCCAGGTCCATCGACCTAGACACGTCGACCGCCAGCACCAGTTCGACGTCGACCGCAACACCCGCCACCGGCATGGCGACCGGCTTGGGCAATTCGCAGCCCAGACATGAAATGATGGCCAGCACGCCCAGCATTGGCAGGCTCTCCGGTAGGACAAGCCAGTGTCGCGGCAATGGCGGCGGAATGGAAGTGGCCGACCTTCACCCCTTCGTGAGGTGGCGCTCAGCCGCCGAGCTCGGCACCGCTGCGCCGCAGCGCCGGGAACCCGCGCGAGGCCCCGCTGGGCGACAGCACCGGCACGAAGACGCGCCGCGAGGCACGTTGGGCCAGCGGAATGCCCTGGTAGACGCGCTTTTGCGCCTCGACGACGATGGCGCCGGAAAAGATCGGCCAGAAGCGGCGTCCGGCGCGCTCGAACAGATGGTCGAACTTCATCATCCATTTGCGCCGCGACGGCGGGAAATGCAGCGCGTCCGACCACGCCGAGACGGTGAAATTGGCCTCGCGCAGCAGCTCGTTGAGCTGACCCGACGAGAACGGTCGCCCAGTGCCGAAAGGCGTGTGTTCGAAACGCGCCCACACGCCGCGCCGGTTGGGCACGACGATGACAATGCGTCCCGCCGGCGACAGCACGCGCCAGATCTCCTTCAGCGTCTCGCGCGGGCTTTCGGCATGTTCGAGCGAATGGACGAGCAAAACCCGGTCGACGGAGGAATCAACCAGCGGCAGCTCCTCGTCGAAGACAAGGGCGGTCGAGGACGGGCCGTTCGCCGGCCAGACGACGGCGCCCTGTGTAGCCGGCATGAAGGCAAAGACGCGTTCGGCATCGGAGCCGAAGCGGTCGAGCCAGGGCAGCGTATAGCCTAATCCGACAAGCCGCTCATTGGGCAGGCCGGCCCATACCGAGGACAGCGCCATCGATATCGACTGCTCGGCGAGGCGGCCAAGCGGCGTCGAGTAGAAGGAGCGAAGGTCGACGATGTCGGAATTCATGGCAGGAAGGTAGACGCCCGAACCGCCGACTTCAACGACCCCGGCCCATTTGGCGTGACAGGCTTGGCGGCGCGCCCTATCGTTCCCGGCAAAATGGAGTCCTGTCATGGCTGTCGAGATCAAGCTTTTCATGTGCCGCACCGACAATTTCGGCGCCCTGCTGCACGACCGCGAAACCGGCGAGACGGCGATCATCGATGCGCCCGAGGAAGGCCCTATCCTGGCGGCGATCGAACAGAGCGGCTGGACGCCGTCGACGATCCTGACGACGCATCACCATGCCGACCATGTCGAGGCCAATCTCGCGCTGAAACAGCGCTTCAAGCTGCGCATCGTCGGGCCCGAGGCCGAGCGCGACAAGATCCCCGGCATCGACGACACGGTCGAACAGGGCTCGGTGGTTCCCTTCGGCAATGAGACCATCGAGGTCATCGAGACTCCCGGACATACGGCCGGCCATGTCTGCTATTACCTGCCGAAATCGAAGGTTGCGTTCACCGCCGACACCCTGTTTGCGCTCGGCTGCGGCAGGTTGTTCGAGCGCCCGGCACCTGTCATGTTCGAATCGCTGAACAAGCTTGCCGCCCTGCCGCCCGAGACGGTGGTTTATTGCGGGCACGAATACACGCTGTCCAACGCCCGCTTTGCCCTGACCATCGACCCCGAAAACGCAGCCCTGCGTGCCCGCACCGAAAAGATCGAGGCGCTCCGCGCCGAGGGCAAGCCGACGCTGCCGACGACGATCGGCGAAGAGCTTGCCACCAACCCGTTCCTGCGCTGGGCCGATCCCGCCGTCCGCAAGCATCTCGGCATGGAAAAGGCGACTGATGTCGACGTCTTCACTGAGGTCCGCAGGCGCAAGGACAACTTCTGACCATGCGGGCGCAGGAGATCATCGCCACATTTAGCATCCAGCGGGTGGGATAATCAGTCACACGTCAGCCGCACGAAATGTTGCGGCCTTCCAGCATCGCTGCAATGATGGACAAATGGTAATAGCGACGCCCGATCCAGACCATGTGTATCTGCTCACCGATGCAAAGGACAAGAAACGCATCAGGGAAATCCTGACAGAGCGCGGTTTGGCTTCATACATGAACGACACGAAGTGGCGGGAACTTTGTCGGGGTATGTATCAGCTGCCTTTTCCGCCCGCATACCAGGCCAAACACGTGCATCAGGCACCTGAGACACACGAGCTTGAGTACGCACCGGCATACTTCGGCGACTGGGCAAGAACCCACGAAGCGAGCCTTGGCCTGCACATCGAGTGGATAAGGATTGCACCCCGCTACACCGAGCACAGAGGCCTGTTGGTAAGCCCGGTGATACAGGATTGCTCAAGCGAACTGATCGCACTGCTCACACGGATCCACGTTCCATTTATCGAGCAGGATAGCTTCGTGGTGGTCTATGGGCACGGCTCGGCTTCGACCCCGATCTGACCATGAGGGCTCAGGAGATCATCGCCACACTCGGCATGCAGCGCCACCCCGAGGGCGGCTGGTATGTCGAGACCTTTCGCGACAGCTCTCAAGGCGGGCCGCATGGTCTGCGCGGCAACCAGACGGCGATCTATTTCCTGCTGGAGCACGGCGACGTCTCGCACTGGCACCGCGTCAGGGATGCCGCCGAGATCTGGCATTTCCATGCCGGGGCGCCGATCGAGCTCAGGCTGTTCCGCGAGGGCGGCGACATCGTCGCCCACACGCTCGGCATCAACATAACAGCGGGCCAACGGCCGCAACGCGTGGTGCCCTCAGGCTGGTGGCAGACGGCGCGCAGTTTGGGTGACTGGACGCTTGTCGGCTGCACCGTCTCGCCCGGCTTCGAGTTCGCCCAGTTCGAGCTGGCAGAGCCCGGTTGGGAGCCGAGTGTCGGCTAAGCCCCTGCCCCGTCGGCGGCCGTCCCCTTGCGCTCGCCGAAGATCAGCGATTTGGCCGCCAGCACCGCACCCCCGGTGATCAGCACGCAGGCGGCGAGGATGCGCAAGCTCGGTTCGGCAAAACCGGCTGATATCAGCACCAAAGTCGACAGCAGCGGCGCGGCATAGCTTGCCGCGCCGAGCACCTGGATGTTGCCGCGCTTGACACCGATGTCCCAGGCATAAAAGGCCGCACCGACGGGCATCAGGCCAAGGCCGAGCACGGCGAGCCACTGGCCGGCATTGGCCGGCAGCACCGTCTCCTCGAGCGCCAGATGGCAGGCAAGCGACAGCACTGACGTCGCCAGGCAGAACCAGGTGACGATTGTCGTCGGCACCGAGGGAAAGCGGCGCGACAACAGCGAATAGCCCGCCCACAGGAAGGCGCAGGCAAAGGCCATGGCGTAGCCGAAGGCGAAACGCGGCTCGAAGGCCAGCCCGCCGCCCTTGGTGACGATCAGGAAGGTGCCGGCAAGGCCGAGCAGTGCACCGGCAATGTGGTTCCAGCGTAGGCGCTCGCCTGGCATCAGCGCCGAGCCGAGCACGATGAACAGCGGCCACAGATAGGCGATCAGGCTGGCTTCGACCGCCGGCGCGTTGCGCAGCGCGGTGAAGTAGAAGAAGTGGTAGCCGAACAGCCCGACGATGCCGATGACCCAGACCTGGGCCGGGATCTTTGCAGGCGTCTCGGTTTTCGGCATGAACAGGCGGGCAACGAGGCCGACGCAGGTGCCGATGGCAAAGGTGATCGCCGACATCAGGAACGGCGGCACCGTGCCGGAGGCGTCGGTGAGCAGCGCCAGCAGCGCCCACATGGCGACAGCCGAAAACCCAATCAATGTCGCGCGCCCCACACACCCCTCCCGGCGCCTCGGCGCCTCAAACCCGCTTCATTTCAAGCGCCGGCCCTAGGCCGGCTTGTTTGGTGGAGCATGATCCTGTCCGAAAAGCGGTAGCCACTTCCAGGGATCATGCTCGTTCGGCATCATGCTCAGTCGATCGCTTCAAAACGCCGGGCCTTGACGGTGATCGTGCCGATCTGCGTGCTGACCGTGGCATAGATGGGGGCATATATGCCGGTTTTGCCGAGCGGCGCAAACGTCACCATGATGCGCGAGCGGTCGCGCAGGAAGGTCAGCGCCTTCTTGTCGGTGCGGTAGCCCGAGACAGGCTGGAAGCCCATGCGGCAGGTGACCGTCTCGCCGGCAAAACCCTTGACCGACATCGTCTTGCGCGACACCTCGGTCAGCCTGAGGTCGGCGCGCAATTCGCCGTCATAGATCTTGACCGTGCGGCCGCAGACCTTGTCCAGGCTCGGTGCGCGTATGACGGTTGCGGCGATCGGATCGGCGACGCCGCGCAGGTCGTTGGCGCCGAGCGGAATCCAGGTCTTGCCGCGCTTCCTGGGCGCCGGCACGACCTCGGTGCTGACGACACGGTCACCGGAGAAGCCGACCGCGACAAGCGAACTGACCTTGCCCGAGACATAGTCGGCGCGGAAGGCGCGCGGCTTGGTGCGGCCGTCGCCGAAACTGCCGCGCGACGAGATCGTGCCGCGTGTGTCGTCGAAGAACGCCGCCAGGCCGGCACTGGAGACCTTGCCTTTCACGACATAGGAGTTGCCTTCATAGCTGCTGTCGAAGGTCGCCTTGGCAACTGGAATACCGAGGAACGACAGGGAATAGTCGCCGCTGAAGGATTTGCCCGCAGCCAGCAGCGGCGATGGCAAAAGGGCCAGGGAGACGGCGAGCAGGACAGGCAAAAGGCGGGGCATCGTTGGAAACACCTCATCGTCAGCGGAAGCTGACTTCGCGCTGTTCGTGTCCCTTGTGATCGGTTATAGAACCAATTCCGGCCATTCTGTGGAGTTGGGGACAACGCCCGGAAACCACCACGACGCTTGACGCGTCCGCGAAATGCAACTATGGAACGCCAACTTTTTCCATGAGGCCGCCTGACTGAGACCGCGCGCCATATCGGTGCGTTATCGTCGCTTGGTCCGCCAGAACTGAAGGTAAGTAACATGTCCCGCGCTTGCGAACTCACCGGCAAAGCCGTCATGACCGGCAACAATGTGAGCCACGCCAACAACAAGACCCGTCGGCGCTTCTTGCCGAACCTGGTCAATGTCACGCTCATCTCCGAGACGCTGAACCAGAACGTGCGCCTGCGCATTTCGGCCAACGCCCTGCGTACGGTCGAGCATCGCGGTGGCCTCGACGCCTTCCTGGTCAAGGCAGATGCCGAAGAGCTGTCGCAGCGTGCGCGCCTGCTCAAGAAGCAGATCGCCAAGAAGAACGCCGAGCAGGCCGCAGCCTAATCGTCAAATCAGGCGGGGGACACCGCCTGGAGCCTCTGACGGCCGCAAGGACGATGGAGGCTCCGCCCAATCCGCCGGGCACTGCCCGTAAAGCTGGTTCCATTACCCAGGATAAAAAAATGAACTCCGGTTCAAGATATCTGCCTTTCGTGGCGGCCATGGCGCTTGTCGTCGTCGCTTCCAACATTCTCGTCCAGTTCCCAATGCAGGGACAGGTCGGATCTCTGGCGCTTGCCGATGTCCTGACCTGGGGCGCCTTCACCTACCCCTTCTCATTTTTGGTCACCGACCTTGCCAACCGCCGCTACGGGCCAAGGCTGGCGCGGCGCATCGTCTTTGTCGGCTTCATGGCCGCAGTGCTCTGCTCGATCGTCGCCCCGCCGCTGCTGTTCCGCTACGGCCTGGTTCCCTTCGACACCGCCGCTGATCGTTTGGCGCGCATTGCCGTTGCCTCGGGTGCCGCCTTCCTGACTGCCCAATTGCTCGACATCACCGTGTTCAACTGGCTGCGCCGGCAGAGCTGGTGGCGCGCGCCGATCTTCGGCACGCTTGTCGGCTCGGTGTTCGACACGGCGATCTTCTTCGGTGTCGCCTTTGCCGCCGCCTTCGCCTTCCTGGGCCCCGAGGACGCCTTTGCGCTGGAAGCAGCCCCCCTGTTCGGCGTGCTGTCGATGGAAGCGCCGCGCTGGGTCTCCTGGGCGCTGGGCGACCTCACGGTAAAGCTGTTGATCGCGCTGTTCGCGCTCATCCCCTACCGCCTAATCGCCGCGCGCTGGACACAACCGGCGCTGGCATAACCCCCACACAGATAAGACAGCTGTCCCAAGAGCAGCCGATCGGCTGCTCTTGCATGTCGGGCGCCGCCGAATAGGCTGCCGGCTCGCGCCACGGCATGACAGGCAGATAATGGCTCTCGATTCGGTTGATCTTTTCCTTGAGGTCGTTCGGACCGGAAGCTTTTCCGGCGCGGCCAGAGCCACAGGCATCCCGGTTTCCACCGTGAGCCAGCGTATCGCCGCACTCGAAACCCGCCTCGGCAGCACCTTGCTCAAGCGCACGACACGACGCCTGGCATTGACCGAAACCGGCGCCAGCTATCACGAGGTCGCATCGCGGGCGCTCGCCGAGCTGCGCGGCTTCGAGGCCGAGCTGACGGACACGGCTGCAGGTCTGAGCGGCAAGCTCAGGCTGGCGAGCACGATCGCCATGGACGATGTACTGGCGCCGTTGCTGAGCAGCTATCTCGAGACATATCCTAAAATGTCGCTCGAGCTGCATCTGAGCGGCCGCAACACCGACCTGTTCGCTGACGGCATCGACATCGCCATCCGGGTCGGCGCACTGCGCGACGATTCGGGGCTGGTTGCACGTGCGCTCGGCAGTACCGCACCGGAGCTCGTGGCGTCGCCCGGATATCTCGCGGCACATGCGCCGATCAGCCATCCCGGCGACATCGACGCCGGTCAGCTGATGTCCTTTGCCGGACATGGCACGGCACAGCTTCGCCACGCCAACGGCGACGTCCACGAACTGCGCATCGCCGGTCGTTTCGCCGGCAACCAACTTTCATCGTTGCGGCACCAGGCCGTTGCAGGCCGTGGGATCGCGCTGCTCCCTGCTCCGTTCCTGAGCAAAGAACTGGCCAGTGGCGAGCTTGTGACGGTGCTGCCCGAGTGGCGCGGCGAGGCACAGCCGATCCACATCATCTATCTGCGTCAGCGCATCGTCTCCAGGCGTCTGCGCTCCTTCATCGACCACGTCATCGCGCATTTCCCGCGCCAGCTGTTCGCCGGCTGATCTTCCGTCGATCCGGAAGCTGCATCCTGGAAGCTTCGGCTAATCCGGCTGGCCACCTTTCCTTACCTTCGGCTCATCGAAGCTTGGAAAGGACAAGCAGATGCAAGACACCCAAGGTTTCTATTCGATCATCGACTACACCGTGGACGGCGCCCAGACGCAAAGCGAGCTGATAGACGCCTTCGCCGACCTGCAGGAAAGATGGGTGCGTTTCTATCCCGGCTACAAGTCGGCACACCTGTATGCCAGTACCGACGGCAGGCGCGTCTACAACATCATCCACTGGGAAAGCGAAGCGGCGCACCGCGAATTCGAACGTGTTTCGGACAATGCCGCGCGCATCGCCGCGATCCAGGGCGTGATCGACGGCCTCAAGGGCAAGGCAGAGCCCAGGATGAGCGGCCCGCCACGTTACAACCTCGTCCGTGAAGTCTTGCCCGGCTCGCCCCCGATCGACGCCTGAGCCGGGAGGATATCATGCGGATCGAGATACATGCCGACGTGTTGTGCCCGTGGAGCTATATCGCCAAGCGCCGCCTCGAAGCGGCTTCGGCGCTTGCCGGCGCGCCGATCGAGATAGTGTGGCGGAGTTTCGAGCTGTCGCCAGAAGGCGGCCCGATTCCCGGCGACAGCGCTGCCGATATGATCAGACAATGGCGAGGCGACGCCGCCGAGGCGCGGATCGCCCAGATCACCGCGCTAGGCGCGGCGGAGGGCACCAAGCTCGACCTTGAGAACGCGCGCCCCGTCAACAGTTTCGACGCACACCGGCTGGTTCATCTCGGTGCCGCAGCGGGCAAGGCCGACGCGGTCATGGAACGCCTGCTGCGCGCCTATCACAGCGAGGCCGAGAACATCGCTGTGACAGGCGTGCTGAACCGGCTTGGCCGCGAGGCCGGGCTTGACCCGCGTGCTGTGGCCGACTTGCTTGCCGGCGAGGAATTCGTCGATGCCGTGCGCGCCGACAAGCGCCTCGCGATCGAACGCGGCATATCGGGTGTGCCGGTGATGGTCCTCCCCGGGGCAGCACCGACATCGGCGGTCAAGCCGGTCGCGGAGCTTGTCGGCTTGCTGCGAGAAGCGGCAGCTAGCGAGCCTGGAACGTAGGCACGGCACTTGCCGCGACGACCAGGGACATGCTTGCTTAATGCATCGCGACAATTGTCGCGGGCATTACGTCAGACACGGTGGACATATGATCATTACGCTACGCCCGCTCGACGATACCGAACGGGCAAGAATGCTTGAACTGCAGGTCTCTCCCGCACAGCAGGATTTTGTCGCCAGCAACGAAGATTCGATCGAGGAGGCTGATGACGGCAACCATTGCGTGCCGTTTGCCATCTATGCCGATGACCAGCCGGTCGGTTTCACCATGTATGCGCTCGATCCCGACGACGGCAATTACTGGATCTACCGACTGATGATCGACCAGCGCCACCAGCGGCGCGGCTATGGCCGTGAGGCCTTGCTGGAGATGCTGAAGCTGATGTCGAAGCTGCCCGGCTGCGACCATGTCACCTTGAGCGTCGTGCCGGAGAATGAAACAGCGATGGCGCTGTATCGCCAGACCGGCTTCCACCCGACAGGTGAAATCATCGGCGGCGAGGTCGTGTTCCGTCACGACATGCCTGGCACCGGCTGAAACAGCTCAGCGGTCTATCCGCGTCGACAGGATGATCGAAGACAAGGTGCGCTCGACGCCTTCGAGCGCACCGATGCGGTCGATCAATGCGTCGAGGTCGCGCACCGACGGCGCCTCGACGACGACGATCATGTCGAAATTGCCGCTGACCGAATGCAGCGTGCGCACTTCGGGAATACGCTTCAGAACCGCCTCGACTGCTGCAGAAACCTTGGGCAGGGCCGTGACCAGGATGTGGGCTCGGACGAGGTTCTTCTCGTAGTCGGGCGACAGCATGACGCTGTAGCCTGCGATCACCCCGCGCTGCTCCAGCCGCTCGATGCGGCTTTGTACCGTCGTTCTGGAGACGCCGAGCTTGCGCGCCAGCTCGGCAGTCGAGGCACGCGCGTTGTCGCGCAGCAAGGTTAGCAGGGCACGGTCAGGGTCTGTCGTCATTTCGTCAATACCATACGTCGTTTCGCTTAAAACATATCGGCTTTTCGGCAATATCGATACTGCCTTTCGACGAGACGCGGACTTAGAATCCGCGCGAAATTCCAGTTGAAGGGGACATGACCATGAAACAGATCGTTGTCGTAGGCGCAGGCAAGATCGGCTCGACCATCGCCGATATGCTGGCTGAAACGGGCGACTACCAGGTAACCGTGGTCGATCGCTCGCAGGCGGCTCTCGATTCGCTCGAAACCGGCAACGCCGTCCAGACGCTGAAGGTCGAAATCGCCGAGGCCGGCGCGCTCGACGCTGTGCTGGCCGGCAAGTTCGCCGTGCTTTCGGCAGCCCCCTTCCACCTCACCACCCGCATCGCCGAGGCTGCCGCCAAGGCCGGCGTGCATTATCTCGACCTGACCGAGGACGTCGCTTCGACCCGCATCGTCAAGGAATTGGCGACGACCGCCAAGAGCGCCTTCATTCCCCAATGCGGCCTGGCACCGGGCTTCATCTCGATCGTTGCCAACGACCTCGCCAAGCGTTTCGATTCGCTGGAAAGCGTGCGCATGCGCGTCGGCGCGCTGCCGCAGTATCCGTCCAATGCGCTCAACTACAACCTGACCTGGAGCACCGACGGCGTCATCAACGAATATTGCGAGCCCTGCGAAGCGATCGTCGAGGGTTCGCTGGTCGAGGTGCCGCCGCTCGAGGAGCGCGAGGAATTCTCGCTCGATGGCATCACCTATGAGGCGTTCAACACCTCGGGCGGGCTTGGCACGCTCTGCGAGACCTACAAGGGCAAGGTGCGCACGCTGAACTACCGCACCATCCGCTATCCCGGCCATGCCGCGATCATGAAGGCGCTGCTCAACGACCTCGGCCTGCGCCACCGCCGCGAAGTGCTCAAGGACATCCTGGAGAACTCGCTGCCGGCAACCATGCAGGACGTGGTGGTGATCTTCGTCACCGTCAGCGGCCGCAAAGGCGGGCGCCTGCTGCAGGAAAGCTACGCCAACAAGATCTACAGCCGCCAGATGGGCAAGATGGTGCGCAGCGCGATCCAGATCACCACCGCTTCCGGCATCTGCTCGGTGCTCGACATGCTGGCCAACGGCGCGCTGCCGCAGCAGGGCTTCATCCGCCAGGAAGACATCGCGCTCGACGCCTTCCTCGCCAACCGTTTCGGCCACAACTACGCCCAGGCCGCGGCAAGCCATCTGGCAGCCTGATCACGCAACACCTTACGGGGAGGATACCCCGGAGGTCCGACTTATCCAGCGAGGGGTTGGGGGACCCCTCGCTTTCTTTTTGCCTGAATGGCTGTTGTGGCTACTATTGCCGCAGCCACGATGGGCGTCTTCAGCCAGATCAGATCGCCGTCATTGGCCCGAAGAAGCCGATGATGCGCTCGATGCGTTCCCCGTCAGGCGCCAGTTCGACAAAGTCTATGCCTTCGGGCATCGGCGTGCCGTCGGCCTCGATGACGCGCCAGCCGAACCGGGCAACTCTGTGATGAACGTCGACCACTGTTGTGCGAACGATTTTCGCGCCGGGACGGCTGGCCCGGATCTTCGCGATATGCGCCAAAAGCTCATCCGCGCCGACAGTATCCGCACGCGGGTCGGTGTAGCTTGCCTGCTCGGCCCAGACGGCTTCCAGTAGCGCCTTGCGCTGCTCTTGGTCGTCCTCGTTCCAGACCGCGCAGTAGCGGTCGATCACACTTGTGACATCGGACGACATGGCCGGACTCCCGCATCGCAAGCATCGACAATAGCCGAAAATCGCTGCTTAATCGCCATGGAGGATGAATTCCAGGTAGAGATTGCGCTGGAGGATCGAATGATTGTCATCCGAGACCAGCGACACGATCAGCGCCCCGTCGCTGCGCTGCCAGACGTCGAGCCCTTCCATGTTGTCGATCTGGTAGCCCATATTGGCTTCCAGCAGTACCGGGCCGTCGGCGACCTGGTCCATGGCGATGGTTTCAGACGCGATGCGCCTGAGCCGCATCTTGACGCCCGATGCCATCGAGAAGCTGCGTTCGAGCAGCAACAGGTCGCCATCTGGCAGGAAGGCGCCGTCGGTGATGTCGAACTCACCGTTGCGCTTGACAGTGAAGACGCCCTTCTTGGGCCCCTCGATGATCGCGGCGAAGATGTTACCTGCCTTGTCGAGGCTCTTTTCCGACACCACGACCAGCCCGCCCTTTTCGGCGGAATAGGCGACGGTCTCGAAGCCACGATTCGTGCGCAGCTCGTTGCGTGGCACGAGGAAATCGAGCTCGCGGAACGGCGCGCCGATGTTGTCGGGATCGATGCGATACTGGGCGATGCGGTGGGTGCGCTCGAAGCCGACGGTGGCAATACCGTCCTTGACCGCGAGGCCTTCAGCATCGGCCTGCCATTTTTTCTCGATGGCGTCGCCGGAGCTGTCCACCATCTGCACCATGCGGAAATTCTCGATCCCTGTCGGGCGCAGGGCGGAATCGCGGGCGACGCGGCCGAAATACCAGAAACCGGTGTCGGCGACGCCGATGAAATCGCTACCCGGCTTGAGAAAGCGGAAGGCCGAAAGCGCACCGAGATTGCGCGACGACGAGGTCATTTCAAGGCCGCCGACGAATTCGAGCGGACCGAATATCTTCTGGTCGAGGCCGATCTGGAAGCGAGCGATGGGACGGGCTGATATCTCGATGCGCTCGATGTCAGGCTGTTCGGCGCGCGAAGAGGCAGTGAGCGAGGTCGAAAGCGCGAGCGTCGCCAGGGCAGCACAAGCAAGATGCCGCAGCCGGGATAGGGCGCTGCCGCTTTTCTTCGAAACGCGGAAACGCTCTATCTTCTTGTTTTTGCGCAATTCCGGACGGAAAACCGCTGCACACTTTTCCTGGAATTGCCCTGGCGACAAGATCATCCGGCGCGCCGGAAGCCGCCGCGGCGGGTTTCACGCGCGCTTTCCTCACCGAACAGCGAGGCGAGTTGCTCGGTCATGGCACCTGCCAGTTCCTCGGCGTCGACGATGGTGACGGCGCGGCGATAATAGCGCGTGACGTCGTGGCCGATGCCGATGGCGAGCAACTCGACCGGCGAGCGCGTCTCGATCAGATCGATGACGGCGCGCAGATGGCGCTCCAGATAATTGCCCGGGTTCACCGACAGCGTCGAATCGTCGACCGGGGCGCCGTCCGAGATCATCATCAGAATCTTGCGCTGCTCCGGCCGCGCGATCAGGCGCTGGTGCGCCCAAAGCAGCGCTTCGCCGTCGATGTTTTCTTTGAGCAGGCCTTCGCGCATCATCAGGCCGAGGTTACGGCGCGAACGCCGCCATGGCGCATCGGCGCTCTTGTAGATGATGTGGCGCAGGTCGTTGAGGCGGCCGGGGTTCGGCGGCTTGCCGTCCTTCAGCCACTTCTCGCGCGCCTGCCCACCTTTCCACGCACGGGTGGTGAAGCCAAGGATCTCGACCGAGACGCC
This sequence comes from Aminobacter aminovorans, assembly GCF_900445235.1. Taxonomy (NCBI): domain Bacteria; kingdom Pseudomonadati; phylum Pseudomonadota; class Alphaproteobacteria; order Hyphomicrobiales; family Phyllobacteriaceae; genus Aminobacter; species Aminobacter aminovorans. Next base: position 1,508,224 of record NZ_UFSM01000001.1, on the reverse strand, counting down.
GCAGCGCTCCAGCGTGCGCGCCAGAATGTCGGCGCAGGTGGCAGCGACAGTGATCGGGCGGCCGCGCATCGAGCCGGAATTGTCGAGCACGAGCGTAACGACCGTGTCGCGGAACTTGGTGTCGCGCTCTTGCTTGAAGGACAGCGGCTGCATCGGGTCGATGACGACACGCACAAGGCGCGCCGGATCGAGATAACCCTCTTCGAGGTCGAAGTCCCAGGAGCGGTTCTGCTGCGCCATCAGGCGGCGCTGCAGGCGATTTGCCAGGCGGCCGACGACACCAGACAGATTGGCAAGCTGCTTGTCGAGGAAAGCGCGCAGACGGTCGAGCTCGTCCTCGTCGCAAAGTTCCTCTGCGCCCACCGTCTCGTCAAAGGCGGTGGTGAAAACCTTGTAGTCGATTTCGCGCGGCAGGTTGGCGAACGGATTGTCCTGGCGACGCGCCTCGCCTGGCGTCTCGGAATCGACGTCATCGTCGTCGGACATCTCGTCGGAGGTGGCATCGGACGCCTCCATCTCGCCGGACTGCTCTTCGTCGGCGGAGGATTCGGCATCTTCGGACTGTGCCTGCTCGGAGCCGGAATCGTCCTCGCCGCCCTCCTCGCTCTGCTCCTCGCCTTGCGGCTGATCGTCGTCCTGGTCCTCGTTGTCCTCGGTCTCCTGGTCGTCGCCATATTCCTCGGCCATCTCGAGCGAGGCCAGCATGTGACGGACGACACGGGCGAAAGCCTGTTGGTCCTCGAGGCTGCCGAGCAGTCCGTCGAGATCGCCACCGGCCTTCTGGTCGACCCATTCGCGCCAGAGCGAGACCATGCGCTCGCCGCTCTTGGGGACCGGCTGGCCGGTCAGCTTCTCGCGCACCATCAGCGCCAGCGCTTCCTCGAGCGGCGCTTCCGACTGTTCGGTGACGTCGGCGAGATTGGCCTTGGCGTATTTGTCCTCGAGCATCGAGGTGATGTTCTGCGCAACGCCTGTCATGGCGCGGCTGCCGATGGCCTCGACACGAGCCTGCTCGACGGCGTCGAAAACAGCACGGGCCTGCTTGCCCTCGGGCGCCAGGCGGGCATGGATGCGGCCGTCGTGGCAGGCGCGCTTCAGCGCCATGGAATCGCCGAGGCCACGGGTGACGGCGATGTCACTGGGCGAGGCCTTCTTGGGCAGCTCGGGCAGGCGGGCACGATTGCCGGCAAGCGCCGGCCGCTCCTTGGCAAAGGCCACTTCGAGGCCGTTGTCGCCCGAAATGGCACGCATGCAGACGGTCATCGCGCGCTTGAAGCTGTCGGCTTCAGAGCCCGTCTTCGACTTGTTGCGTGTGTTGTCGCCTGGCCCCGCCATCTGAGCCTGTTCTTATCCCAGCACGACGTTGGCGGATGACTCCGGCAGATCTTCGCCGAAGGCGCGCTGGTAGAACTCGGCCACGACCGAACGTTCGAGCTCGTCGCACTTGTTGAGGAAGGTGAGCCGGAACGCCATGCCGACATCGCCGAAGATCTCGGCGTTTTCGGCCCAAGTGATGACAGTACGCGGGCTCATGACAGTCGACAGGTCGCCATTGATGAAGGCCGAGCGCGTCATGTCGGCGACGCGGACCATCTTGTTGACGATCTCCTTGCCCTTGGCGTCGCGGTAATGCTTGGCCTTGGCAATGACGATGTTCACTTCATTGTCGTGCGGCAGGTAGTTCAGCGTCGTCACGATCGACCAGCGGTCCATCTGCGCCTGGTTGATCTGCTGGGTGCCGTGATAGAGGCCGGTGGTGTCGCCGAGGCCGACGGTGTTGGCGGTGGCGAACAGGCGGAATGCCGGGTGCGGACGGATGACGCGGCTCTGGTCGAGCAGGGTCAGGCGGCCCGACGATTCCAGAACGCGCTGGATGACGAACATCACGTCGGGACGGCCGGCGTCGTATTCGTCGAAGCAGAGTGCGACATTGTGCTGGTAGGCCCAGGGCAGGATGCCGTCCTTGAACTCGGTGACCTGCATGCCTTCCTTGACGACGATCGCGTCCTTGCCGACCAGATCGATACGGCTGACGTGGCTGTCGAGGTTGACGCGGACCATCGGCCAGTTGAGTCGGGCGGCGACCTGCTCGATGTGGGTCGACTTGCCGGTGCCGTGATAACCCGACACCATGACGCGGCGGTTGTAGGCGAAGCCGGCGAGGATCGCCATGGTCGTTGCCTTGTCGAACAGGTAGTCCGGATCGATGTCGGGCACATGCTCCGACGAGGCCGAATAGGCCGGTACGACCATCTTCGACTCGAAGCCGAAGGTGTCTTTCACCGACACCGTGGTATCAGGCAGATTGGTGATGTCGCGATCGACCTTGTTCATAGCGTCTCCACGCGCGTGGTTTCAGGCCACGCCGGCAATCGAATTTTCTTCGGGGGCGGTCATAAAGCCTTTTCCGACCAGATGAAAGTTGGAAAAAGGCCGCGACCGCGGCTGGCTCAACACAATCCCGCTTGCTTGAGCACGCGATAGGCCTGGAGCACGTCCCTGAAGCGGTCCTCAGACCCCCGGTCACCGCCATTGGCATCGGGGTGGTGGCGTTTGACCAGTTCCTTGTAACGCGTCTTGATGTCGGTGGCAGTGGCCCTGGTATCGAGCCCCAGCGTCTCCAGCGCCTTGGCTTCCAGGGGCTTGGCCTTGCGCTGGCGCGGTGCGCCCTGCCCGCCGAACACGTTGCTGGAATCGCGCATGCGATTGTAGTAGCCGGCGCGGCCCGAGCGCTGCTGGGCAAAATCAGGTGCCGAGCGCGCCGCGCCATTGGAAGCTGCGGACGCATTGGAACCGATGGTCCAGGTCGGCCGGTGGCCGGTCAGCGCTTCCTTCTGGAAGCGCGCGATGTCGCCGTCGGCGAGGCCGGAGAAATAATTGAAGCCCTTGTTGTACTCGCGCACGTGGTCGAAACAGAAGCGGAAGTACTCGCCTTCCTTCATCCGGCCGACAGGCGCCTTGTGCGTTCCCGGCTGCTTGCAGCCGTCCCACTGGCAGGCCGGCGCGTGCGACTTCACCTCCGCTTCCGGATCAGGCCGGACGCGGATCTTGTCGAAATATTTTGGGTACGGCTTCATCTGATTGTATTTACCGCCTCTTGGCGCGGCGAAACAAGAATTGACATTTCAAGGATGTTGGCCCTAACGCCTGATTTGCGGCCCAATTTTGCCCGAGGGCACGATTTGCCGCGGCGACACATGTGGTGAAAGGCGAGACCGATGTCCATACAGGCGACCATCGAAACGAAGCTGAACCAGGCATTTTCGCCCGAACGGCTCGTCGTGCTCAACGAAAGCCACTTGCACGCCGGCCACCACCATGTCGACGGCGGCCATCACGCCACCTTCGACGGGTCAGGTGAAACGCATTTCCGCATCCGCATCGTCGCCCCGGCCTTTGCCGGTATGAGCCGCATCGACCGCCACCGCGCCGTCAACGATGCGCTTTCAGCCGAACTCAAGGCCGGCCTGCACGCGCTGGCGATCGAGCCGGCGGCCCCCGGCGAAGCGACGCGCTGGTAACAGCTCTTTCCAACGGCTGTTGAGCGCAGAGCAGGCGACGCGCCGTCATTTGGCCGTCACTTGTATCCGTTGGTCTGGATATATGGATGGTCTGTGACGACGCGGCGGGTGAAGCCTGCCCGGTCTGGCTCGGCCATCCGGCCAATGCGCATTGGGGTATCGAGGATCCGAGCCACGTCGAAGGCACCGACCTCGAAAAGGAAGCAGCCTTCGTCACCGCCTTCAAATACATGCGCAACCGCATCAGGGGCCTTCAACGCACTGCCCATCGCCGGCCTCGACCATCTGGCGCTGACCTCGCAGCTCGACGACATCGGCAAGATGGAAGGCTCAAGTTCTCGCTGAACGTAGTCAGCGCGGCGATTGCGGCTCGACCACAGCAGGCCTGATCCTGATACGCGCGAGGCGGTTCTTATCGCGTTTCATGACGATGAAGCGCTTGCCGTGGAAGGTGAAGGCCTGTTTTTCCTCGGGGATCGACTGGGTCTCGTGGATGACGAGCCCGGCGATCGTCGTCGCCTCGTCGTCCGGCAGGTGCCAGTCGAGCGCGCGGTTGAGGTCGCGGATCGGCACGGTGCCGTCGACGACCACCGAGCCATCGGCCTCCTGCTTGACGCCCTGGACGTCGATGTCGTGCTCGTCGGCAATCTCGCCGACGATCTCTTCGATGATGTCTTCGAGCGTCACCAGCCCTTCGACCTCGCCATATTCGTCGACGACGATGGCGAAATGCGCCTTGCGGCGCAGAAAGGCGTTGAGCTGTTCCTGAAGCGTCGTCGTGTCGGGCACGAACCACGGCTTGGAGGCGACCTTCGGCACATCGACCCTGGAATAGTCGCCCTCGACGTCGTTGAGCGCCCGCAACAGGTCCTTGGCGTGGACGACGCCGACAATGTTGTCGATCGAGCCGCGCCACAACGGCATGCGCGTATAAGGGCTCTGCAGGATCTCGCGGACCAGCGCCTCGGACGCGATGTCGGCATTGACCGAGCGCATGGCCGTGCGGTGGACCATGACGTCGGAGACTTCGAGCTCATGCAGGTCGAGCAGGCCGCCGACCTGGTCGCGGTCCTGCTTGACCACCTGGCCGTCGCGGTGGAAATCGTCGACAGCACCACGCAGTTCGTCATGGGCGGAGCGCTGCGGCGTCAGCGCCAAAAGCTCGTAGCCCAGCGATGCGAGCAGACGGTCGCGGAACGCCAGGGCCAATAAGATCAGCCCCGCCAGAATGCCTGCGACGATCCAGCCTGCATCTATCATTCCTGACGATTCTCCTTGAGAAACGACACGACCTCCGAGGCCGGCACGTCCTTGGCGATGAAGGACTGGCCGATGCCGCGGGTGAGGATGAAAGTCAGCGCACCGCGCGAAACCTTCTTGTCCTGGGTGATGTAGTTGAACAGCGCCTCAGCGTCCGGCAGCGAGCCGGGAATGTCGGACATGCGCCACGGCAGGCCGACGGCGCGCAGATGCGCCTCGACGCGGGCCGCATCATCTGGGCTTGCAAGATTGAGGCGGGCCGAGAAGCGATGCGCCAGCGCCATGCCGATGGCGACGCCCTCGCCATGGACGAGCCGCGAACCGTCATAGGCGGTGGCGGCTTCGAGCGCGTGGCCGAAGGTGTGGCCGAGATTGAGCAAGGCGCGGTCGCCGGTTTCGAACTCGTCGCGGGCAACCACATCGGCCTTGGCGCGGCAGGACTGGGCGATGGCCTCGATGCGGGCCGCACCGCCCGAAAAGACCTCCTGCCAGTTGTTCTCCAGCCAGGCGAAGAAATCCGGGCGGTCGATCAGGCCGTATTTGGCGACCTCGGCATAACCGGCGCGGAATTCGCGCAGCGGCAGCGTGTCGAGCGCGGCGGTATCGGCCAGCACCAGCTTCGGCTGATGGAAGACGCCGATCAGGTTCTTGCCGCGCGGGCTGTTGATGCCGGTCTTGCCGCCGACCGACGAATCGACCTGGGCCAGAAGCGAGGTCGGCATCTGCACGAAATGCATGCCGCGCCTGACGATGCCGGCGGCAAAGCCGGTGAGATCGCCGATGACGCCGCCGCCAAGCGCGATCACCGCATCGCCGCGTTCAAGCCGGGCAGCGATGATCTGGTCGACCACGGTTTCGAGCGAGGCGAAGCTCTTGGTCTTTTCGCCGGCCGGCAAGGTGATCACCGCAGGCGCATTGCCGGCAGCGATGAGGCTTTCCACCAATGGTTCGAGATGGGCGGCAGCGACGTTTTCGTCGGTAACGATCGCCGTGCGCGCCTTGGGCAGGCGCTTGTGGATCAGCTCGCCGCCACGTCCGATCAGGCCGGGGCCGATCAGGATGTCATAGGCGCGGTCGCCAAGTCCGACTTCGACAGTGACGACGCTCATTCGTGATCCTCCGAGCCTTCCGAAACGTGAATCCTGCCGGGCACGCCGAAATGGCTGCACAGCGCTTCGATGACCTCGCTGGCGATCGCCTCCTTGCGGTCGTCGCGCGTCGCGACCGTCAGGTCGGCAAGGCCATAGACCGGGTAGCGCTCGTCCATCAGCTTGGAAAGCACCGCGCGCGGATCGGCGTTCTGCAGCAGCGGCCGGTTCTGCTTCTTGGAGACGCGCTCCATCAACAGGTCGAGCTCGGCCTTGAGCCAGATCGATACGCCGTGGCCTGAAATCGCTGCACGGGTCTGCGCATTCATGAAGGCGCCGCCGCCGGTCGACAGCACCTGCGGACCGTTCTCCAGCACGCGGCCGATGACGCGCTGCTCGAGCGCGCGGAACTCGACCTCGCCATAACGTTCGAACAATTCGGGAATGCTCATCCGCGACACGCTTTCGATCTCGTGGTCGCTGTCGATGAAGCCGAGTCCGAGTGCCTGCGCGACCTTGCGGCCGATGGCCGTCTTGCCCGCACCCATGAGGCCGACGAAGACGATCGAGCGCGTGCCCAGCCCTTCAAGCAGGGCGGTGACGGAGCCTTCGGGAAATGGTGTCTGCGCGTCGGGTGTCATGGCGTCCCTTTCGCCGGCGTATCGACATGAAAAGCCCCGTTGCGTCAAGCGCATGAGGCCAAACGCGCCCTTGAATTGCCTGAAGCGGCGTCCCATAAGGGCACAGGATAGGACAGACGGGCAAACACATCGATGCCGACACTTTTCCGGTTCCTTGTCACGCTCGCTGTTCTGGCGGGCATCGCTTACGGCGCCATGTTTGCGCTGGTGATGTTCGTCGAGCCGAAGAAGGCCGAAATCACCGTGCGCATTCCACCGGAAAAGCTCGCGCCCAAAAAATGAAAAGCGGCGCGCGCATCGAGGCCTTCCTTGAAATGATGAGCGCCGAGCGCGGTGCCGCCGACAACACGCTTTCGAGTTATCGCCGCGATCTCGAAGACGCCTCGGAATTTCTCAGTGGACGCCTCGCCGATGCCGATGCCACGGCCATCCGCAGCTATCTCGACGACATTGCCGGCCGCGGCTTCGCTGCGACATCCCAGGCGCGCAAGCTCTCAGCCCTCAGGCAGTTCTTCCGCTTCATGTATGCCGAAGGCCTGCGAACCGACGATCCGACCGGCGTGCTCGACAGCCCGAAGAAGGACCGTCCGCTGCCCAAGACGATGAGCGAGGCCGAAACCGGCCGGCTGCTCGACCGCGCGGCGATGGAAGCCAGCGAATCCGCCGAGGGCGACAGCCTGGCCGCGACCCGGCTGCACGCGCTTGTCGAGGTGCTCTATGCCACCGGCTTGCGCGTTTCGGAGTTGGTCAGCCTGCCGCTGACGGTGGCGCTGCGCGACGAGCGCTTCTTCGTGGTGCGAGGCAAGGGCGAGAAGGACCGCATGGTGCCGTTGTCGGCCAAGGCGCGCGAGGCGATGCGGGCCTGGCTCGACCAGCGCAATCGCCATCCCCGGCAGGTCGACAGCCCATTCCTGTTTCCGGCTTCGTCCGAGAGTGGACACCTGCCGCGCCAGGTTTTTGCCCGCGACCTCAAGGGCCTTGCGGCGCGTGCCGGCATCGCTTCGGCAAAAATCTCGCCGCACGTGCTGCGTCACGCCTTTGCCAGCCACCTGCTGCAGAATGGTGCCGACCTGCGCGCCGTCCAGCAATTGCTTGGCCATTCCGACATTTCGACCACGCAGATCTATACCCATGTTCTGGAAGAACGGCTGCTGAAACTGGTCAACGAGCATCATCCGCTTGCCGATTAGGGCCCATATCGCTATGTGAGTGCCACGTTCCACTGGCGCGGTGCCACATTCCCCGGCCCCCGGTGCCTCAAATTTTCAGCGTGGTAGTCCGCTCGCCAATGTACAATTACCTCGATTTCGAAAAACCGGTCCAAGATCTCGAAGGCAAGATCCTCGAGCTCAAGAAGCTTGCCGAAAATGGCGAGGCCGTCGATGTCGGCGACGAGATCAAGCGGCTGGAGAAGCGCTCGCGTGATGCGCTGCGCGACGCCTACAAGGCACTGACGCCGTGGCAGAAGGTCCAGGTGGCGCGCCACCCCGACCGTCCGCATTGCCTCGACTACATCAACGGCCTGTTCACCGATTTCACGCTTCTGGCCGGCGATCGCAATTTCGGCGAAGACAATGCCATGGTCGGCGGCTTTGCCCGCTTCCGCGGCGAGCCGGTGCTGGTGCTCGGCCAGGAAAAGGGCAACGACACCAAGAGCCGCCTCAAGCACAATTTCGGCTCGGTCCGCCCCGAAGGCTACCGCAAGGCCGTGCGCCTGATGGAAATGGCCGACCGCTTCAACATCCCCGTCGTCATGCTTGTCGACACCGCGGGCGCCTATCCGGGCGTCGGCGCCGAAGAGCGCGGCCAGGCCGAAGCCATTGCCCGCTCGACCTCCGCCTGCCTCGGCCTCAAGGTGCCGTCGATTGCTGTGGTCATCGGTGAAGGCGGTTCGGGCGGCGCAATTGCCATTGCCACCGCCAACCGCGTCTTCATGCTCGAACATGCGATCTATTCGGTGATCTCGCCTGAAGGTGCAGCCTCCATCCTGTGGCGCGACACGACACGCTCCAAGGACGCGGCGACCAACATGAAGATCACCGCGCAGGACCTGCTCTCGCTCAAGATCATCGACAAGATTATCGAAGAGCCGCTGGGCGGCGCCCACCGCAACGCCGAGGCGGTCATTTCGGCCACCGGCGACCTGATCGCCAAGACGTTCGGCGAATTCAACGGCTCGAACATCGATTTCCGCGAGCAGCGGCGCGAGAAGTATCTCGCCATCGGCCGCAGCCTCTGAGCATCGGCCCGACGATCGGAAACGATTTTGGGAAAAAGCACGATACGCAGCCTGTGCCCGATACGCAGCCTGTGATTGCGTAAACTGTGGCCTGAACGGGCCACGGCATGGTTTCGCCACAAAATTGCCGCCTCGCCCGGTTCAATGAACTTGCCGTGATTTTTCGCGCGTGGGACGGGCCAGGAACTTGCGGTAAGGATTTTTCAAGGTTAACGACCCTAAGGTCGAGGCAGTAACAGGACGGGCCGGTCGTTGGCGCATGCGCCATGACTGCAATCAGAGACGACATTTAGACCGATGATCGCCAATATCGCACGCGCCGGATTGCTTCTCGCTGCCCTTGCGGTAGCCGGCTGTTCGGAATCTTCCGTGACCGACTTCGTGCCGCAGCACGCCAACAGGCAGCTGCCGGCCAAGATCGTGGCCGAAATGAAGGCCAAGGGCATGAACAAGAGCTCGCCTGTGCTGGCGCGCGTGTTCAAGGAAGAGGGCAAGCTGGAAGTCTGGAAACAGAAGACCAACGGCCGCTACGACATCATCGCCAGCTACGATATCTGCAAGATGTCGGGCAAGCTCGGCCCGAAATTCACCGAGGGCGACCGCCAGTCGCCGGAGGGCTTCTACACCGTGCGGCCGGGTCAGATGAACCCGAACTCCAGCTATCACCTCGCCTTCAACATCGGCTACCCCAATGCCTTCGACCGCGCCAATGGCCGCACCGGCTCGAACCTGATGGTTCATGGCGCCTGCTCGTCATCAGGCTGCTTCTCGATGACCGATGCGCAGATCGAAGAGATCTATGCCTTCGCGCGCGACGCCTTCAAGGGCGGCCAGACCGAGTTCCAGGTCCAGTCCTATCCGTTCCGCATGACCCCAGCCAACATGGCGCGATATCGCAACGATCCGAACTACAAGTTCTGGGCGATGCTGAAGGAAGGCTACGACCACTTCGAAATCACCAAATCACCGCCGAAGGTCGACGTCTGCGAAAAGCGCTATGTCTTCAACCAGATCCCGGAAGCCGGCGGCACGTTCAATCCGACCGGCGCCTGCCCGGCAGTGACCCAGCCGCAGGCGCTGCAGACCGCCTACCAGGCCTATAAGAGCAAGTATGACGCTGCTTTTGCCAGCGCCACCGGCGGTGACATTCCCGCGCCCAAGCCGACGATCGCCGGCATCAAGGAAGCGGCCATCGTTTCGGACTGGACCAAGAAGCGGGCGCGCGGCGAGCGTGTGCCGATCGAGCCGCCATCGCTCAACCAGGATGGCACCGTGACGGTCACCGCCCGCATGGGCCGCATCGATTCGGCCGAAGGCCGCCGCATGGCAGCGCTCGATGCCGCGGCGGAAGCCAAGAAGAAAGCGGCCGAAGAAAAGGCCCAGGCCGTCGCTGCCGCCAAGGCAGCCAAGCTTGCCGCCCAGCAGGAAGTCGTGACCGCCACCGTGCCGCAGCAACAGCCTGTGGTGACAGAAGTGCCGACGCAGGCCGCCCAGGTGGCACCGGTCGAAGAGGCAGGTGCTGCCACCAAGCTCAAGAAGAAGCTGCTCGGCCTGTTCGGCAGCTGACCAGCGTGAGCGAAACCACCGACATTTACGATCTCAGGGGGCTCAACTGCCCCCTGCCCGTGCTCAAGGCCAGGCGCCGCCTCGCCGACATGGCATCGGGCGAGCTGTTGTGGCTCGAAACCACCGACCCGCTCGCCGTCATCGACATCCCGGCCTTCTGCCAGGAGGCCGGCCACCGGCTGGTCGAAACCAGGCCGGCCACCGGCGGCCACCGCTTTCTCGTCGAACGCGGCAGCTGATTTTCGGCAAAATTTGGGAAACTACAGCCCGGCGATCGCCAGCGGGTTGTTTTCCATCGCCTGACGGTCCGGCGTGTCGATGGCAGGCTTGTTGACGAAGGCTGCAAACAGCCGTTCGACATAGTCGCGCGGCAGGTCGATGCCGATCAGCACCAGCCGCGTGCCGCGCACGGCATCCGGCCATGACGGCAGGCGTGCCGGCGGATGCAGCAGCTTCTGCACGCCGTGGATGACCAGCGGCCGCTCCCGGTCCTCAATCAGCTCGACGATGCCCTTGATACGCAATAGCCTGTCGCCCTGGGTCGAAAGCAGAAGGTCGAGAAACATCTCGACGGTCGAAAACGGCAGCGGCCCTCCATGCGTCAGCGAAAACGAGCCGATGCGGGCATCGTGGCCGTGAGCGTGCTGATGATCGTGATCATGGCCGTGATCGTGGTCGTGGTGATGATGATGGTGATCGTGCTCGCCTTGGCCGTGATGGTCATGCGCATGCGCCTCGCCGAGCCAGCGGCGCACATCGGCGGTCTTGCTTGTCGGGTCGTAGAGCCCGCACTGCAAAAGCCTGGCCACAGCGGCGTCGACCGCGCGGATTTCGGCGCCCGGATTGATGCGCAACAGCCGCGCCTCAAGCGCATCGAGCCATGCGGCATTGTCGACGAGATCGGCCTTGGTCAACACGATGCGGTCGGCCACCGCGACCTGCTTGACCGCCTCGACATGGGCGTCGAGGGTCGCCGAACCATTGACCGCATCGACGACAGTGATGACGCCGTCGAGCCGGAAGGCATGAATAAGGGCCGGATGGCCCATGATCGACTGCAGCACCGGCACCGGATCGGCAAGCCCGGTGGTCTCGATCACCACCCGCGAAAGCCTGGCGATGCGACCGGTCTGCAGCCGGTCGACGAGATCGGCCAGCGTATCGACAAGTTCGCCGCGCACGGTGCAGCACAGGCAGCCATCGGACAGTTCGATGACCCCGTCGGAGGCCTTTTCGACCAGCAGGTGGTCGATGGCGACGTCGCCGAACTCATTGATGATGACGGCGGTGTCGGTGAGCTCGGGATCCTTGAGCAGGCGGTTGAGCAGCGTCGTCTTGCCGGCGCCGAGAAAGCCGGTCAGCACCGATACCGGGATCGGGAACGCTGCCTGCGAGTTCACGAGCGCGCCTGGACGTTGGCAGCGACTGGGGCTGCACCGACGGGTGCCGGCCGGTCGGGACGCCAGGTCGGCAGCGGCACGCCTGTGTCGACAACGATGTCGCCGCCGCCCAACGCCTTGGGTTTCGGCCCGGTGGCGCCGCCCAGGCTGACGGTGACCCAGTTACGCTGGCGCGTCATTTCGGGAATGATCGAGACCTTGTCGGGTGCAGCCCCCGCTTCGGTCGGTGCCGGACCGTCGGACGCCGCATGCTTGGCCTTGGGCGAGCAGACCTCCTCGCGCATGCTGGTCGCCACGTCGCGGCTGTCGCCGTAAGGCGCAAGCCCAGTGACACTGACCGAGGCGCCGTTGCGGACAAAACCGGTCTGCAGCATCTTCGCCGCCTCTTCGGCACGCTTGTCGGGTGAATCGGCACCGAGCACGATGGCCGCCAGCGTGCGGCCGTCGCGGGTGGCGGTGGCGATCAGGTTGAAACCGGATTCGCAGACGAACCCTGTCTTCATGCCGTCGGTGCCGGGGAAGCGGCCGACCAGCGGGTTGAAATTCTTCAGCTTCGCCTTGCCGGCAATGATGCCTTCAATGTCGAAATAGGCGGCATATTCAGGATATTCGAGGCGGATCGCCCTGACCAGCACCGCGAGATCGCGCGCCGTGGTGTACTGGGCGGGGTCATGCAGGCCGTTGGCGTTGACCCAGTGGCTGCCCGACATGCCCAGGCGCTGCGCCTCGGCATTCATCCGTGCGGCGAACGCCTCTGACGTGCCGCCGACATTTTCGCCGATCGCCGCGGCCACGTCATTGGCCGACTTGACCATGATGATCTTGAGCGCGTTGTCGAGCGTCAGCACCGAGCCCGGCTTGTAGCCCATCTTGGCCGGCGGGAAGGCCGCTGCCTTCTTGGAGATCTTGATCGGCGAATTGAGCGCCAGCTCACCCGCCTTAACGGCGCGGAAGGTGGTGTAGGCGGTCATCAGCTTGGTCAGCGAGGCCGGATGCCAGCGCTTGAACGCCTCCTGGTGCTCGATGACGGCACCCGAATTGACGTCGAACAGCATCGCCGGATTGGCCGACACGGGCGCAGCACTGAGCACGGTTGCGGCCGCCAGGCCAAGGAGCATGCTTTTGACGAACCTAATCTTCATCATCAAATCCGAAATCGCCTCTTGCCGATCATAGCCGGCCGTCCATAAGATTTCCGTAAACCGGGATGGCAACGCGCTGGCCGGTACGAAAGACCATGGCCACGGCGTCGCCGCCGCTGCTAAATAACCTATGTGACGCCAAGATGGCAGATCTCTGGCGATCACAATTGCGAATCCGGACCCTGGTTCCATACCGAGTGAGTCCACCACACAGGAAGTCGAGACCACCATGCCGATCCTGAACCGAGCCGCCGAACTGCAGGACGAGATCGCCGGCTGGCGCCGTCACCTGCACCAGAAGCCGGAGCTCAATTTCGACGTCTTCGAAACCGCCGCTTTCGTCAAAGCCAGGCTCGAAGAATTCGGCTGCGACGACATCGTCACCGGCCTGGGCAAGACGGGCGTCGTCGGCATCATCAAGGGCAGCCTCGGCGCTGGCGGCGTGGTCGGCCTGCGCGCCGACATGGACGCGCTGCCGATCGAAGAGATCACCGGCAAGCCTTACGCCTCAACCGTACCTGGCAAGATGCATGCCTGCGGCCATGACGGCCACACCGCCATGCTTTTGGGCGCCGCCAAATATCTCGCCGAAACGCGCAATTTCGCCGGCTCCGTCGCGGTCATCTTCCAGCCCGCCGAAGAGGGCGGCGGCGGTGGCAACGAGATGGTCAAGGACGGCATGATGGAGCGTTTCGGCATCCAGAAGGTTTTTGGCATGCACAACATGCCGAGCCTGCCGGTCGGCCAGTTCGCCATCCGTCCGGGCGCGATCATGGCGGCGACCGCCGAGTTCACCATCACCGTCAAGGGCAAGGGCGGCCATGCCGCCATGCCGCACCGCGCCATCGACCCGATCGTCGCCGGCAGCCAGCTGGTGACCGCACTTCAGGCGATCGCCTCGCGCAGCACCGACCCGGCCGAAGCGATCGTCGTTTCGGTGACCAAGTTCAATGCCGGCACCGCCTACAACATCATTCCCGAACAGGCGGTCATCGCCGGCACCGTGCGCACGCTGAAGAAGGAGATCGCAAAACTCGCCGAAGAGCGCATGGGCGCCATCTGCCGCGGCGTCGCCGAAGCCACCGGCACGGCGATCGAGCTCGACTACGACGCCAATTATCCGGTCACCTTCAACCATGAAAACGAGACGGTGTTTGCCGGCGATGTCGCCGCGTCAGTCGCCGGCGAAGCCCAGGTGCACCGGGCGATCCAGCCCTTGATGGGCGGCGAGGACTTTTCCTACATGCTCGAAGCCCGCCCCGGCGCCTTCATCTTCATCGGCAATGGCGACACCGCCAACCTCCACCACCCGGCCTACGACTTCAACGACGAGGCCATCCCGCACGGCGTCAGCTACTGGGTCCGCCTCGCCGAAACGGCCCTGGCGGCCTGACCCTTGCCTGCAAAACGCCTCCAGGGCTGCCAATCGGCCCTGGACGCAGAAACAGCATTTGGCACGGTCGGCAACCGCCAAAACGTTTCAGCCGCAGCCTGCCAAAAACCGTTGGCGAATCCGTTTGAAGCCGCTATGTGTGCAGCCGAGTGGTCCCGTAGCTCAGTAGGATAGAGCGGCAGATTCCTAATCTGTAGGTCACAGGTTCGATTCCTGTCGGGATCACCACTCGAAAATCAAAAGTGTGACGAAGTTTCAGCTGGTGATTTTCCGGCAGCGCTGGCCCTGTGAAATTCTCCACCCTTATCCGCAACGAGAGGTCCCGCAGATACGGTACGGCCGACATGCAACGCGTCGCCGAACGGCAGGGTCGGGGCCGATTGCGGACTGTCCGATCTTGGGACGTCCAACATAGATAGCGGACAGTCGGTCCGGCGTTTGAAGTAGCACTCTGAGAGGGCCATGTTAGCGTGCCTTACTCGGCAAGATTAACGCGATCGCGACCGTTGCCCTTTGCCCTATAGAGGGCATGATCGGCACGCTCGATCAAAGACGGGAGGCCTTCATCCTCCCGCGCAATCGCGACGCCAAAACTGGCCGTCGGGTGTGCCTCACCCGCTACGGTGTCAAATGCGATTTGTTTAAACGTTGTTCTTACCTCTTCCGCCAATTGGTAGGCAGAGTCGCTCGCGTTTGAAGGCAACATGACTGCGAATTCTTCACCACCAAGACGCGCCATGATCGCATCGCCGGGCGCCTTCTGCTTGAGAACCTCGGAAAACCTCCGAATGATCAAGTCGCCACCGCTATGGCCGAATAGATCGTTGATCGATTTGAAGTGGTCGAGATCAGCGAGGATCATGGCAGGCGGGGTGCCGGCCGTCCGCTTCGATAACGCCCTTAGTGCGAGCGGTTCGAAGCCGCGGCGATTGAACAATCCGGATAGGGTATCGATCAGCGCATCAGTCTTGATTTCATCCATCACGTCGCTTGCAATAACCGCAAACACACCAACAGCAGTCATCGCGCAGATAAGAGCATCCGAAATCGAAACGACAAGCCAGTAGGAACCTTCGAAGCGCTCGCCGGAGGCCCCTGACGCGATCAAGAAGAGCGGGCGAAGAAGATAGCCTGCGCATGATACGAGTAACAACCCGAGCAGCACCTGCTCGACCGGCGAGCGGCGTGGCGCCTTCGCGACGTCCCACAACATCAGGAGGCTGAGCAGGGCCAGCCCAGAATTGAGAATGATGACGCGGGCGAGCAGGTTCGGTTCGATGAACTGATAATAGTAGAGCGGTCCGAGCGTGATCGCAGCGATAGCAAGGAGAGCGCCGTAGCGAGGCTGTCGTAAGCGCCGATTGGACAAGCCGATAGAGAGCAGCATTATCGCGAACAGGAGGAAGATGTTCGCCGAATATCGCAAAACCGGATTTTCAAGGGAGAAGGCAAAGTAGAAAATGCCGAAGCACAGCGACCGAATCCCATAGGATAGGCCGAGCACCCCTATATATTTCAGGGCGCGATTGTTTCGCCATATCGTTAGCAGCGCGATACAGAATATCGCAGCCATACTCGTATTCAACAAACCTATGACATTGTAATAGTTCATACATCCAATCAGTAGTGAAAATCCGGACCGGCCCGCATGGTTGGAGAGGTTGCCATAGTCCCGGTAAAGGCGGAATGAACGTCATTCCACAGCGAACGACCGCTTGGGAGATGATCAAGTGCAGCACCGAACGGCCGATATCAGGCGCACAGCAGCCGCAAATCAGGATTGACAAGAACGACCGAAACTGGCCGGGAAGCCAACTGCTTAGTCGTCGAGGTAAATCGATCCTTAGGCGCGCCGATCCTGAACAGTCGTGCAGATTTCGAACCCTATCGGGATCACCACCCCATTCCCTCTCGATATCTCAGATGCAACGCGTGGCCACATCAGCCCCTTTCTGCATGCAATTTACACCCCATGCATGCAATCCCACCCCCATCTATGCCACTCCCTCATACCCACCTGCCGAAAATTCACTTTTCTGACTGACCGAACTTTCCTCAACTGACCAAGCCGGCCCGATGCGAAGAACGTGGGCGGCCAACCGTCGGGAGGGACGTCATGACACCTAGGATTATCGCGATCGGCTGTTCGGTGCTGGCGCTGACGGCCGGCGTGGCTGAGGCCGCCGACTGGGGCAGCAAGGTGCCGACGGAAATCAACATCACCGATCCCTACCTCAAGCAGTGGAACGCCTTGACCTACGACAAAGCGCCGCCCGCGCTGGAGCCGGGCAAGGATTATGGCATGGCGGAGGACGGCACGTTCAAAGCGCCGCGCGCCACGCCTTTGGGCGAAAGCCCGGCCTTTCCCGGCCAGCTCAAGGCCTGGGACGACAACAGCTACAGCCACAATGTCGAGGAGATCGCGTTTTATCCTGAAGTAAGCTCGCCCTGGCATGCCTGGCCCGACGTCGCCGACTTCGACGGCAAGCGCTACATGTATGTGCACGACCGCGACTATATGCGCGTGCTCGACATCACCGACCCGGCCAAGGCCAAGGTCGTCTATTCCAGGGGCGGCGTGTGGGGGCCGGAGGGCTCGAGCGAGGACTGGGACGCCAAGACGGTCCAGGACTATTTCGGCGGCATCACCATCGCCTGGAGCGCGAAGCTGCAGAAGAACGTCGTCGTCGCCTCCTACGAGATCGGCCGCTTCGGCATTCTCGACAACAAGCGCACCCAGCCCGACATCGTCGCGAGCCTGCGCAACTACAATTCGCTCAAGGGCTTCAAGGTCTATGAGATGAACGGGCCGACGCCCGACGACTGGAAGCTGATCGCCACCCGCACCACCGACACCAAGAACCCGGATGCGCCCATCGGTCAGCAGCAGGGTTCGGGTTCGCTCGATGCGCCGGCCTGGTTTGGCGGCAAATACATGTATCTGTCGGCGGCACCTGACGATTCCTACGCGCTGACCGAATACCCTGATTACCTGCACTCGCCGGGCTACCAGGTCTGGGACATGTCGGACCCGGCCAATCCGGTCTTTGTCAGCCAGGTCACGGTGCCGGGCCAGGTGGTCGGCGACAAGGCAAGCGAGGACGCCTATCTGATGAACCCGCGCGCCGGCAACCGCACGTCATGGATGGGTTCGCGCATGCCGCCCTTCCTGCCGACCCCGGTCGAAAAGGGCGGCAAGATAGCCTTCGGCGCGATGGGTGGCCTTGGCCTTTACACCTTCGATCTTTCCAATCCCGACAGGCCGGAGATCAAGGGCCATGTCGAGACGGCGCCGAGCTTTGCCGGCACCGAGTTCGACAATGTCGACACCAGCCAATATGCCCGCACCGGTTATGTCCTTGCCAATGGCTATCCGATGAACTCGAACTGCTACGAGCCCTACAAGGACGTGCTGGTGATCGACGCCAAGGATGTGGCGGCACCCAAGGTGGTGGCGACCTTGCCGCGCCCGACGCCGCCGAAGGAGGCGAAGTTCACCGATTTCTGCCAACGCAAGGGCAGCTTCGGGCCCAAGCGCTCCGGCACCACCCACCAGCCGGGTCATGGCCGCGACGGCATCGTGCCTTACGCCTTCTACAATGCCGGGCTGCAGATCTTCGACGTCAAGGACCCGGCACAGCCGAAGATTACTGGCTATTTCGTGCCGCGTTTCCCAACGACTTCGGAAATGCCCGACTACACCTTCGACAATGCCAGCTTTGCGGTGTTCACCGAATATGACCGCAACATCATCTGGCTGTTTTCGGTCGGCGGCGTGCACGCGCTGAAGACGCCGCTGCTCGGCGAACCCAAGATGGGCAAAAGCGACCATGTCTGGCCGCCGCGCGACTGAGCCGATCGATCTGCTTTGGCGCTCAAACCCCGGCTTTATGCCGGGGTTTTTGTTTTGTCGCGCAAGCGCGCCCGGTCAGTGCCCGGAGTGCAGGGCATCGTTGAGATACATGCAGGTCAGCATGGTGAAGATGTAGGCCTGGATCACCGCCATCAGAAGTTCGAGTGCGGTCAGCGCGACCGTCATGGCCAGCGGCAGCACGGCGGCGAAGATGCCGAGCGTGCCCATGCCGCCGAGGCTTGCGACAAAACCGGCAAAGACCTTGAGCGTGATGTGGCCGGCCAGCATGACGGCAAACAGACGCACCGAATGGCTGATCGGCCGCGAGATGTAAGAAACGATCTCGATCGGCACGATGATCGGCGCCAAGGCCAGCGGCACGCCGGATGGCAGAAACAGCCGGAAGAAACCAAGGCCGTTCTTCCAGATGCCGTAGAGCGTGACGGTGCCGAACACGATCATGGCGAAAGAGAAGGTGACGATGATGTGGCTGGTGACAGTGAAGGCATAAGGAAACATGCCGGCGAGGTTGGCGATCAGGATGAAGACGAACAGCGAAAACACCAGCGGGAAGAACTTCATGCCGCCCTCGCCGGCATTTTCGCGCAAAGTCTTGGAGACGAACTCGTAGATCAGCTCGGTGATCGACTGCAGCCGCGTCGGCACCAGCGCACGCGCACTGGTCGACACCAGCAGGAACAGCCCACCGAACACGGCGACGCCCACCATATAGGCGGCGGAGTTGGTGAAGGCGATCTCCTGGCCGGCAAACTCGAACAGGGTGAAGATCGGCTTGATTTCAAATTGTTCTATCGGTCCGGCCATGGCGCCTCTCCGGTCTGGGTGATGCGAATGCGAAAGCTCGCGCCCCGGAACCGAATCCGGAAGCCTGACAGGGTCGAGCGCACAGCGCAGTCCGCCGCGCGGAGGCTGCATGTTTTCGCGGTTTCAAGGTGTGGATCAGTTCGGGTGACAAGTCTGCGGCGCCATCTCTTGGATGGGGCCGTCCCCGAACGTGCTAGGCACTGGTCGTCCAGTGCGTGGGCTTGTTAGCCCAGCTTGGCTGATTGGGCAAGGCTGGAGGGGACGCGGCGCAAGGCCGCGTCCATATCGGGATAGGGCATCAGATGTGGAGCGCGTGGCCGAGCGTGCGCAGTGCAGCCTCGAGGAAGGCTTCGCCCTGGGTCGGGTGGGCATGGATGGTGCCGGCAATGTCTTCCAGCCTGGCGCCCATCTCGATCGCCAGGCTGAAGGCCGAGGAAAGCTCCGAGACACCGGTGCCGACGGCCTGGATGCCCAGCACCAGATGGTTGTCGGCACGCGCAACGATGCGCACGAACCCGTCTTCGCCGAGCAAGGTCATCGCCCGGCCATTGGCCGAGAACGGGAATGACGCCGACTTGATCTCGATGCCAAGCGCCTTGGCCTCGTCGGGCGAAAGGCCCGCGGTGACGACCTCCGGATCGGTGAAGCAGACGGCAGGGATCGAGCGCTTGTCCCAGCTGCGCTTGTGGCCGGCAACGATCTCGGCGACCATTTCGCCCTGGGCCATGGCGCGGTGCGCCAGCATCGGCTCGCCGGTGACGTCGCCGATGGCGTAGATGCCGCGCATCGAGGTGCGGCACTGCTCGTCGATGCGGATGAAACGGCCGTCGCGGTCGAGGTCGATCTCTTCGAGGCCCCAGCCTTCGACCAGCGGCTTGCGCCCGACAGTCACCAGCACCTTGTCGGCCGCAATCTTCTGCTCGCTGCCATCGGCGGCTTCGACCAGAAGCGCATCGCCCTTGGCGGAAAGCCCCTTGGCCTTGGCGCCTGTCAGCACCTTGACGCCGAGCGCTTCGAGCCGTTTGGCGACGGGCCGGGTCAGCTCGGCATCATATTGCGGCAGGATGCGCGGCAAGGCTTCGACGACCGTCACCTTGGCGCCGAGCTTGGCAAAGGCGGTGCCGAGCTCGAGGCCGATGTAACCGCCGCCGACGACGGCCAGCGCTTGCGGCACCTGCTTCAGCGCCAGCGCCCCGGTCGACGAGATCACCGATCCGCCAAAGGGCAGGAACGGCAGCTCGACAGGCACCGAACCGGTGGCGATGACGATGGTTTCGGCGCGGATCACCTGCAGGCCGGTCTCGGTGTCGACCTCGACGGTCTTGCCGTCGCGGAAGCGCGCCCAGCCCTGCACCGACTTGACCCGGGCCTTCTTGAGCAGGCCGGCGACGCCTGTGGTCAGGCGGCCGACGATGCGGTCTTTCCAGGCAACCGTCCTGGCGAGATCGAGTGCCGGTGCCGACAGGGAGATGCCGAGCGGGCTTGTGCCCGCCGCCATCTCCGAGACCTTGAGATATTCGTCGGCGGCATGGATCATCGCCTTGGAGGGGATGCAGCCGACATTGAGGCAGGTGCCGCCCGGCTTGACCGCTTCGACGATGACCGTGTCGATGCCGAGCTGGCCGGCACGGATGGCGCAGATATAGCCGCCGGGTCCGGCACCGATGATCAGAAGCTTGCAGGAGATTTCCTTCACAGCCTCAGCCCTCCACGAAGATCATTGCCGGCGCTTCGAGCAGCGCCTTGAGGCGCTGGACAAAGACCGCCGCGTCCCAGCCGTCGATGACGCGATGGTCGAAGCTGGACGACAGGTTCATCATCTTGCGAGGCACGAACTGGCTGCCGTCCCACATCGGCCGGATCATGATCTTGTTGACGCCGACGATCGCCACTTCCGGGTAGTTGATGACGGGCGTGGTAGCGACACCGCCCATCGCCCCCAAGGAGGTGATGGTGATGGTCGAGCCGGTCAGCTCCTCGCGTGTCGCCGTGCCGGCCTTGGCGGCCTCGGCAAGGCGGTTGACCTCGACGGCGCAATCCCACAGGTCGCGCGCCTCGGCATGCTTGACCACAGGCACCATCAGCCCGCCCGGGGTCTGCGCCGCCATGCCGATATGCACGCCGGCATGGCGATGGATGATGCCGGCATCGTCGTCATAGATCGCATTGAGCTGCGGCTGTTCAGCCACCGCCTTGACCAGCGCCCGCATCAGGAACGGCAGCAAGGTCAGCTTCGGCCGGTCCGGCTTCTTCGTGGCGTTGAGCTTGGCGCGCAACTCCTCGAGAGCGGTGACATCGACCTCCTCGACATAGGTGATGTGGGGGATGCGCGACTTGGCCAGCGCCATCTTTTCGGCGATGCGCCGGCGCAGGCCGATGACCTTGATCTCCTCGACCCCTGACTTGGCCTGCAAGCCGGCCACTGGGACCGCAGCACCGCGCGCGGCAAAACCGTCGAGATCCTCATGGGTGACGCGGCCGGCCGGACCGGTGCCGGGGATCTGGCGCAGGTCGATGCCGGCTTCCTTGGCGCGCAAGCGCACGGCGGGCGACGCCAGCGGGCGTTCGCCTTCCGGCCTGGGCAGGCCGAGCGTTGTCGCACGTGGCACAGGCTTGAGTGCTGCCGCGGGTGCTGGTGGCTTTGCCGCAGGCTCGGCTTTCTTAGCCGGCGCAGGAGCCGCTTCCACAGCTGCCGGGGCCGGCTGCCTGGCCTCGCTTTTCGGCTCGGCCGGGGCGGCCTCAGCCACAGTTTCCGCCGGTCCGTCGCCGGCAATTTTGATGCGCACGATCGGCGAACCGACGGCGACGGTTTCGCCGATCTCGGCGCCGAGCCAGATGATCTCGCCATCGACCGGCGAGGGAATTTCGACCGTCGCCTTGTCGGTCATGACGGCGGCGATCACCGCGTCCTCGCGCACGAGGTCGCCGATCTTGACGTGCCATTCGACCAGTTCGGCCTCGGCCACGCCTTCGCCGACGTCGGGAAGCTTGATGACATGTTCGCCCATGTTCAGGCCCCCATCGTTTCGATCAAAGCTTCGCCGACCCGCTTGGGACCGGGGAAATAATCCCATTCCTGAGCATGCGGATAAGGCGTGTCCCAGCCGGTGACACGCGCAACCGGTGCCTCGAGATGGTAGAAGCAGTGCTCCTGCACCAGCGCTGCAAGCTCGGCACCGAAGCCCGAGGTCAGCGTCGCCTCATGCACGACGACACAGCGGCCGGTCTTCGTGACCGAGGCGATGATGGTGTCGAGGTCGAGCGGCAGCAGCGTCCTCAAGTCGATGATTTCGGCGTCGATGCCGGTCTCTTCGGCCGCCGCCTGGGCGACATAGACCATGGTGCCGTAAGCAAGCACGGTGACGGCTGAGCCAGCCCTGCGGATCTTCGCCTTGCCGAGCGGGGTGGTGTAGTGCCCCTCGGGCACCTCGCCCAGTTCATGCTTCGACCAGGCCGTGACAGGCCGGTCGTGATGGCCGTCGAAGGGGCCGTTATACAATCGTTTCGGCTCCAGAAAGATCACCGGATCGGGGTCTTCGATCGAGGCGATCAGCAGGCCCTTGGCGTCGAGCGGGTTTGAGGGAACAACGACCTTCAGGCCAGAAACATGGGTGAACAGCGCTTCCGGGCTCTGGCTGTGGGTCTGGCCGCCGAAGATGCCGCCGCCGGTCGGCATGCGCACGACGATCGGGCAGGTGAACTCGCCGTTGGAGCGGTAGCGCAATCGTGCCGCTTCCGAAACGATCTGGTCATAGGCTGGATAGACATAGTCGGCGAACTGCACCTCGACACAAGGCTTGAGCCCGTAGGCGGCCATGCCGATGGCGGCACCGACGATGCCGAGTTCGCTGATCGGCGCGTCGAAACAGCGCGAGCGGCCGTATTTCTGCTGCAGCCCCTGGGTGCAGCGGAAGACGCCGCCGAAATAGCCGACATCCTCGCCAAAGACGACGACATCGTCGTCGCGCCCCATGGCAACGTCCATGGCGCTGCGGATGGCTTCGATCATGGTCATGCGCGGCATGGTCTATACCCCCGCCTTCTGGCGCTGGCGCCTCAGATGCGGCGGCATCTCGGCATAGACGCCTTCGAACATGTCGCGCGTCGACGGTTTGCCACCGGCATGCAGCGTGCCGTGGCTTTCGGCTTCCTTCTGCGCGGCGATGACGGTTTCGAGGATTTCCGCCTCGGCCTGCTTGTGGCGTTCGTCCGACCACAGGCCACGCTTGATCAGATGGTTCTTGAGCCGGATCACCGGATCGCCGAGCGGCCAGGCGTCCGATTCGGTCTTGGGCCGATAGGCGGAGGGATCGTCCGAGGTCGAATGCGCGCCGACGCGGTAGGTGACATACTCGACCAGCGTCGGGCCGAGATTGCGCCGGGCGCGTTCGGTCGCCCATTTGGCCACCGCATGGACGGCGAGATAGTCGTTGCCGTCGACACGCAGGGCCGCGATGCCAAACCCAAGCCCACGCGCCGCAAAAGTGCCGGAGCCGCCGCGGGCGATGCCCTGGAAGGTCGAGATCGCCCACTGGTTGTTGACGATGTTGAGCACCACGGGCGCCTTGTAGGTCGAGGCGAAGACGAGTGCGGCGTGGAAGTCGCTCTCGGCGGTGGCGCCGTCGCCGACCCATCCGACGGCGATCTTGGTGTCGCCCTTGATCGCCGATGCCATCGCCCAGCCGACCGCCTGGATGTACTGCGTCGTCAGATTGCCGGAGATCGAAAAGAAGCCGTGCTCCTTGGAGGCATACATGACAGGCAGCTGCCGGCCCTTCAGCGGATCGCGCTCGTTGGAGTAGATCTGGTTCATCATCTCGACCATCGGATAGCCGCCGGCGATCAGCAGGCCGGCCTGGCGATAGGTCGGGAAATTCATGTCGCCTGGGATCAGCGCCTTGCGGAAGGCGCAGCTCACCGCCTCCTCGCCCATATGCTGCATGTAAAACGAGGTCTTGCCCTGGCGCTGCGCCATCTGCATGCGTGCATCGAAGGTGCGCAGCGTCATCATGTGACGCAGGCCCTCGAGCTGCTCCTCGTCGCTCAGCGTGCCGGCCCAGGGGCCGACGGCATCGCCCTCGCGGTTGAGCACGCGGATGATCGAATAAGCGAGATCGCGGATGTTGCGCGGGTCGACATCGACCTCGGGTCGCGCCACCGATCCGGCCTTGGGAATAGGCACATTGGAGAAGTCGGGCGTCCCGCCCGGCCGAACCTCGGGTTCGGGCACGTGAAACTTGAGTGGCGAGGGATTGTCCGTCACGGATGTTCCTCCTGTCTCGCGCAGGCCAATTGGTCCTCCCTGCGCGGCAGACAATTTATGTCAGCAACGCTGACCTATTATCCCAACGCTTTCGAAACCGCAATGGCTGCTGAGGCGAGTTTGGCATTGTCGCGACAATATCGAAAGCCCGGTTGACAGCACCGGCCTTCCTCCCTCATGTTGCCGGCCTCACCAGGGGGGTCCCGACAAGGGGCTGAGATACTGCTCGCTAACGCAGCGCAGTGACCCGTTGAACCTGATCCAGTTCACACTGGCGTAGGGACGGTGCGAGGCGTTGCGGGTCGGGCATTCCGGCTTTGGCATTCGGGCTCATGCCCGAAGACCACCAGGCAAACCTCACCTCCTCCTCATCGCACGAACTGGGTCTCCATTGCGGCGCATCGCGTCCGAAAACCGGTTCTCGGTTTTAGGCAAGCACGATGCGCAAAACCAAGGACCCGGAGCGTCCTTGTGCGTCCTGCCGGACGCATGGCGCGCCGAAGCAAGGAGGCTCACTCATGAATGCCCACACCCCGACAGTCACGTCAGGCGAACTTCCCGCATCGCGGAAGGTCCACAAAACTGGAAAACTCCATCCCGCCATCCGCGTGCCGATGCGCGAGATCTCGCTCCATCCGACATCGGGCGAGCCGCCCGTCACTGTCTATGATTCCTCCGGCCCCTACACCGACGCCGCGGTGAAGACAGACATCGAGCGTGGCTTGCCCAGGCTGCGCGAGGACTGGATCGTGGCGCGCGGCGACGTCGAACGTTACGAGGGCCGCGCCGTCAAGGCCGAGGACAACGGCTTTGTCTCGGGCGAAAGGCTGACACCGCAATTCCCTGTCCGCAACGCGCCGCTGCGCGCCACCGGCGGCCGTGCCGTCACCCAGCTCGCTTATGCCCGCGCCGGCATCATCACGCCCGAGATGGAGTTCGTCGCCATCCGCGAAAACCTCGGCCGCGAGCAGCTGCGCACCAAGCTTGTGCGCGACGGCGAAAGCTTCGGCGCTGTCATCCCCGACTTCGTCACGCCGGAATTCGTCCGCGAGGAGGTGGCGCGCGGCCGCGCCATCATCCCCTCCAACATCAACCATCCCGAAAGCGAGCCGATGATCATCGGCCGCAATTTCCTGGTCAAGATCAACGCCAATATCGGCAATTCGGCCGTCACCTCGTCGATGGCCGAAGAGGTCGAAAAGATGGTCTGGTCGACGCGCTGGGGCGCCGACACGGTGATGGACCTGTCGACCGGCCGCAACATCCACAACATTCGCGACTGGATCATCCGCAATGCGCCGGTGCCGATCGGCACGGTGCCGCTCTACCAGGCGCTGGAGAAGGTCAACGGCATCGCCGAGGACCTGACCTGGGAGGTGTTCCGCGACACGCTGATCGAGCAGGCCGAACAGGGCGTCGACTACTTCACCATCCATGCCGGCGTGCGCCTGGCCTATATCCACCTCACCGTCGACCGCGTCACCGGCATCGTCTCGCGCGGCGGCTCGATCATGGCCAAATGGTGCCTGCATCACCACAAGGAGAGCTTTCTCTACGAGCATTTCGACGAAATCTGCGACATCTGCCGCACCTATGACGTCGCCTTTTCGCTCGGCGACGGCCTGCGTCCCGGCTCGATCGCCGACGCCAACGACGCCGCCCAGTTCGCCGAACTGGAAACGCTCGGCGAACTGACCAAGATCGCCTGGGCCAAGGATTGCCAGGTGATGATCGAAGGCCCCGGCCATGTGCCGATGCACAAGATCAAGGAAAACATGGACAAGCAGCTCGAGGTCTGCGGCGAAGCGCCCTTCTACACGCTCGGGCCTTTGACCACCGACATCGCGCCCGGCTACGACCACATCACGAGCGGAATCGGTGCGGCGATGATCGGCTGGTTCGGCACGGCGATGCTCTGCTACGTCACGCC
Source organism: Aminobacter aminovorans (assembly GCF_900445235.1). Lineage (NCBI taxonomy): Bacteria > Pseudomonadati > Pseudomonadota > Alphaproteobacteria > Hyphomicrobiales > Phyllobacteriaceae > Aminobacter > Aminobacter aminovorans. The sequence continues at coordinate 1,482,103 of NZ_UFSM01000001.1, read as the reverse complement.
CAAGGAACATCTCGGCTTGCCCGACCGCGACGACGTCAAGGTCGGCGTCATCACCTACAAGATCGCAGCCCACGCCGCCGATCTCGCCAAGGGTCATCCGGCGGCCAAGGTCAGGGACGACGCGCTGTCGCGGGCGCGTTTCGAGTTCCGCTGGGAGGACCAGTTCAACCTCTCGCTCGACCCGGAGACGGCGCGCTCCTATCACGACCAGACCTTGCCCAAGGAAGCGCACAAGGTGGCGCATTTCTGCTCGATGTGCGGCCCGAAATTCTGCTCGATGCGGATCTCCCACGACATCCGCGCCGAGGCACAGAAGGAAGGGCTGGCGGCCATGGCGGCGAAATACCGCGACGGCGGCGACCTCTATATGGCGGTGGAGAGCGTCGAGCCGGCGGAGCCAGCGAGCCAGCCATGAAGGTGCTGATCCGCGGCGCGGGCGTCAACGGATTGACGCTCGCCCACGAGCTTTCATCGCGCGGCGCCGACGTCACCGTCGTCGACGCCAGAAGGCAGATCGCCGGCAATGCCTCATGGCAGGCCGGCGGCATGCTGGCGCCGTGGTGCGAATTGGAGAGTGCCGAAGAGGCGGTGCTGACGCTCGGACGCGGTGCCGCCGACTGGTGGGACGCCGCCCTGCCCGGCCATGTCATGCGCAACGGCACGCTTGTCGTGGCCTCCGCCCGCGACATGTCCGAACTCGACCGCTTCGGCCGCCGCACCTCTGGATACCGCGTCATCGACGCCGAGGCGATCGCAGCGCTTGAACCCGACCTCGAAGGCAGCTTCACCCGCGCGCTGTTTTTTAATGAGGAAGCCCATCTCGACCCGCGCCAGGCGCTGCTTGGGCTGCAGCAAAAGCTTGTTGAGATGGGCGTGTGTTTCGAGTTCGGTTACGGCGCGGTGCACAGTCCGTCGGCCGATGTCGAGGCCGACTGCACCGGTATTGCCGGCAGGCAGCCCGGCCTGCGCGGCGTGCGTGGCGAGATGCTGATCCTCAAGACGTCGGAGGTGGCGCTGGCGCGGCCGGTGCGGCTGCTGCATCCGCGCATTCCGGTCTATGTCGTGCCGCGCTCCGACAATCTGTTCATGGTCGGCGCAACGATGATCGAAAGCGATGCCGCCGGTCCCATCACCGCGCGTTCGGTGATGGAACTGCTCAACGCCGCCTATGCGCTGCATCCGGCCTTCGGCGAGGCCGAGCTTGTCGAGACCGGCACCGGCATCCGCCCGGCCTTTACAGACAATTTGCCGCGCGTCGAACGCGAGGGAAACTCCATCCGCATCAACGGCCTTTACCGCCACGGCTTCCTGCTCGCGCCCGCCATGGCTCGGCAGGCCGCCGACATGATCCTGGGCAAAAAGACGAAGAAGGAGCTCGCCCATGAAGCTCACCGTTAATGGCGAAAACCAAGAGGTCGCGGCCGACACGCTGGCAGCGTTGCTTGCCGAGCTTGACTACGAAGGGGGCTGGCTCGCCACCGCGCTGAATGGCGAAGTCGTGCCGGCACGGGAACGCGACGGCTGCGCCCTCACCGATGGCGACCGCATCGAAATCCTCGCACCGATGAAGGGAGGGTAGGCCATGCTCGAACTCTACGGACAAGAAATCTCGTCCCGCCTGCTGCTCGGCACCGCACTTTACCCCTCGCCCGCCATCATGGCCGAGGCAATCGAGGCATCGGGGGCCGACATCGTCACGGTGTCGCTGCGCCGCGAGACCTCGGGCGGCAAGTCAGGTGGCCAGTTCTGGTCGCTGATCCAGTCGCTCGGTGTGCGCGTCTTGCCCAACACCGCCGGCTGTCACTCGGTCAAGGAAGCAGTGACGACGGCGAAAATGGCGCGCGAGGTCTTTGCCACCAACTGGATCAAGCTCGAGGTCATCGGCAATCACGACACGCTGCAGCCCGACGTGTTCGGCCTGGTCGAAGCAGCTGGGATTCTCGCTGCCGACGGCTTCGAGGTCTTCCCCTACACGACCGACGATCTGGTTGTCGCCGGGCGGCTGCTCGATGCCGGCTGCAAGGTGCTGATGCCGTGGTGCGCGCCGATCGGCTCCGCCCGCGGCCCGCAGAACCTCGATGCCTTGCGCAGCCTGCGCGGCCATTTCCCCGACGTGCCGCTGATCGTCGACGCCGGCATCGGCCGCCCGTCGCATGCCGCAACCGTCATGGAGCTCGGCTACGACGCCGTGCTGCTCAACACGGCTGTTGCCAAGGCCAGCGACCCCGTCGCCATGGCGTCCGCCTTCGGCAAGGCGGTTGAAGCCGGACGGCAGGCGTTCCGCGCCGGCCCGCTTGAACCGCGCGACATGGCCGTCCCCTCCACCCCCGTCATCGGCATGGCAGCATTTTCATGAAGCTCGACCCGTTCTACCTGATTGTCGATTCCGCCGCCTGGATCGAGCGGCTGGTGCCGTTGGGCGTCAAGCTGGTGCAGCTGCGCATCAAGGACATGGACGAGGCCGGCCTGCGCCGCGAAATCCGCGTGGCGAAAACCATCTGCGCGCGCCATGGCTGCCAGCTCGTCGTCAACGATTACTGGCGCCTCGCCATCGACGCGGGCTGCGACTACGTCCATCTCGGCCAGGAGGATCTGGCCGAAGCTGATGTGGCAGCGATCCGCCATGCCGGCCTGAAACTCGGCCTCAGCACCCATGACGATGCCGAACTCGACACCGCACTTGCCGCCGCACCCGACTATGTCGCGCTTGGCCCTGTCTATCCGACCATCCTCAAGGCGATGAAATGGGCGCCGCAAGGGCTCGACCGCATCGCCGAATGGAAAAAGCGTGTTGGCACCACACCGCTGGTTGCCATTGGCGGGCTCAATGTCGAGCGTATATCAGGCGTCTTTGCCTACGGCGCCGACATTGCTGCCGTCGTCACCGACATCACGCTCAACGCCGATCCCGAGGCGCGCACGCGCCAGTGGCTGGCAGCGACGGCTCAGTGGCGATGAGCCCGCATGTGCTCCCGCATGTGCTCCCCCATGTGCTCATTGTCGCCGGCTCGGATTCGAGCGGCGGCGCCGGCATCGTCCGCGATGTCGAGGCGGTGTCGGCCTTCGGCCTGCGCTGCAGCCTCGCCATCACGGCGGTGACGGTGCAGACGCATCAGCGCGTCGAGCGTATCGAACAGATGCCACCCGACCTCGTCGCCGACCAGATGCGCGCCGCCTTCGCCGCCGACCCGGTCGCTGCGGTCAAGATCGGCATGTTGGGAACGGCAACTGCCATCGACACCGTCGCTTCGGTGCTGGCGAGCAGCCTGCCGGTGCCTGTCGTGCTCGACCCGGTGCTCGCCTCGACCTCGGGGCGGCAACTGCTCGACGACGAGGCCATCGACACGCTGAAGCGCAAGCTGTTTCCGCTGTGCGCGCTTGTCACGCCCAACCTGCCCGAACTGGCGCTGCTGAGCGGCCTGCCGCTCGCCACCGGCGAAACAGAGATCGTCGAACAAGCCGAAAAACTGTTCGACACCGGCGCATCCGCCATCCTGGTCAAAGGCGGCCACGCAACCGGCGCCACCGCGACGGACCTGCTGATCCAGCCGAGGCGCGAACCCGTCCGCTTCGACGCATCGCGCATCGCTGTCGCCATGCGCGGCACCGGCTGCATGCTGGCCAGCGCGATCGCGGCACATCTGGCACAATATGAAACGCTGGAGATCAGCATCGGCAAGGCGAAGCGCCATGTCTTCGCCAAGCTGCTGGCGGTAAGGCCGTGACGGCGACTTGCGCCGCTCAGCCAAGCCGGGCGGCGTGCCACCTCAGATGATCGTCCATGAAGGTCGAGATGAAGTTGTAGGAATGATCATAGCCATCCTGCATGCGCAAGGTCAGGCCGATGCCTGATTTCGTGCAGGCCTCTTCGAGCAGCCAGGGGCGCAGGCCCTCGTTGAGGAAGCTGTCTGATGAACCCTGGTCGACGAGGAATTCTGGGAAACGCTTGCCGTCTTCGATCAGCAACGTCGTGTCATAGGCGCGCCAGGCAGCCTCGTCGGAACCGAGATATTTCTCCAGCGCCGGCTTCGACCAGCCTGCCGTCGAAGGCTGGGCGATGGGCGCGAAGGCCGAGCAGCTCTTGAAGCGCTCGGGGTTCTTCAGCGCGATGGTCAGCGCGCCGTGCCCGCCCATCGAATGGCCTGTAATCGCCTGGCGCGACATGTCGGCTGGGAAGTTTGCCGCGATCAGCGCCGGCAATTCCGCGGTGACATAGGAATACATGCGATAGTTTTTCGCGAATGGCGCCTCGGTCGCATCGACATAAAAGCCCGCGCCCGAACCGAACTGCCAGTTGTCCTTCTCGTCGGCGACACCTTCGCCGCGCGGGCTGGTATCGGGGCAGACGATCATCAGGCCAAGTTCGGCGGCGAGGCGGCGGTATTCGCCCTTGTCCATGACATTGGCATGCGTGCAGGTCAGGCCAGAGAGATACCACAGCACCGGCACCGGACCATCCTTGGCCTGCGGCGGCACGAAGACGGCAAAGGTCATGTCGCAGGCGCAGGCCTCGGAGGCGTGCGCATAGACGCCCTGGACGCCACCATGCGACTTCGACGTGGAAATGGTCTTCATCTGCTTAGCCTTCTCGTCAAACAATCCCGACCCGGCATAACGTCGGGGCGCAGGACCTGCAACCGTTCAAAAAGAGATGCCGGCGGTGCGGACGAGGGTTGCAGACACCTCGGACGCACCGCCGGTCGACGCCATGGCTTTGGGAACACGCGGGCCAAGCTGGGAGGCTTGAGGGCCGGCGAAAAGCCACAGCGCTTAGAGCAATTCCAGGAAAAGTGCGTAGCGGTTTTCCCTAGAAATTGCGCAAAAACAAGAAGATAGAGAGATTCCGCGATTCGAAGAAAAGCGGAAATTCTCTAGAGGACCGGCCATGGGAGCCTGGCCGGTCTTGGGAGCTCAGTAGACGACCACGCTGCGGATGCTTTCGCCGGCATGCATCAGGTCAAAACCCTTGTTGATGTCTTCGAGCTTGAGCGTGTGCGTGATCATCGGGTCGATCAGGATCTTGCCCTCCATGTACCAGTCGACGATCTTCGGCACATCGGTGCGGCCGCGCGCCCCGCCAAAGGCGGTGCCCTTCCAGCTCCGCCCGGTGACCAGCTGGAACGGCCGCGTCGAGATCTCCTGGCCGGCACCGGCAACACCGATGACGATCGATTCGCCCCAGCCGCGATGCGATGCTTCGAGCGCCTGGCGCATCACCTTGACGTTGCCGGTGCAATCGAAGGTGTAGTCGGCACCGCCGATCTGGTCGGCGCCACGCTTGGTCATGTTGACGAGGTAAGGCACGATGTCGCCCTCGACCTCCTTCGGATTGACGAAATGCGTCATGCCGAACTTTTCGCCCCAGGCCTTGCGGTCATTGTTGATGTCGACACCGATGATCATGTCGGCACCGGCCAGGCGCAGACCCTGCAGCACATTGAGGCCGATGCCGCCGAGGCCAAAGACGATGGCCGTCGAACCGATCTCGACTTTGGCGGTGTTGATGACCGCACCGATGCCTGTCGTCACGCCGCAGCCGATGTAGCAGATCTTGTCGAACGGAGCGTCCGAATTGACCTTGGCCAGCGCGATCTCGGGCAGCACGGTGAAGTTCGAGAAGGTCGAGCAGCCCATGTAATGGAAAATCTTGTCCTTGCCGATCGAGAAGCGGCTCGAACCATCAGGCATCAGGCCTTGGCCCTGCGTCGCGCGGATCGCGGTGCACAGGTTGGTCTTGCGGCTGAGGCACGACGGGCATGAGCGGCATTCCGGCGTGTAGAGCGGAATGACGTGGTCGCCCTTCTTCAGCGAGGTCACGCCCTTGCCGACATCGACGACGACGCCTGCACCTTCATGGCCGAGAATGGCCGGGAAGATGCCTTCGGGATCGGCACCCGACAAAGTGAACTCGTCGGTGTGGCAGATGCCGGTCGCCTTGATCTCGACAAGCACCTCGCCCTCGCGTGGCCCTTCGAGGTCGACCTCCATGATCTCGAGCGGCTTTCCGGCTCCAACAGCTACGGCGGCGCGGGTTTTCATTTTTTTCTCCCAGTATCAGGTAAATGTCGGGCGCTCGCCCGGCGAACTATCGAATTCAGGCTGCCTTGGCTGGGCCTGCCGGGAACACGCCCGACATCACGGCAAAGCCCTTGATGCGCTTGACACGGTCACACCAGCGACGGATCGCCGGATAGTCCTGTCTTGAAATGCCGCCCTCTTCCGACAGCATGATGTAGGGGAAGCAGGCGATGTCGGCGATCGTCGGCTGGGCCGCCGAACAGATCCAGCTGCGCCCTTCCTGTTCGCCGAACCACAGATGCTCGTCGAGGATGCGAAACAGCCGGTGCGCACCGGCGCGCGCCGCCTCGACGTCGAAGTCGTAAAATAGCGCATCATGCAGCCGCGCCGCCGAAGCCGTGCCGGTGATGCCGTCGGCGAAGGCCAGCCACTGGCTGATCTCGCCGAGCAGTGCCGGATTGTCGCGCGGGTACCACGTGCCGGACGCATCGTACTTCGAAGCGAGATAGACAAGGATCGCCTGGGCATCGCGCAGGACAAGCCCGTCGTCGTCGATGACGGGAAGCTGGCCGAGCGGATTGATCTTGAGGAACCAGTCCGACTTGTGCTCGCGGCCGGGATAGAAGTCGACAGGAACAGTCTTCCACTCGACACCGAGCATGCCCATCAGCAGGCGCAGCTTGTAGCAGTTGCCCGACAGTTCGTAGTCGTAAAGCGTAATCATCGGTAACTCCTAGAGGTCGAGCACAAGCCGCGCCGACTTGGCACGCGACACGCAGGTCATGATCTTGGTGCCGGATTTGCGCTCGGCATCGTTGAGATAGACGTCCTGATGATCGGGCTCGCCTTCGATGACGGTGGCAAGGCAGGTGCCGCAGGCGCCCTGCTCGCAGGACGACGGCATGTCGATGCCGGCGTCGCGCATCACTTCGAGGATCGTCTTGCCGGCCGGCACGGTCAGCGTCATGCAGGAGCGCGCCAGCGCCACTTCGAAGCTGGTGGAGTCGTCGATGACATTGGTGTTCTTGAAATATTCGAAATGCACCGCCGTTTCCGGCCAGCCCATTTCTGCGGCGATGCTGCGCGCCGCTTCCAGCATCGGGCCGGGTCCGCAGAGATAGACATGCTTATCGGGGCCATAGCCTGACAGGATCTCGCGCAGCTTCGCGCCGGTCTGGTCTGGCGAGAGCCCAAGATGCGGCTTGAGCGAGGCGCCAAGCGTCTTTGTCTTCTCGGGGAAGGCGAGCTGGGCTTCGTTCTGGGCGAAGTAGTGCAGCTCGTGGCTGAGGCTCTGGTTGTTGAGCGCCTGGGCCATGGCGAGCAGCGGCGTGATGCCGATGCCGCCGGCGATGAACAATGTCTGGACCGCGTCGCGGCGCAGCGGGAAGTTGTTGCGCGGCTCGGAGATCGCCAGCACGTCGCCTTCGCGCACCGTCTCGTGCAGGCAGGTCGAGCCGCCCTTGGAGTCGCGCTCGAGCTTGACGCCGATGACGTAGCTGTCGCTTTCGCCGGGGCCGTTGGTGATCGAATACTGCCGGATCAACCCGTTGGGCAGATGCACGTCAATATGGGCGCCGGGCTGGAAGGTCGGCAACAGGCCCTTGAGCGGCCTGAGCTCGAAGCCGGCAATACCATCGGCCGCCGGCCACTTCCTCTTAACCTGGACGCGGATCGTCGCCTTGCGGCCATGTGTCGTCTCTTCCGGCATCTCGGCCAGTTCTGGCGAGACCCGTTCGATGATCGGCTCCAGCGGGGCCGGTGCAGGTTCCCGCGCGGCCTCGGCTTCCACGGCGACACGCAGGCGCGACAGAAGCTCGTTGTGGTGGCGCAGCACGACGAGACGGGCAGCGCCTTCGACCTCGCTGTCGAGCACGCCGCGGATCACCGAGCGGTTGGAATCGACCGGCTGGACGAAGAACACGGCGAGTGTGCTGGCATCAGCCTCGCTCGAACGCAGCGCCACCGAAAAGGCGTTGGAGGCTTCGACCGTGACCTTGGCTGCGGAGCCGGCGATGTCGCCGCTTGGCTGGAAGCGGTAGCCCGTAAGCCTGGCCGCCACCACGTCGGCGGGCGCGTTGACCGGAATGGCGCGCAGCGCCAGAAGCTCGCCCTCGGCAAACCCTGTTACCTCGGGCACCTCGCCTTGCGGCTCTTCTGCCGACCACACCAGGCCGTAGCGTTCGACGGCGGCAAAGGTGCGGTTGGTGATGGTGCGGGCCGGCGCATCGGCCGGGTGTGCCGGGATATAGGTGCAGCCGGCGGTTCGGTTCGAATAGCGCCAGCCATGATACTGGCACTTCAGCTCGCGGCCGTCATTGATACCGATCGACAGGCGCACGCCGCGATGCAGGCAGCGGTTTTCCCAGATGTTGACGTAGCCGTCGTCGGCGCGCCAGACGGCGAATTCGCGGCCGAGCAGCTGGCCATGAAAGACGTGACGCAATGGAAGGTCGTGCGCCGCGGCGATGGGATGCCATCTGGATTTGGCTAGGTCGAGCATAGGTTCCTCGCTGATATCTTGTCGTTGGCGCCTTCAGGCGCTCAGGTGGCGGCCGGGATGACCCCGTAGGTCACGCCCTTCTGGCTCAGCCACCGGCGGTAGGCGATCGCCGACTTGTCGGCTCTGATGGGGGTCTCGGCGCGCGGATCGAGCGGCAGGCGCTTGGGGAACTGGTTTTCCAGGATCGGCTTGTCCTGGCCGAAGATCGTCTGCTGGAAACGCTTGATCACCTTGTCTTCATTGTCCTCGTCGAGCACGCACAGCAACATGTGCGCCCGGACATGTTCTTGGTCGACCGGCTGCAGGAACACGGCAATGACGTCGAGCCGCGTCTCGTCCATCGGGCTCGATTTGTAGAGCACCGAGCAATAGGGATGCGGCACCCGGTAGATGTAGTCGACATCGGCGCCGCCATCCGAAGTGGTCGATGCCATCGGCTGGAAAAAGCGGCAGCGTGTGGCCAGGATCTCGTCGCGGTCGACCGAGATCTCGACGTCGTATTCCTTCACTTCTGTATGCGGTTCCACACCGAGGATATCGGTGTGGACATAAGGGAAGTGGCCCATGTCGAGGAAGTTCTCGATCGCCCGCGGCGCCGAGACATTGACCCCGAACGTGGCGGCGTTGAGCTTGCGTCGGTCAGCTTCGGCATATTCGGGGATCGGGAAGATGTCGGCCGGCGGATTGCCGAGCGACGTCCAGACATAGCCATAGGCAAGCTTGACCGGCAGCGTGCCTTCGACCACTGAAATGTCGACCGGCCCGTCGACAGGCAGATCGCGTCGCGAACGCCAGACGGCAACCTTGCCGGTGCCGTCGGAGGCCAGGCTGAGGCGCTCTTCGAGCAGGATGGTGCCGACCACCACGCCAGCCGGCACTTCGGAAAGTGCGGCAAGCGGGTGCCAAAGGTCGAGGATCACCTGATCCTTGCATCTCGTCTCGGTCATCTAAGGTTCCTCCTGAGGGCGCGGGTTCACATCCGCGCCGGTATCGCGCCGTAAGTGACTGATTTGTCGCGCAGCCAGCGCCGGTACAAGACAGCAACCGCATCGGCGCGGATCGGCGTTTCAGCACGCGGGTCGAGCGGCAGGCGTCGCGGCAGCTGGTTTTCCAGGATCGGTTTGTCCTGGGCGAAAATCAGCTGCATGAAGTTGCGGATTCCGGCCTCGTCGCTGCCGTCCTTGAGATAGCAAAGGAAGGGATGGGCGACGCAATTCTCCTCGTCGACGGGCTGGACGAACAAGGTGATGACGTCGAGCCGCTCCTTCTGCACCGGATTGCTCTTGTAGAGCGCCACCGTGTAGGGGCGGATCACCTTGTAGATATAGTCGACGACAAAGCCTTCCTTGGCCGTCGGCGACGCCACCGGCTGGTAGAATTTGCATTCGGTCGCGACCAGTTCGTCGGCAGCCGTCAGCTCGACCTTGTAAGGCGCGACTTCGGTATGCGGCTCCTCGCCGAGCCAGCCGGTGTGGACGAACGGGAAATGGCCCATGTCGAGGAAATTCTCGACCGTGCGCAGGCCGGAAACCTTGACCGCGATCGACCCGCCGGTGAGCAGGTAGCGGTCTTCCTCCTCGGCCTCCGGCACGAACACGATGTCGCGCTCCGGCTTGCCGAGGCAGGCCCACAGGAAGCCATAACGCTTGGTCGCATTGACCAGCGCCCCGGTGTCGTTTCGCACCACTTCCTTGTTGTAGCGGCCACGGCAATAGACGGTCAGGTCGACGCCAAGCAGGCGGGTCTGGAACGGCTCGTGCGCCGACAGGTTGGTCAGGTCGGCGATCACATGCCAATCGTTAAGAAGGACTCTGTCGCTACAAAGGGCAGCTATGCTCATCGCACCCTCCCTGGCTAGCACTTCCCCGTGAACCTAGCTCTGTTATGCCCATATTGGAACCACAGGATTGGATATCAATCAATGACAATTTGCATGCCAAAGAAAGAATTTTGATTGACAGCTTGATTTGATTGACTACCGATATGAGAAACGCAACTCGGGATATGCGGCGTCGCCGGCGCAGCGATAACCGGGCTGGCCGCCAAGCAAGCCAAAGGCGCTGGCGGGGAGGAGAATGCCATGAGCAACCGCTCGCAGGCCATTGCCGATATGCTGACGCGGGCGATCCTCGATCACCGCCTCGTCCCCGGCTGCAAGCTCGGTGAGCGCGAACTGTCAGAGGTATTCGACGTCAGCCGCATCGTCATCCGCCAAGCACTGATCCGCCTAGCCGATGATGGTCTTGCCCAGATCGAGCGCAACCGCGGCGCCTTTGTCGCCCGTCCCAGCATGCAGGACGCAATGGAAATCTACGACGCGCTCACGCTCGTCGAACAGGGCGTCGCCGCTCAATTGAGCGACCGCCTCGGCCCTGCCGGCTGGGCCGAATTGCGCCAGCATGTCGAGCGCCAGCGCCAAGCCGTGGCTTCGGGCAACGACGCGCTCGCCGACGTGCTCGGGCAGGAGTTCCACACAGTGTTCGTGCGGCTCAGCCGCAACAAGGTGATGCAGGAGATCCATGCCCAGCTGGTGCGCCGCACGACCTTGCTGCGCTCGCTGATCACCGCCGATTTCGACTACTGCAACCTGCTCGACGACCATGCCCGGGTGATCGACCTGCTCGAAAAGGGCCGGCTCAAGCCGGCGATGGAGCTGATCGACGCGCACCACCGCTCTGTGGTGCGTGGCTACATCATGGACCGGCAGGTGTTTCCCGAGCTGACGCCGCGCGAAGCGCTCGAACCCTATCTCGACGGCAAGCCAGGCGAGCCGCCGAAACCGGCACCACGAAAGAAGGCAGGAGAAAACGGCGCGGCACGGGCACATGCCCATGTCCACGCCTCAAAATAGACCCGGCAACAATCCGGGCGCATCCAACCAACAGAGGGTTACCACCATGTTCAATCTGACCAGACGGCAATTTCTGCAATATTCCGGCGCCGCGGGCGCCGCTCTCGGCACCACGGGCCTTGCCGGCATCGCCAGCGCCCAGGAGCCGCTAAAGATCGGTGTCGTCTATGTCTCGCCGATCGCCGATATCGGCTGGACCAAGCAGCACAGCCTCGGCGTCGACGCCATCAAGGCGGAATTCGGCGACAAGGTCGCGCTGACCGTCATCGACAACATCTTCATGCCGCAGGATGCCGAACGCGTGTTCCGCGAACTCGCCGCCTCCGGCAACCAGCTCATCTTCGGCACCTCGTTCTCGCATGGCACGCCAATGCAGAAGGTGGCGCCGCGCTTCCCAAAGGTCGCCTTCGAGCATTGCTCCGGCATCGTCCATCTCGCCAATCTCGGCACCTTCGAAGCCAAATATTACGAAGGCACTTTCGTTGCCGGCGCTGCCGGCGCGCATATGAGCAAGGCCGGCAAGATCGGCTTCATCGGCGGCTTCCCGATCCCCGATATCGTCGGCCCGGCCAATGCGCTGCTGCTCGGCGCGCAAAGCGTCAATCCCGACGCCACCTGCAACGCCATCTTCCTCAATTCCTGGTTCGATCCGGGCAAGGAAAAAGAAGCCGCCAACACGCTTTTGTCGCAGGGCTGCGATGTCATCTGCTCGATGACCGACACCGCGACCGGTGTGCAGGTCGCCGGCGAAGGCGGCGCGTGGTCGATCGGTTATGCCAGCGACATGGCCAAGTTCGGCTCGGGCAAGCAGCTCACCGCCTTCACGCTCGACTGGTCGAGCGATTATGTCGGCGCCGCCAAGGGCGTGGCCGCAGGCACCTGGAAGCCCGAGGCGCGCTGGGACGGCCTGGCCGGCGGCGTTGTCAAGATGGCGCCGTACAACGAAGCCATTCCGGCCGACGTCATCGCCAAGCTCAAGCAGCTCGAGGCCGACATCGGCTCCGGCAAGATCCACCCCTATGCCGGCGAACTCAAGGACCAGGACGGCAACGTCAAGGTTGCGGCAGGCAGCGTGCTGGCCGATGCCGACATCCGCGGCATGAACTGGTTCGTCAAGGGAATGATCGGCAAGCTCGGCTGATCCTTTCTTACCGCTAGCAAGGCCACCGGGGCACGACAGCGCAGCGATTCCGATCTCGGGATCATGCGGCTTGCCCCGGTGGACTATGGCTGCGCACCGTCCAACCCTCACGGCAGGACCCGGCTATGCCCCCACGCCTCGAATTGCGCAACATCACCAAAAGTTATCCAGGCATCATCGCCAATGACGACATCTCGATGTCGATCATGCCAGGCGAAATCCACGCCGTGCTCGGCGAAAACGGCGCCGGCAAATCGACATTGATGAAGATCATCTATGGCGCGGCCCAGGCCGATTCCGGCGAGATCTTCTGCGATGGCAAGCCCGTCGCCGCCCACACGCCAGCGACATCGCGGGCCCTTGGCATCGAGATGGTCTACCAGCATTTCGCGCTGTTTGAATCCGTCACCGTGGTCGAAAACATCGCGCTCGCCGTTTCGAGCACCTTCGACCTCGATGCGCTGGCGCGCCAGATCACCGAGCTGTCGAACCGCTATGGCATGCCGATCGACCCGCATCGCCGCGTCCACGACCTGTCGGTCGGCGAACGCCAGCGCGTCGAGATCGTGCGCTGCCTGTTGCAGGCGCCCAAGCTTTTGATCCTCGACGAGCCGACCTCGGTGCTGACACCGCAGGCCGTCGTCAAGCTGTTCGAGACCTTGCGCCAGCTGGCGAGCGAAGGCTGCTCGATCGTCTACATCAGCCACAAGCTCGACGAGGTGCAGGAGCTTTGCGACACAGCGACAGTGCTGCGCAACGGCAAGGTGACAGGCACCGCAAGGCCCAAGGAAAGCACCTCGGCCCAACTCGCCCGCATGATGGTCGGCGCCGAACTGCCCGAAATGCATGTCAGCCCCTCCGTGCCGAGCGACAAGCCGGTGCTCGAGGTGCGCGGGCTGACCGCCGCTGCCCGCGACAAATATGGCGTCGAGCTCAAGAACGTCTCGTTTGCGGTGCGCGGCGGCGAGATCGTCGGGCTTGCCGGTGTTTCCGGCAATGGCCAGGCCGAGCTGATCTCGCTGCTCAGCGGCGAGCGCACCCATGGCAATGCGCTGGCGATCCAGATCGACGGCAAGGCTGCCGCCCATCTCAATGCCAGCGAAAGGCGCAAGCTCGGCATGGCCTTCGTGCCGGAAGAGCGGCTTGGCCGCGGGGCCGTGCCGCCGCATGCATTGTGGCAGAATGCCGTTTTGACCGCTCACCGCGCAGGCCTGGTGCGCAACGGCCTCGTCGACCGCAAGCAGGCGAGCAGTTTCGCCGCCGGGATCATCGAGCGCTTCAAGGTCAAGGCCAACGGCCCGCAATCGAGCGCGCAAAGCCTTTCCGGCGGCAATCTGCAGAAGTTCATCGTCGGTCGCGAGATCGCGCTCGAGCCCAGGCTGTTCCTCGTCGCCCAACCCACCTGGGGCGTCGATGTCGGTGCGGCCGCCTTCATCCGCCAGACAATTGTCGACCTGAGCCGCTCGGGTGCCGCGGTGCTGGTGATTTCGGAGGAGCTCGACGAGTTGTTCGAGATCTGCGACCGCCTGCTCGTCATCTGCCAGGGCCAGGTGTCGCCGCCACTGATCAGGACAAAAACCAACCGCGAAGAAATCGGCCTGCTGATGACAAGGGTCGACCGCGGCAACGGTACCAATGGGAGAGCCGAAGTTGCGATTCAGGATTGAACAAAGACCGGAACCATCCGCCAGGATGCGGGTGGCGGCACCGGTCATCGCGACCGGGTTAACGCTTCTCGTCGGCTCGCTGCTGTTTGCCGTGCTCGGCTATGACCCGCTGGCGACGCTGCAAGCCTTCTTCATCGCTCCGCTCAACTCGATGAACGGCCTGTCGGAGTGGCTGCTCAAGGCCTCGCCGCTGATCCTCATCGCCTGCGGCCTGGCCGTCGGCTTCCGCGCCAACGTCTGGAACATCGGCGCCGAGGGCCAGCTGATCATCGGCGCCATCGCCGCCTGCGGCGTCGGCCTGTTTTACCCCGACCCCGACAGTATGCTGCTTTTGCCGCTGATGTTTTTTGCCGGCGCCATCGCCGGCATGGCCTGGGCCGCCATCCCCGCCTTCCTTAGGGCGCGGATGAACACCAACGAGATCCTGGTCACGCTGATGCTGACCTATATCGCCACGCTGCTGCTGTCGTGGCTGGTGCACGGTCCGTGGCGTGACCCGGCCGGCTTCAACTATCCGCAGACCGCACTTTTGTCGGCGGCGGCGATGTTCGAGCCGTTCGACTATGCCTATCGGCTCAACGCCTCGGTGTTCATCACCGTCGTCGCCGTGTTTGTAATGTGGCTGTTCACCGACCGCAGCTTCCTTGGCTACAAGATGTCGGTCAGCGGTGCCGCACCTCTGGCGGCGCGTTACGCCGGCTTCCGCGAATCCGCTGCTGTGTGGACCGGCCTGCTTGCCGGTGGCGCTGCCGCCGGCATCGCCGGCATGGCCGAGGTCTCGGGTCCGCTCGGACAATTGTCGCCGCAGATCTCGCCCGGCTACGGCTTCGCTGCGATCATCGTCGCCTTCATCGGCCGCCTCAACGCCTTCGGCATCGTCCTCGGTGGATTGCTGATGTCGCTACTTTTCCTCGGCGGCGAAGCAGTGCAAATGAATCTTGGCCTGTCGGCTGCGCTGACCCGCATCTTCCAGGGCATCTTGTTGTTCTTTTTGCTTGCCGCCGATTTCTTCATCTTCTACCGGCTTCGCCGCATTCCGGAGCATGCTTGATGGACCTGTTCATCGCCATTTTCACCGGCACCATCATTGCCGCGACACCCCTGATCTTCGCTGCCCTTGGCGAACTCGTCGTCGAAAAATCAGGCGTTCTCAACCTTGGCATCGAAGGCATGATGCTGATGGGTGCGGCCTTCGCCTTCTGGGCGGTCATCGCCGGACTGCCGATGCCGGTCGCCATCCTCGCCGGCGCGTTGGGCGGGGCAGCCGCCTCGCTATTGTTCGGCGTGCTGGCGCTGACCTTCTTGACCAACCAGTATGCCGCTGGCCTGGCGCTCGCCATCTTCGGTTCCGGCGTTTCGGCTTTCCTCGGCCGCAACTTCGGCTCGGCACCGATCGATGCGCTGAAGAAGATCTACATCCCCTATCTCTCCGACATTCCGGTCATCGGGCCGATGCTGTTCCGCTTCGATCCGATGGTTTATTTCGCCATCGTCATGTTCTTCGTCATCAGCTGGTTCCTCTACCGTACCAAGGGCGGGCTGGTGCTGCGCACCATCGGCGAGTCGCCGGAGACGGCACACGCCATCGGCTATCCGGTGATCCGCATCCGCTATCTCGCGGTGCTGTTCGGCGGGCTGATGGCTGGTCTTGCCGGCGCCTATCTGTCGGTCGCCTACACCCCGCTATGGGTCGAGAACATGACCGCCGGCAAGGGCTGGATTTCGCTGGCGCTGGTGGTGTTTGCGACATGGCGGCCGCTGCGCGTGCTGCTCGGCGCCTGGCTGTTCGGCGGCATGACCATCCTGCAGCTGCAGGGCCAGGCACTCGGCATCGCGGTTCCCTCGGAACTGCTTTCCGCCCTGCCTTACCTCGCCACCATCATCGTGCTGGTCATCATCTCGCAGAACCGCCAGATGCTGGCGCTGCATTTCCCGGCGTCGTTGGCCAAGCCGTTCCGGCCCGCGACCTGACCGGCAAAAGGCGAGGCCTTGCGGCCTCGCCTTTCATGCCCAGGGATCGCTGACCCGCGGCCACACCGGACGGACAAGCTTGGTGTAGTTGGTGACGCGCGGATTGCTTGGGTACGAGCTCGGCGCGTCGACATAGATGATCTCGGCCGCCACCGGCGCGAAACCGGCATAAAAATGGTTGGTCGACTTGACCAGCAAAATGTCCTTGCTGGCCAGCTCGATGCCGAGATTGGAGAAGATGTCGGGCTCGAAGGTCTGGGTCCGGTTGGTATTGAGGATGACGTCGACCTCGGTGCCAAGGATGCGCACCAGCGCCGTCAGCCCGAGCGTGACGCGGCTAGGCCCGAAACTCTGCCAGCCTTCCTCGACCGCCTTCAGCACCTGCACTTTGGCATCGATCGGCTCGCCGGCCTGCGGTCCGGCCTTGCCGCCGAAACGCAGGTCGATCACCGCGCCCTCACCCGCCGCATGGCAGAAGGTCACCGCGATCGGGTCCCAGATCGTCGCCACCCCGACCTTGTCGACGCCACGCTCCAGCATCCGCCGCAGCATGAAGGTGCCGTCGCCGGCCACGCCGCCGCCGGGATTGTCCCAGACGTCGGCGACAACAGCGGGCTTTGCCGGATTGGCCTTGCGCGCGGCGAGCGCCTGGTCGATGCCGGCGTCGGTGTCGACCATGGTCATCGCCGTCTTTTCGCGCATGGCATAGAGCTCGCGGCCAAGCTTTTCGGCGAGCGCATCGCCCTTGGCCTTGTCGTTGTCGCTGACGACGACGATGCGCGAGCCCATCTCCGGAACATCCGAGGCCATGAAGCCATGGATCACCGACACCGACAGGATGCCGTCCTTGCCTTGCAGTGCCTTGATACGGTCGACGAAGCTCCGCATCGGTTCGCGGCTGGTCGGCAGCACGGTGATCATGCGGCAGTCGAAGGTCGAGATGACAGGCTTGATCTCGCCGCGCGCTGCCGCCAGGCCAAGCGCGACGACATGCTCGCCGCGCTCGTAGAAATCGGTGTGCGGAAATTCGAGGAAGGCCGCCAGCACGTTGCAGGCAGCTACACGCTTCGGCGTCAAATGGCTGTGCGGGTCGAATTCCGCAGCAATCACGACATCGGGCCCGACGATCTCGCGCACCCGCGCCAAGAGGTCGCCCTCGCAATCGTCATAGCCTTGCGCCACCATCGCGCCGTGAAGGCCAAGCACGACTGCGTCGACCGGCAGCGCCGTCTTGAGCTGGTCGAGAATTTCGTCGCGCAGCGCCTCGAAGGTCTGGCGTTGCACCAGCCCGCCCGGCTCGGCCCAGGTGGCGGTGCCTTCGATGACGGTCAGTGCGTCGGCAGCGGCGCGGCGGCGTAGCGCCACCATCGGCGACGAGCACAAGGTCGGTGTCTCTGGATGCTGGCCCGGCCCGGCGTAGAATGCCATCTCGAACGAGGCGCGGTCGGTCGGCACCGGCGAGAAGGTGTTGGTCTCGGTCGCCAGCGAAGCGGTGAAGATGCGCATGTCGGGTTCGTTTCTTTATCGTTGAAATCGGGAGTTGCGGTCACTTGACGGCGCCGAGCGCCAGCCCGCGGACGAGGTAGCGCTGCAGCCAGACAAACAGGATGGCGACCGGCACGGTGGCGACGAGCGTTGCAGCCATGACGTAGTGCCATTCGACAGTGTAGCGCCCGGCAACAAGCGAAAAAACCTGGATCGGCAGCGTGTAGCTTTCCTGGCTGCGCAGCATGGTCAGTGCGACGACGAACTCGTTCCAGGCATTGATGAAGGTGAAGATGGCGGTGACGGCGATGGCCGGCACGCACAGCGGCAAGAACACCTTGCGCAAGGTCAGCCAGCGGCTGCCGCCTTCCATCCACGAGGCTTCCTCGAGGTCGCGCGGGATGGTGTCGAAATAGCTCTGCAGCATCCACACGGTGAAGGCGATGTTGAAGGCCATGTAGACACCGCCGACGGCATTGAGGCTTTCGACAAGGCCGAAGGAGGCGAGCAGGCGGAACAGGCCGAGCACCAGCACGATCGGCGAGATCATCTGCGAGACCAGCAGGAACTGCCGGAAGGCGCCATGACCGGCAAAACGGAAGCGCGACATGGCATAGGCAGCCGGGATCGAGATGACGATCGCGCCGACTGTGGCGATCACCGACACGTAAAGCGAATTGAACAGCGCCCGGCCGAAGCCGGCCTGCACCCACATGTCGTAGAAATTGCGCCAGCGAAACTCGCTCGGCCACCAGCTCGGCGTCAGCACTTCCTGCGCCGGTTTGACCGCGGTCAAAAACATCACCGCGAAGGGAAACAGCGTGACGACGACAAGCGGCGCCAGCAGCCCCCAGGCGATGATGGTGCGCTTGAGTTTGGGCGCGATCATGCGCGTTCTCCCCGCATGGCGAGCCTGATGTAGATGGCGGTGAAGACCAAAAGGATCGCCAGCATGACCAACGACACCGCCGACGCCTCGCCGAGTTTGCCGATGCGGAAGGCCAGCTTGTAGAGATGGGTGACGAGGATGTCGGTCGAGTTGGCCGGACCGCCCTGCGTCATCACCCAGATGATCGGGAACGAGTTGAAGACATAGATCGTGTTGAGCACGATGGCGATGTTGACGAAGGGCTTGAGCAGCGGAAAGGTGATGCGCCGGAATTGCTGCACCGGTCCCGCCCCTTCCAGTGCCGCCGCCTCATAAAGGTCGTCGGGGATCGACGACAACCCGCCCAAGAAGATGGTGGTGGTGAACGGCACCGTCACCAGTATGCCGATCATGATCTGCATCGGAAATGCGGTCGCCGCGCTCGCCAGCCACTGGATGTTCTGGTCGGCAAGGCCAAGCCCGCGCAAGGCCGAGTTGAGCATGCCGCTTTCGCCGTTCAGCGCCCAGCGCCAGACGATGGCCGTCATGGTCAGCGACACCGCCCAGGGCAGCATGACGATGACACGGGCGAGCGAGCGACCGTAGAAATCGGTGTTGAGGATCACCGCCACCGGGATCGACACCAACAGCGCGCCGCCGACGACGGCTGCCGTCCAGACGCCGGTACGCACAAGCGCCTTGATGAAATCGGGATCGGCAGCCAGTGCTGCAAAATTGTCGAGGCCGCTGAAATCGCGCAGCTGGCCGAAACGGCTGACCTCATGCGTCGAGATCTGGATCAGGTCGAGCACCGGCCAGAAGATCACCACCGCCGCCAGGATCAGGCTCGGCAGCGTCAGCAGATATGGCAGGGCGCGATTGTGCATGGGAGCCGTGGCCTGGAGCGCGGGGCAAGGTGAAGGGGCGGCAGCGCAGCTTTGGATGCGCCGCCGCCTGAAAAAAAGCTACTTCTTCAGGATGCCGTCGGCCTTGGCAGCGGCTTCCTTGAGCAGGGCCTCGGGGTCGCCTTCGCCGAGATAGACCTTCTGGATGGCGTCAGAGGTGATCTGCGCGACCTCTTCCCAGCCCGGAATGATCGGCGCGAAACGGGCGTCGGGCAGAAGGGCGGTGAAGGCGGCCAGGTCGGCATTATTGACGTAGTAGTCCATCTTGGCCTCTTCCTTGTTCACCGGCAGGAAGCCTTCGCCCTGGGTGAACTTGGCGCGCCAGTCGGTCTGAAACAGGAAGTCGAGCAGCTTCCAGGCCTCGTCCTTGTTCTTCGAATTGGAGAACATGACGATGGAGTCGGTGACGCCATAGGTGCCGCGCGCACCCGTCGGGCCGGCGGGGATGGCGGCGACGCCATATTTCAGGTTCGGCGCTTCTTCCTTGATCTGGTTGGACAGGAAGGGCGCGGTGATCATCATGCCGACCTTGCCCTGCTTGAACAGGTTCTGCACGTCCTCACGCGCATAGGAAGTGACGCCCGGCTGGGTCAGTCCCTCGTCGATCAGCGACTTGTAGAGCTTGGCCGCCTCGATGGCGCCGGGGCTGTCGAGACCCGAGGTGCCGTCCTTGTCGAGGATCTCGGAGCCTTGCGACCACATCGCGTAGTAATAATAGACGTCGGTCTCGATCTCCTTGCCCTGCAGGCCGAAGCCGTAATTCTCGCCGCCCAGCGCCTTGATCTTGGCGGCGGCGTCCTTGAGCTCGGCCCAGGTCGCCGGCGGGTTGGCGACGCCGGCCTTTTCGAGCAGTTCCTTGTTGTAATACATCGCCCGCGCCGAAGCAGCGATCGGCAGGCCGTAGGTCTTTCCGTCCATCACAGAAGGCGACATGAAGGTGTCGATGAAGCGGCCCTTGAACTCGTCATTGATGTAGCCGTCGAGTGGCTCGGCGACGCCCTGCTGGACGAAATCGATCAGCCAGCGCGTGCCGATGATCGACAGGTCGGCATTGGTGCCGGCGGTGATGTCGGTAGTCAGCTTCTGCAGCAGCACGTCCCACGGCACGACCTCGAACTTGACGTCGACACCTGGATTGGCCGCCTCGAATGCCTTTTCCACTTCCTGGAAATAGGGGCCGGTCTTTGCGCTGTATTCCGCAACCGTGACCCTGACTTCGCCGGCATTCGCCTGGGCGGCCAGTGCCAGCACGCTCAACCCGGCCAGAAGGCCAGTCTTCAACTTCGAAATCGCCATGTCGGTGTTCCCTTGCTCCCACGGGCCAAGGCCCGGTCCTCCGGCGCTTTAACGCGCCTCTTTGATTAAGTGACTTTCTTACATTATCCGGCAATTTCACCATATCAAGCGATTTTCTTTGTTGCTTAATTACATTTTCAGCCATAGTCCTGAACACAGAAAGCGGCCAAGATCGCTATGGGAGCACATCGTTGAGCAGTGACAGCGAATTCAGCGGAAAGTCCGTCCTGATCACCGGCGCCGGCGGCGGCCTCGGCCGGGCGCTGGTGGCGATCTTCAATGAAGGCGGCGCCCGCGTCGTCGGTTGCGACCAGTATATCGAGGCGATGGACGGTCTCGATCTCGCCGGGCGCCACAGCTTCGACCTGACCGATCGCCCCGGCCTTGCAACAGCGGCGCGCAAGCTGGTCGAAGCCGACGGCGTGCCCGACATCGTCATCAACAATGCCGGCTGGACCCGCGCCGAAACCGTGCCTGCTCTGACCCAGGAGCGGGTCGAAAACGAGATCGACCTCAACCTGACCGGCGTCGCCAGCCTGACCAACGCGCTGCTCAAGCCGATGGTGACGCGCGGCGCGGGCTGCTTCGTCTTCATCTCCTCGGTCAATGCGCTGTCGCATTTCGGCAACCCGGCCTATGCCGCGGCCAAGGCCGGCATCAACGCCTTGTCGCGCGCCATTGCTGTCGAGCATGGCCGCCAGGGCATCCGCGCCAACGTCGTCTGCCCGGGCTCGATCCGCACCCCGGCCTGGGACCATCGCCTGGCCAAGGATCCCGCCATTCTGGGCAAGCTGCAGCGGCTTTATCCGCTTGGCCGCATCGTCAACGCGCGCGAAGTGGCCGAGGCCGTCGCCTTCCTCGCCTCGTCACGCGCCTCCGGTATCACCGGCACTGTGCTGCCGGTCGACGCCGGGCTGACCGCCGGCTGCCTGCCATTCATCGACGACATATTGGGAGCGTGAAGACATGACCGGCGTAACCTTCCGCAACCTCTCCAAGTCGTTTGGCCAGCACAAGGTGCTCGACGACATCAACCTCGACATTCCAAGCGGCGAGTTCGTCGTGCTGGTCGGTCCCTCTGGCTGCGGCAAGTCGACCTTGCTGCGCATGCTGGCCGGGCTCGAGCCGATCAGTCACGGCGACCTTGTGATCGGCGGCATGCGCGCCAACGACCTGCCGCCGCAGAAGCGCAACATCGCCATGGTGTTCCAGTCCTACGCGCTGTTTCCGCATCTCACCGCGGCCGAAAACATCGGCTTCGGCCCGAAGATCAGGGGCGAGGCGCCCGAGGCGATCGACAACAAGATCAACAACGCCGCGGCAATCCTCAACCTCCACGCCTATCTCGACCGCTATCCGCGCCAGCTCTCCGGCGGCCAGCGCCAGCGTGTCGCCATGGGGCGCGCCATCGTGCGCGAACCCTCGGTGTTCCTGTTCGACGAACCGCTGTCCAATCTCGACGCGCAATTGCGCGTGCAGATGCGCACCGAGATCAAGGCGCTGCATCAGCGCTTGAAATCGACGGTGGTTTACGTGACACACGACCAGATCGAGGCCATGACCATGGCCGACCGCATCGTCGTCATGAACCAGGGAAAGATCCTGCAGGTGGGTGCACCGCTCGAACTCTACGACAAGCCGGCCAACAAGTTCGTCGCGAGCTTCATCGGCTCGCCGTCGATGAGCTTTGTCTCGGGCAGCCTCGCCTCGTCGGCTTCGGGCGCGCATTTCGAGACGGCGACCGGAGAGAAGCTGTCGCTCAACGGCGGCCGTGCCTCGGCCTTCGCAGGCGCTGTCGAAGCCGGCATCCGGCCGGAGCATTTCATCATCAGCGCCAGCGAGGGCGCGCTGCCGTTCAAGGTCGACGTCATCGAGCCGACGGGCTCGGAGACGCATATCTACGGCGCCATCGGCAACGAGCAGGTGCGCGCCGTGTTCCGCGACCGCGTTTCGGTGCGGCCGGGCGAGACACTGCCGGTCAGCGCCGATCCGAAAAACATCCACCTGTTCGACAAGGCGACCGGCCTGCCCGTATGAGCAACATCGCCGACATCATCACCCGGCTTCAGGTCATGGCGCAGGACGGCTCGAAGTCCGACAAGCGCCTGGCGAGCCTGGTGCTGTCGGATCTCGACTTTGCCTCCAAGGCCGCCATCTCGGAGATCGCCGCGCGCGTCGGCGTCAGCGAACCGACAGTCACCCGCTTCTGCCGCAATCTCGGCTGCGACGGCGTGCGCGACTTCAAGTTCTTCCTGGCCCAGGCCATCGCCATCGGCGGCCAGTATCTCAAGCCCGAACCGCTCAGCCGCGACGCGCGCGAGCAGCGCATCGCCTCCGCCGTCACCGAAGCGGCGATCGTGGCGATCCAGCGCGCCTCGGACAATCTCGACATGGCGACTTTGGTCTCGGTGGCCGAGCTGCTGTCGGCCTCGCAGCACATATTGTGCTTCGGCTCCGGCGGCATCTCCTCGATGATGGCGACGGAGCTGCAGAACCGGCTGTTCCGGCTCGGCCTGTCGGTCGTCGCCCAGGTCGACGGCCAGCTGCAGCGCATGTATGCGGCGGTCGCCAGGCCTGAGACGACTGTCGTTGCCTTCTCCGTTTCCGGCCACGCCAAGTCGGTTGTCGATGCGGTCCAGGTCGCCCGGCAATATGGCGCCCGCACGGTTGCCGTGACAGCGCCCGGATCGGCTTTGGCCAAGGTCGCCGACATCGTCATCCCGTTCCAGCCGATCGAAGACGGCAACATCTACAAACCGACCTCGTCGCGTTTCGCGCTGCTTGCCATCCTCGACATGATCGCCACCGCGACCGCCGAGACCCGCGGCACCAACGTGCTCGAAGGCCTGCGACGCATCAAGCAGAGCCTGAACATGCTCAAGATCGACGACCCCAGACTACCTCTAGGTGACTGACATGACGATTGCCGAAAACCCGTTCCCCGGAGATGCCGACCGCGCCGCCATCTGGGAGATGCTGGTGCGCCGCGACATCGCTGCCTTCGTCGGCCAGGACTGGGCCATGGTGTCAGGCGACTTCGACGAGCAGCGCTTCCTCGGCATCCATGCCCACAATTCGGCCAACCCCGACGCGTGGGACGCCGCCTTCCCGACGCTCGAGGTCTATCGCAACGAGTGGCTGCGCCAGGCAGCCGAGACGGCCGCCACCTGTTATGCCGAGCCGCTTGCCGAAGGAATCCACCGCGCGACACGGCTGACCGAGATCGACATCACAGGCGATGTCGCTGTGGCGCGCAAGAAGTTCGACGGCACCATCAAACGCGGCGACGGCAGCGACGACGTCCTCAACTGGCAGACGCTGTACTTCTGCCGCAAGACGGACGGGCGCTGGAAGATCACCGGTTTTGTCGGCTACATGAAATACATCTGAGGTTTGCGGCCACGGCCGCGCCCCTGCCCTGACCGACACCCCGGCGCTCCCCGGAGCGCCTTTTTCATATCTCACCCAGGCGCTCCCAGGAGCGCCCTTTTTCATGTCCCACTCGGCCGCTGCAAGACAGAAAAGCCAATCTTGCACACGTTTGCACTTGACTGCAAGATATCTTGCATCATAAGAGTCGAGTGCAAAATGGATGCAAGATGATGACGCTGCTGGATCGCATCAAGAGCCATTCGACCCGCCTCACCGAGGCCGACCAGCGACTCGTCTCCGCCCTGCTCGAAAACGCCGCCGAAGCCGCTTTCCTATCGAGCGCTAGGCTTGCCGAACGTGCCAGCGTGCATGAGGCGGCAACCACCCGGCTGGCCCAGAAGCTTGGCTTCAAGGGCTACCCCGAGCTGCGTTCGCAGCTGCAGCGCGAACTGGTCGAAAGCCAGGACGCCGCCGAACGCATGCGCCGCTCCGTCGCCAAGGTCGAGCACGGCGATTTCCTGCTCGACCTGATCGGCAGCGAGATCGCCGCACTCGAACATCTGCGCCTTGCCGTTTCGCAGGACAGCATCAACCGCGCCGCCGACATGATCGTCGATGCCAGGCGCATCTTCCTGTTCGGCCAGGGCCATGCCCAGTCGATCACCCAGTTCCTGCGCCGCCGGCTCGACCGCTTCGGCATGACCACCATCGTGCTCGAAGGCCGTGGCCGCGACATTGCCGAGCGTGTCGTCGGCATGGACAAGGGCGACCTCGTGCTGGCGCTGGCCTTCCGCAAGCAGCCGACAAGCTATGCCCCGCTTGTCGAGCACTGCCATGCGCAGGGCGCGAGCGCGATGCTGGTCACCGACCTCGCCGGCACCATGATGCAGCCCGAAGCCGACCTTGTGCTGGCCGCACCGCGCGGCCGCTCGGGCAGCGAGTTCCAGACGCCGACGGTGCCGTTCGCCATCGTCAACGCCATTTTGCTGACCATTGCCGGCCGGCACCAGAGCCGCGTCATGGGCGCGCTCGAACGCCTGTCGGGCCTGTTCGACGAATTCGATTGAGAAAAACCTGGGAGGGAAAAATATGCTCAAGTCGATGAAATGGACACTTTTCGCAGCAGTCGCCTTGCTGCCCCTGGCAGCCGGCGCTGCCGAACTCGATGCGATGAGCGTCAAGGAGCTGCTGCCGCTGGCGCAGAAAGAAGGCAAGGTCACCGTCTTCTCGCTGTCGAGCCGCATCGCCAAGGTGGAAAAGGCTTTCGAGGAGGCCTATCCCGGCATCGACTTCGTCGGCATCGACATGAGTTCGGTCAAGCAGATCGCCCGTGTCGTCGCCGAGCAGACCGCCGGCGTCAACGCCGTCGACGTGCTCTACATCGCCGACACGCCGGTGGTCTATGAAGACCTGGTCAAGACCAACCGCGTCGTGCCCTACATCCCGCCACGCGTGGCGGGCGAACTTGCCGACGAGCACAAGACTCCACTTCTGACCCAGCGCCTGTCGACCAAGGTGCTGATGTACAATGAAGCTGCCAATCCCAACGGCGCGCCGATCAAGAACCTGTGGCAGCTGACGACGCCGGACTGGAAAGGCCGTGTCCTGATGGTCGACCCGTTGCAGCGCGGCGAATTGCTCGACCTGCTGGTCGAATTCTCGCTGCGCCCCGACGAGATGGCCAAGGCCTATGAGGCGCAGTTCGGCAAGCCGATCGCTGTCGACAGCGACCTGCAAGGTGCCGGGGAACAGTTCGTCCGCGACCTCTTCGCCAACGACCTCGTGCTGGTTCCCAACTCCGACGTCATCAACAAGGCCATCGGCGACAAGACCTCGGCCAATCCACCAGTCGGCTTCGCCACCTATTCCGACCGCCGCGACAACGACAAGGAAGGCTGGGCGCTGCAGGTCGCCAACGACGTTGAGCCTTCCAATGGCATCCTGTTTCCTGCAGTCCTTGCACTTGTCGACAAGGCGCCGAGCCCGGCTGCGGCACGGTTGCTGATCGACTTCATGATGGGCGACGATTCTGCCACCGGCGGACCCGCCTTCGAGCCCTTCAACGTGCCAGGCGACTACGCCGTGCGACCGACTGTCAAGGACAGCCCCGATTCCGTGCCGCTCAAGGAGCTCAAGGCCTGGCGCATCGATCCGGTGAAGACAGCCGCTGCCCGCAAGCGGATCGCCGACCTGGTGCTGACGCTGCAATGACTGCGGCCGGACCGGCCCCTCGGGGGAGGCGCCGGTCCGCACTCTCAGCCCACCCGGCGCCTCAGGGGAGGTGCTGGTCCGCACTCTCAGCCCGCCCAGCCGCCTCGCCGAGGCCTGGTTGCCCCCGGTCTCCCCCACCGGTCTCTCCCCCCGGTCTCTCCAATGAGAAAGATTGTCATGTCCGCCGTCGCAACATCCGTGTTGTCGAGGAGAGGCTTTTTGCGCTCCGAGACACTCGTGCCCATCATCCTGATCCTGATCGTTTCGGTCCTCGTCGTCGCGCCGCTGGTCAAGATCGTGTTTGCCACCCTGACCGTCGAAGGCCGTGATGCCTGGCAGGCGGTGCTTGCTTCCAAAATGTCCGAAAACCTGTGGTGGCGGCCGCTGTGGAACACAGTGCTGCTCGGTGTCGGCGTTGCCGCCGGCTGCATCCTGATGGGTGGCTTTCTTGCCTGGCTGGTGATGCTCACCGACGTGCCGGCGCCCAAAACCATCGGCCTGCTCGCCACCATGCCGTTCATGATCCCAAGCTTTGCCGCGGCCCTTGCCTGGGGCGCGCTGTTCCGCAACAGCCGGCTTGGCGGCTCGGTCGGCTTCTTCGAGGCCAATGGCTATATCGTTCCCGACTGGCTCGCCTGGGGCCTAGTGCCGACGCTGATCGTGCTGATTGCGCATTACTACTCGCTCGCCTTCACCGTCATCTCGGCCGCCTTGAGTTCGATCGGCGCCGATCTTGTCGAGGCCGCCCAGGTCGCCGGCGCCAGGCGCTCGCGCATCTTCTTCGGCATCATCCTGCCGGTCGTCACCCCGGCACTGATCGCTGCGGCATCGCTGACCTTCGCCGGTGCCGTCTCCAACTTCGCCGCCCCTGCCCTGCTTGGCCTGCCGGTCAGGATGCAGACACTGTCGACGCGCCTGTTCGGCATGATCGAGACCGGCCAGACCGAGCGCGGCTTCGTCATCGCTTTGCTTTTGATCGTCGTCTCCGCCTCCTTCCTCTGGCTCGGCGAACGCCTCGTCGCCGGGCGCAAGAACTTCGTCACCGTCACCGGCAAGGGCGGCCGCACCAAGCGCTTCCCGCTCGGCAAGTGGCGCTGGCCACTGTTTGCCGTTGCCGTGCTGCTTTGCCTGCTCACCACCTTCCTGCCGGCGCTGATCCTCACCGCGTCGAGCTTCGCCTTGCAGAACGGCTCGCTGTTTTCCAACTGGACGACGCATTTCTGGATCGGCGAAGGCGGCACCGACATGGCCCAGGGCCAGGCCGGCATCTTCCGCAATCCGGTGCTGATCGAGGCTCTGTGGATGACGCTGAAGCTCGCCGTGACAGTGGCAATCACCACCATGGCGCTCGGCCTGGCGCTCGCCCACACCATTGCCCGCAACAAGGGCACCGTCCTGGCAACGGTGCTCGGCCAGGTGTCGTTCATGCCGATCCTGATCCCCTCCATCGCCTTCGCCGCCGCCTATATCGCGCTGTTCGGCGCCCCGATCGGGCCGTTGCCGTCGCTTTACGGCACCTTCCTGCTGCTGGTGCTGGCGGCTTCCGCTCACCTCTTGCCTTATGCGGTCCAGTCCGGCCGCTCGGTGCTCGGCCAGATCTCGGCCGACATCGAAGAAAGCGCGCGACTGACCGGCGCCGGATTCTTCCGCCGCATGGGCGCCATCATCATGCCGCTGGCCATCCGCGGTCTGCTCGCCGGCGCGCTGCTGGTCTTCGTCAAGATCGTGCGCGACCTGTCGCTGGTGGTGTTGCTGTTCACCTCGACCTCGCCGGTGCTCAGCATGCTTGCCTACCGCTATGCCGCCGAAGGCTTCATGCAGTTCGCCAACGCCATCACCATGGTCATCCTCGTCCTTTGCGTCGTCGCCACGCTCCTGGCGCACCGCCTGCAGAACCGCGTCCAGAAGTGGAAATCCGCATGAGCCCCGCCAACGGCAATCCGGCCGCGATCGCGATCCGCAACGTCTCCAAGCGTTTCGGCAGCTTCACCGCCGTCGACAATGTCGACATCTCGGTGCCGCAGGGCGCCTTCCTGGTGCTTGTCGGCCCGTCCGGCTGCGGCAAGTCGACCTTGCTCAGAATGCTCGCCGGCCTGGAAACCCCGAGCGAGGGCGAAATGGCCTTCATGGGCCGCATTGTCTCCGACGGCGCCCGCGGCCTGGTTGCCGATGCCGGCGCCCGCGACGCTGGCCTGGTGTTCCAGAGCTACGCGCTGTGGCCGCACATGACTGTCGCCGGCAACATCGAATGGCCGCTCAAGGTGGCGAAATGGAGCAAGGCCGACCGCGCCGCCCGTATCGACGAGGTGCTCGGACTGCTCGGCATCGCAGCGCTCAAGGAGCGTTACCCCGCCGAGATTTCGGGCGGCCAGCAGCAGCGCGTCGCCATCGCCCGCACCATCGGCCCCAAGCCGAACATCCTGTTGTTCGACGAGCCTTTGTCCAACCTCGACGCCAAGCTGCGCATCGAGATGCGCAGCGAGCTGATGCGCATCCACCGCGCCACCGGTGCTACGTCTGTCTACGTCACCCACGACCAGGTCGAGGCGATGACCATGGCAAGCCACGTCGCCGTGCTCAACAATGGCAAGGTCGAACAGTTCGGCGCGCCGCTGGAGTTGCTGGAAAACCCGCGCACCACCTTCGTCGCCACCTTCCTTGGCACGCCGCCGGCCAATCTGATCGAGGTCAGCAGGAGCGGCGACGGCCTTGTCTATGACGGCCTGCGCCTGGCCGATGCCAGCCGCGCCGAAGCGCGCGATGGCGTGCAGCTTCTTTACCGCGCCCACGATCTGATGGTCGGCGACGTCGAGGGGCGGCCGACGATCAGCGCCCGTTTCGAGGAAGCCGCCCCGATCGCCGGGCGCACCATGGTGACGGCGTTTTCGGGCGGGCAGCGGCTGACGGCGATGGCCGACGGCTACTTCCGTGCCGCGATCGGCGACCAGATAAGCCTCAGCTTCGTCAACGGGCCGAGCGCAGTTTTTGCAATGAGTGGTGAAAGGATTAGCTGATGAGACTGGTAATGGTGCGCCATGGCGAGACCACCTGGAATGCCGAGCACAGGCTCCAGGGCCATGACAATGCGCCGCTGTCGCCGCGTGGCATCAAGCAGGTCCAGAGCTTCGCCTCCTTCGCCAAGGCGATGGCGCCTGATCACGTCGTGGTCTCCGACCTTGGCCGGACGCGCCAGACCGCCGGCCTGCTCGGTTATGGCGACGCGCCGCTCGACCCGCGCCTGCGCGAGATCGACATGGGCAACTGGACCGGCCGCATCAAACACGAGCTCGAGGCCGAGCGACCGCACGAATATCTCGC
>NZ_UFSM01000001.1:300000-547500 GCF_900445235.1 Aminobacter aminovorans | reverse complement strand
ACCCCGTGCACCTTTACTATAGCTTTACATTGGCATTCGTAGTGGCATGTGTAGGATAGGTGGTAGGCTTTGAAGCCAGGGCGCCAGCCTTGGTGGAGCCACCCTTGAAATACCACCCTTATCTCTATGGATGTCTAACCGCGGCCCGTTATCCGGGTCCGGGACAATGTATGGTGGGTAGTTTGACTGGGGCGGTCGCCTCCTAAAGAGTAACGGAGGCGCGCGATGGTGGGCTCAGACCGGTCGGAAATCGGTCGTCGAGTGCAATGGCATAAGCCCGCCTGACTGCGAGACTGACAAGTCGAGCAGAGACGAAAGTCGGTCATAGTGATCCGGTGGTCCCGTGTGGAAGGGCCATCGCTCAACGGATAAAAGGTACGCCGGGGATAACAGGCTGATGACCCCCAAGAGTCCATATCGACGGGGTTGTTTGGCACCTCGATGTCGACTCATCGCATCCTGGGGCTGGAGCAGGTCCCAAGGGTATGGCTGTTCGCCATTTAAAGCGGTACGTGAGTTGGGTTCAGAACGTCGTGAGACAGTTCGGTCCCTATCTGCCGTGGGTGTAGGAATATTGAAAGGATCTGTCCCTAGTACGAGAGGACCGGGATGGACGGATCTCTGGTGGACCTGTTGTGGCGCCAGCCGCATAGCAGGGTAGCTATATCCGGACGGGATAACCGCTGAAGGCATCTAAGCGGGAAACCCACCTTAAAACGAGTATTCCCTGAGAACCGTGGAAGACGACCACGTTGATAGGCCGGGTGTGGAAGTGCGGCAACGCATGAAGCTTACCGGTACTAATAGTTCGATAGGCTTGATCGTTCTCATTCCTAATGCTCATCACAGTGCGATCCCAAAAGATCGTCACACTGCCAAATGGCAGGATGAAAAAGCACAACAAAGATCAGCGAAAAGCCACGAGAGGCACCACGACAGCTCAGCTGTCCAGGCCCCTCAAAGCTCCTTCGCGACACAAAGCTTCTCGATAAAACGTGCGTTTTGCCGACCTGGTGGTTATGGCGGAGCGGCTGCACCCGATCCCATTCCGAACTCGGCCGTGAAACGCTCCAGCGCTGATGGTACTTCGTCTCAAGACGCGGGAGAGTAAGTCGCTGCCAGGTCTGCCAAACGCACGTTGAAACAACGCATCGCAAACGCGTTGTCGAAATCTTCTCGATACAAAGGGCCCGCCAACGGGTAGTCGGGCCGCGTAAGCGGCCCTTTCCTTTGGCAAATGCCGGATAAAAAGGACGTTTTGCCTACAGCAAAAGTCCGAAGCGTTGAAAAAGGACTTTTGCCTCAGGCAAAAGTCCGGTGGCGCGGGGTGGAGCAGCCCGGTAGCTCGTCAGGCTCATAACCTGAAGGTCACAGGTTCAAATCCTGTCCCCGCAACCAAATACCAAAACAGCCCAGCTTGTCTGGGCTGTTTTGGTATTTGGACGCAGGTGACGGGCGAGTTGAACCTGCATCAGGGGCCCGCTAGGAGGCAAAGCCGACGACGCGGGACAAAAAGCCAAATCCTGTCCCCGCAACCAACAACAAAAGCCCGCCAAGGTGAAAACCACGGCGGGCTTTTTGCTGTCTGGATACTCACCACGGTCGAGGTGAAGCAACAGCAGCAGCCCGCAAGCGCTACGCAAGAAGCCAAAGCCCACCACGCGCCACAAAAACCAAAACAGCAGAACCAAAACCAAACACAAAAACCCGCCAAGGTGAAAACCATCGCGGGCTTCTTCGTATCCGCACGATCCCCACCGATCGAGCCGAAACCGAAGCAGAACAGCGGCGCTCGCCCGCAAATGCCCCCCCACCACCAGCTGGCTGGCATCCACCAGCCGACACTGCACGCGAAAACCTAAGCCAGGTAGCGGCTGTCCCACGCCGCCATCCGGTGCGCATTGCCGACCTGCATCGCTCGCGAAAAGGCCGAACTGACCAGGCCGAAGACTGTCGACACCAGGATCTTCGGCCTGTCGGCGAGCTCAGGGCTCCCCATATCCGCATCGCTCGAGCCGCGGTGCAGCGCGCGGATGTCCATCATCACGACGTCGCCGGCCCTGACGTCAACGCGAACGATGTCGGGGGCCGACGCTTCCGCAAGCAGCTCAAGCCGTGTGTCATCGAGCGGTGTGGGCGTAAGATGCGAGCCTGGCAGGATTCGCAGGCTGGCGCCGTCCTGCAGATAGACCAGTGCCTTGAGGCATCCGGCCGTCTCCGCCCAGGGATCACAATCCTTGAGGAAACCGCTGTAGCGGCCGCGCAGCAGGTCGGTATGCCAGTGTTGGGAGCGGTTGACTGTAATGTCGCTCAAACCAAGGGCGAAATACGGGATGTCCTGGTAATAGGCCTGCAGGAACCGGTTGATCGTCTCGTCGGCGGCGATGCTGGCGTGGAGTGCAGCCAAGGCTGGAAAGCGATGAAAGCCCGCGAGATGGTAGGAGTGGGCGACGTTACGTGTCTGTCCCATGCTGCCGAGATTGTCGACGGCAGATTGGCGAAATGCCTCGATTTCGGCTTTGTCGAAGACTTGCGGCAGTACGCAATAACCGTCTCTCAGGCTCAGGTTCGTCAGTTTCGGATCCATGCACCCCAACTCAGCCCTGCTTCAGCGATCGGCGCTTGCGCACCCGCTTCGCCTTGAGATCGGAGCGCAGTCGCTCGATCAGGCCACGCGTGTCCGGCTCGCCCCAGATGCGACGTTCGCTCCACAATCGGTTGTAGTTGTTTCCGCCTGATGGCACCAGATCGCTGAACTCGCCTTCCGCTGTCTTGTTGCGGATGGCCACGATTTCTCCGGACGGCATCATCTTGACGATGTTGACCCTGCCGGTTCGGTCGGTGTTCAGCCGCGGCGAGTCGCCGAAGGTGATCGAGCGCCAGTCGGACGTCTCGGCCAGGACGCGCCCGAACAGATAGGGTCCGGTCGGTTCCAGCGACGAGTGGCCATAGAAGCGGGCATTGAAATGCGCGACGATGCGATCGATCGCCCGCGCCAGAACCGGATTGCCGGCTTCGGCGTAGATGAGCGCGTTGCTCGTCGCCCAGGACGGATGGCCTGATATGTCGCGGAAAACCACCATCTTGCAGCGGCTCCCGATCGCGATCGGGCGCAGGTGGAGATAGGACAGGTCGGAATAGAGCCCGCCAAAGCTATGCAGCAGGCAGTAGCGCGCTAGGTCCGCCTTGAAAGCGTAAGGCGTCAACGCTTGATAAGCCTGCAGTACCGGTTCGGGATAGCTGGCGGCGAGAAATGCGGTCAGTTCTTCGTTGTCGTAGCGCCGGTACTCAGCGTCGGGATAGGTCGACCTGAACGACTCGACGTTGCGCGCGAAGCTGTCCGTTGTCGCTGGCGACGGCTGCGCGCCGTCGGTGATCATGATCTGGAAAAGCCGCAGCGGCGGTTTTGTCATTCCATTCGTCCCCGATTGCGACCGTGTTATCAGCCCGAGCGTGGGCGTGAGAAGGGGCTGTCTGGTCTGGCAGGGGGACGTTGCGGCTAGAACAGCTCAAAATCGCCCGATGGCGCGGCGTTCGGCTGCTCGGAGGTCTGGCCGGCCAGGCGTGCTGCGAGGTCTGAAAGGGTGATAGCTGCGAGGGCCGCTTGCGGATCGAGCTGCCAGACTGGGCTCGTGCCCGTGCCGATCTCGTCGAGATAGCCGGCTAAGCAGCGAAGTTTCTGCTCGATGTGATCGAAGCTCTGCAGCGCCTGCGCGTAATGCGGGTCGGTCGCGGCCAGCTGCCCGCTCTGCGCGGCTACCAGCGGATGCAGCCTTTCCACTTGCGCTGCGATATCGCTCAACTCGGTGCTCACCCGTCCAAGCAGCTCGGATACGGGCATAAGCATCTCATGGCAAAGTGCACTGGCACGCGATGGCATGGCGGACGGCCTTTCGGAAGATCAGAAGAACTCGACGGAACCGCCCGCGGGCGCGACCGGCGGCTGCTTGGGCTGGACAGGCGCAACGAAGCCCTTGTCGCCGGAGAGCATGACCTGGCGGGCGCGGCCTGACAACGGCCAGTATTCGACGCGGCGCCCGCGATCGCCGCCGAGGTCGCCGCCGACGATGCTGATGCCTTCGTTGCGCAGGAACGTTTCGGCAAACTCACCATTCATCGCGCCGATGTCCGAAAGACCCTCGATGGTTCGCCCCCCGCCGAACAGCTTGGCTTCCAGCCGATGGCGATGGGCGCCACGCTGCAAAAGGCCGTTGACGAGCAGCTCCATCAGGTGGACGCCGTAGCTCTGGGCATCGAGTGACGAGCGGCCATTGTTGCCGGGCAGCAGGAAATGGTTCATGCCACCGGTGCGGGCAAACGGATCGCGGATGCAGGCGGCGACACAGGACCCCAGAATGGTCGTCAGCACGACGTCCTCCCTGTCGACCACGTGGTACTCGCCGCGCATGACGGTGATGCGCTGGTTTGGGGTGACCAGTGTCACTTAAGAATCCCGACGATTGCTTCGATGGCCTTCTTCAGCGCCGGCATGGTGAACGGCTTGGTCAGGAAGTTGTTGACGCCGAGTGCCACGGCGGCTTCCAGCAACTGTCGATCGCCCTTGCCGGTCAAGAGGATGAATGGCGTCGCCCGGGTCGGGCCATAGGAGCGGATTGCCTTCAACAGCTGCAGCCCGTCGAGCTTGGGCATGTTGAAGTCGGAGATGACCATATGGGAGGGCTGCTCCATCATCATACGCAGCGCCTGCTCGCCGTCCTTGGCGATGGCGATCTTTCGGATGCCCATCTCCTGCAGCGCATCGGTGATGAGCATGCGGCTGGTCGTCGTATCGTCGACGACGAGAACCTTAAAGTGTTCGAGGAAGGACATTTTTGACTCCATTGGAATTCGAGCGCGTCAGCGCGAGGATGTGGGAGGCGATCTTGTCCAGCGGCGCCTGCCGCTCGACTGCGCCAACTTCAAAGGCGACCCTGGGCATGCCGTAGACGAGGCTGGTGGCCTCGTCCTGGCCGAGCGTGCTGGCGCCGGCCTGGCGCATTTGCAGCAACCCGGCAGCACCGTCGCGGCCCATGCCGGTCAGGATCGCGCCGACCGATTTGGAGCCCGCCCTGGCGACCGAGGCAAACAGCACATCGACAGACGGCCGGTGGCCGTTGACCGGATCGGTGCTGCGCAGCCGGCAGCGCAGCTGGCCGGGGCCTGAAATCTCGAGATGCGTGGCACCGCCAGGGGCGAGATAGACATGCCCTGTCGTCAGCGGCGCGCCATCGACGGCTTCGCTCACATGAGGCCGCGACATGCGGTTGAGGCGCTCGGCGAAGCTCTTGGTGAAAGCCGCCGGCATATGCTGCGTGATGACGGTCGGCGGGCAGTTCTCGGGGAACTGCGACAGCACCGTGATCAGCGCCTCGACGCCGCCTGTCGACGAGCCGATCGCGACGATCTTGCCGTTTGGCACATAATCGGCATTGCCGGCGGGTTGTTCGCGCTGTGCGCCGATCTGCTGGCTGTTGGTGGCCAGCGGCCGGATCTGGGCGCGTGCCGCCGCCTTCACTGTCGCCTGCAGCGCACCGAATGCCCTGTCATCGCTGAAAGATGCCTTGGAAATGCAGTCGAAGGCGCCGATCTCAAGTGCCATGATCGTGGCCGAGGCATCCCTCGATGTCAGGCTCGACACCATGATGACGGGCATCGGCCTGAGCCGCATGATCTTCTCGAGGAATTCCAGGCCGTTCATGTTCGGCATCTCGACGTCGAGCGTGATGACGTCGGGATTGAGTTCCTTGATCTTGGTGCGGGCCTCCAGTGGGTCGGCGGCATGGCCGACGACCTCGATGGCCGGGTCGAGACGCAGCACCGCCGAAAGCAGCGTGCGCATGGTAGCGGAATCGTCGACGATGAGAACGCGAACCGGCTTCATGCTGCGCCCTCGCGCAGCTTGTAGGTGGTGATGCCCTCGGGCTGGAAGTCTGAGGTCGCGGGCCCCGAGACACGCTCGGAATGGCCGATATAGAGCGTGCCTCCAGCCGTCAGCAGCGGCACGAAACGGCTCCAGATCCGCGACTGGGTCGCCTCCTCGAAATAGATGACGACGTTGCGGCAGTAGATCGCCTGGAAGCGGCCCTTCATCGGCCATGCGCCGATGAGGTTGAGCTCACGGAAGGCGACGATGGTGCGCATTTCGTCGGCGGCGCTGAACGAGGTGCCGTCGCCTGAGCGTACCGGCGTGAACCAGCGCCGGCGCAGGTCCGGCGGCACCGGGCGAAGGGCGGCCTCGCTGTAGACTCCCTCGCGGCCGAACGCGACCATGTTGGGGTCGATGTCGGTCGCCAGAACGCGGATGTCGTAGTTGGCAGCCTCGGGCATCAGCGACAGGATCGTCAAGGCGATCGAGTAGGGCTCGGCGCCATTGGAGCATGCCGCCGACCAGATTCTGACGCGACCGCCGCGCCGCGCCGCATCGAGAAGCGGCGGCAGAACCTGCTTTGCCAGATGCTCGAAATGATGCGGCTCGCGATAAAAATTGGTGACGTTGGTGGTCAACGCCGCCAGCATCTTCTGGCGCTCGTCGAGCCCGTCGCGCGAGGCGATGAGCGTGCAGTAGTCGCGGAAGCTCTCCAGTCCGAGCGCCCGCAGGCGCTTGGACAGCCGGGAGTAGACGAGTGCCGCCTTGGCCTCGGTCAGATGGATGCCGGCGTCGGCATGCAGCATCGCCGCGATCTGCCGCATGTCCTCGCCGGTGAGCACGAACTCACCGGCGACCAGGCTCTGGCGCTGATTGCGCGGCTTGTCGATTTGCAGAGTGGTCATGCCGCAATTGGCTCAAGCGCCGGCAGGACGTTGTCCAGTGCGATCAGGCTGATCATGCGGCCTTCGATGGCCAGCACGCCGCGCACGAAGGTCTTGGCCATGTCGGAGGCGACGTCCGGCGTCGGCTTGATGGCTTCGTCGGTGACCGACAGGATGTCGGACACCGCATCGACCAGAAGCCCCACCACCTGGGTGCCGACCTGGGCCACCATGATGACGTGGCGCACCGTCGGCTCCGGCG
The DNA here is from genome assembly GCF_900445235.1 of Aminobacter aminovorans. Lineage (NCBI taxonomy): Bacteria > Pseudomonadati > Pseudomonadota > Alphaproteobacteria > Hyphomicrobiales > Phyllobacteriaceae > Aminobacter > Aminobacter aminovorans. The sequence continues at coordinate 540,488 of NZ_UFSM01000001.1, read as the reverse complement.
GCTGGAAGCCGAGGCGGGCGGCAAGGTCGACGATAGGCAGGATCGCGCCGCGCAGGTTGATGACGCCGCGGACGTAGGGCGGTGACTTCGGCAGCACCGTCGCCGGTGCCCAGCCCCTGATCTCGCGTACCGACATGATGTCGACGCAGAATTCCTGCTCGCCGATACGGAATGCGATGAGCTCGCGGCTGCTGTTGTCGTGTTTGGTGGTCTCGATCATGGCATCACCCTGCTGCTGCAAGAACGGGTTCAAGAATGGTCGCGTCGGCCTGCGAATTGGCGATCACGGTGTCGACGTCGATGATGAGAGCGACGCGGCCATCGCCAAGGATGGTTGCGGCGGCGATGCCCGGCACGTGCCTGTAGTTGGACTCCAGGCTCTTGATGACGACCTGGCGCTGGCCCTGGATCGTATCGACGAGCAAGGCGCTGCGGCGGCCGCCTTCGGTCTCGACCAGGATCGCCACGGCAGCCAGCGGATCGGTGGCGGTGTTGCGGAAGCCGAGCTCGCGGCCGACGTCGATCAGCGGCGTGAAGGCATCGCGGATGGCGATCACCCGTGAGCCGCCGCCAAGGCCGTGCACGTCGGCTGCCTTGGGCTGCAGCGTTTCGATGATCGCCGTCAGCGGCACCACAAGCGTCTGGTCGGCGACAGTCACCACCATGCCGTCGAGCACGGCGAGCGTCAGTGGCAGGCTCATGGTGAAGGTCGAGCCCTTGCCGGGACGCGAGGTGATCGACAAGCGGCCGCCAAGGCCCTGGATCGAGCGCTTGACCACGTCCATGCCGACGCCGCGGCCGGAGATGTTCGATACCTCCGACGCCGTGGAGAAGCCTGGCAGGAAGATCAGGTTGTCGATCTCCTCGTCGGACAGCACGGCATCGGCCGCGATCAGGCCTTTCTCGGCGGCGATCGCCTTGACCCGTGCGCGGTTGATACCGGCGCCGTCGTCGGCAACCTCGATGACGATGCGGCCCGAGCGGTGCATCGCCGACAGGCGAACCACGCCCTCGGCCGGCTTGCCGGCGGCGATACGCACCTCGGGCTTCTCGAGCCCGTGGTCGATGGCGTTGCGGATCATGTGGGTCAGCGGATCGTTCAGGCGGTCGATCACCGTCTTGTCGACCTCTGTGCCTTCGCCGTCGGTGATCAGGCGCACCTGCTTGCCGGTCATGCTGGCGACTTCGCGCACCAGACGCGGAATGCGCTGGAACACCGACTTCACCGCCTGGGCACGAATGGCCATGACGCAGTCCTGGATCTCGCGCGTCAGATGCTCGAGTTCGTCGAGGCCAAGCGCCACAGCCGATCCGGGCACGTGCCCGGCCTCCATGACGCGCTGCGACAGCATCGCCTGGTTGATCACGAGTTCGCCGACGAGATCGATCAGCCGGTCGACACGTTCGAGGTCGGCGCGAATGGTCTGCGGGGCGGCGGCATTGGCACCACCTTCGCCGTTGCGTGCCGCGGCAGCCTTGGCCGGCTGTGCTTCGACTTCGACAATAGCCTCGCGCTCTTCAGCCAAAGGCAGCGGGATGATCTCGGCGGTCGTTGCCGGCAGAGCCGCCTCGTCGCCCTGGATGGAGCGGAGCAGGGTGGCGAATGCATCTTCAGTCGAGTCCGTGTCGGCGCCGGCATCGGAGGGGGCGGCGTCAGCTGCCTGAATGGTCAGGCTGGAATCCCACTCCACGAATTCGAAGACTTCGCGGATCGCGTCCTCGCCCTTCTCCGTTGTGAGCCGGATAATCCATTCGAGATAGGCGCCTTCTGGATCGAGTTCGGCGAGCTGCGGCAGTCCGCTCACGTCACAGCTGGTTTCCAACTGGCCGAGGCGTTCCAGTTCGCGCAGCACCAGTACCGTCTCGTTGCCCTTGGCATAGAGTTCGGGCCTGGGCTTGAAAGTGATCGTGTAGCTGCGCCCGGCTTCGACAGGGGCGTCCGAGAAGTCGAACGCCACGGTGACGGGCGTGAAGGAGAAGTCGCTCATGTCGTCTTCTTCTTCGGCGTCCGCCTCGGCCCCGCCGGGGCTCAGCGCGGTGAGTTCTGTGACCAGCACTTTACTGCGATCGCTGTCGACCGTATGGCCGTCGCGTGCCGCGGCCACGAGGTCCGCCAGAAGGTCGGCGGCACGCAGCATGACGGCCATGACGTCCGCCGTTGGTTCAAGCGCGCCGTTGCGGACGTGGTCGAGCGTGGTTTCGAAGACGTGGGCGAACTGCACCAGGTCTTCGAGGCTGAAGGCGCCTGCGCCGCCCTTGATCGAATGCACCGCGCGGAAAACCGCGTTCACGGTGTCGGATTCGGCTTCTCCGCGTTCCATTGCGAGAAGGCCCGTTTCCAGTTCGGCGAGTTGCTCCTCGCACTCCTGGAAGAAGGTCTGCTTGACCGCTGCCATTGCATCCACGGACATCTCTCCCGGTTCAGGCCGACACGCGGCGGATGGCGTCGATCAGCTTTGCAGGATCGAAAGGCTTGATGATCCAGCCGGTCGCCCCGGCACGCCGGGCGCGATCCTTCTTCTCGGCGTCGCTCTCGGTCGTCAGCACCAGGATCGGAATGCCGCGATAGGCTTCGTCGGCGCGGACATGCTCGATGAAGCCGAAGCCGTCCATCCGTGGCATGTTGATGTCGGTGACGATGACCCGCGGCATCTCGCTCTTCAGCACCTCGAGGCCGTGGACACCGTCCTCGGCTTGAATGACCCTGTAGCCGGCTTGCGTCAGCGCCAGTTTCAGCATCTCGCGCATGGTGCGCGAATCATCGACGGTCAAAATGGTCGCGCTCATTCCGGCATCTCCTCCCTGGTGAAATCCGCTTCTGAGAAGCCCAGGAGCCGCAGGCCTTCGACGAAGCCGGGCGTCAGGTTGGTGAAGGAGAGCGCGGTCTCATCCGCGCTCCAGGTTTGTTGCGCCGACAGGAGAACCTGAAGGCATTGACCGCCGATCCGCTCCACGCGCGAGGCATCGATGGTCAGCGCGGTTCCGCGCATTGCGAGCAGGCTTTCGGTCAGTGGCGCTGCCGCCCTGAAGTCCAGCGCTGCCGCAAGCTCGAGTATCCGTTGCGATGGATCGGACAAGGTGGTCATGGCTGGCTCAGAACTCCTGCCAGTCGTCGGCCGCCGGTGCGATCGCACGGGCTGCGGAAGAACCGAAGCTCGAGGATGCAACCTTCAGTTCGGGCCGCGGTGCGCGCGCCGGAGACTTGGGACTTGCTGAACGGCCGGACTCGACCACCGAGAGCTTGCCGAGCCGGAAGGTGCTGATCTGGCGCGACAATTCTTCGGTCTCCTGGGACAGCGAGTGGCTGGCGGCAGTCGATTCTTCGACCATCGCGGCGTTCTGCTGGGTGACCTGGTCCATCTGGTTGACCGCCGAGTTGACCTGGTCGAGACCGGTCGACTGCTCATGCGCGCTGGCCGCAATGTTGGTTACGACAGCGTTGATCTCAGCCACCTGGAGAACGATGCGCTCCAGTGCCTTGCCGGTCTCGGCGACCAGCTTGACACCTTCGCCGACCTGCGTCGTCGACGCGGAGATCAGGCTCTTGATCTCGCGGGCGGCTTCCGCCGAACGCTGGGCAAGCGCACGCACTTCCGAGGCAACCACGGCGAAGCCGCGTCCAGCGTCGCCCGCGCGAGCCGCTTCGACACCGGCGTTGAGCGCCAAGAGATTGGTCTGGAAGGCGATCTCGTCGATCACGCCGATGATGCGGCTGATCTGCTCGGACGACTTCTCGATCGTGCCCATGGCGTCGATCGCCTTGCGTACCACGATGCCGCTCGATTCCGCGTCCGACTTGGCCGTGGAGACGACGTCACGGGCATGTACTGCACCCTCGGCCGTCTTCTTGACGGTCGCGGTGATCTCGTCGAGCGCAGCTGCGGTCTCTTCGAGGCTGGCAGCCTGCTGTTCGGTGCGGCGCGACAGGTCGTCGGCAGCGGTGTAGATCTCGCCGGTGCCGGCGTGGATCGCCTTCACTGAGGAGGTGATGCTGAGCATGGTCTGCTGTAGCTTCTCAACCGACTCGTTGAAGTCTTGGCGCAGCTTGACCAGCTTGTCAGGGAACGGCGCGTCGATGCGGTGCATCAGGTCGCCCTTCGATAGGGCGTCGAGGCCGTGGCCCAGAGCCGAGATCGCAACCATGTCCTGGCGGTCTTCTTCGGCCTTCTGCGCGGCGCGCAGTGCGGCATCCTCCTCGACTCGGCGACGCGTTTCAGCGGCCTCTGCCTCGAGACGAACCTTCTCGATCGCAGCTTCCTTGAAGGTCTGCACGGCTAACGCCATCTGGCCGACTTCGTCGCGGCGGCCGATGGCCGGAACCACGACCTTGAGGTCACCGGAAGCCAGGCTGCGCATCGCATGCGTCATGTTGTTGACCGGCGTTGCGATCTGGCTGGAGAGCCACAGCGCGATCACCACAAGGATAGCGATGATAAGGCCGGCGCTGCCGAGCTGCAGGTATTTTGCTGTCGCAATGGCGTCGTTCTTGAGAACCGCAGTGTCCTCTTCCCACTTACCAATCTCGGCCTGCATCTCGGCAACCGCCTTGCGGACGGTAGCCTGCACTTCCGAGGCGCGGGTCGAACCAGCAAGTTCGCGGCCACGGTCGTAGGTTTCAGGCTTGCCGGCGAGCTGGACGATCGGGTCGCCGATCTCGGAGCGCCAGTTGTTGGCGGCGGTCTGGAAGTTGTCGATCGCCGTGATCACATCCTTGTCGGTGATCTGCCGGCTCCGGGCATCGGCGATGGTCTTGTCGACGTTCAGCGAGGTGTCGTGATAGCGCTTGGCGACGTCCTCGCGCAAGCTCAGCACATAGGTGCGGGCGATGTTGGCGCGGTCGAGGTGCAAGGCTTCGGCCTTGCCGAGCGTATTGAGCACGCTGCTGGCCACCTGGAGCTCTGCACTGGCAGCCTCGAGCTGATTGAGGGCGCGCATCATAAACCCGCCGACGACGATGCTGACGAGCACGATCGCCGAGAAGGCGAGGACCAGCTTGCGCGTGATTGAGAGATTGGCGGCGGAGAAGCCACTTTTCGGCGGCGGACCGCCGTAGTGGCTGGCTGTTGGATCGAAGGTGGAACTCATTGGGCGTTTCCTTGCCGTAGAGGTAGAACTTGGTTGCCTGGCCCCACAGGTCTTCTTCGCCGGCAAAGTGTGGCCGATCGCTGGGAAGCTTTTTCGCTTCGCATCGCCTGAAGACATGCAGGAATGTGAGTAGGGGAGGGCGCCGGCGGCGTCGCCAGCGCGTGTTTTGCTTCGAAAAAGGAGGAGATCTAAGAGAGGTTTTTCAAACGTGGCTTATTAGAAATTGCTCATGTCTTGCCTGCGTATTCCATTCCCGAGAGTGCCGACAGGAACCCCTCCCTGTACTTAAAAATTTAGCTATCTCGTTGACTCGACGTATTCAGAAGAAATTACCCAAGTGTAAATGCCGGCAGCACTGCCAAGGATCCGAGTCATCAGTACTTGTACGGCAAGAGTCTTTGGCGTCGCAAAAGCTATGTCCGAAAGTTAAGTCGACGGTATCGAGTATGATTGGCTTAAGATAATCCACTACTCTTGCAAGACTATTCCCCAGTCAAATCCGGCCTGATCCTAGTCGGTGCCGATCCATGTAAGCCGCCGCTGACAGTCGAGCGGGCCGCCTTTTGGGCTTTGTCGAACGGTTGCTGCCCGGTGACTCAACGTAATGGCGGCTATCGATCTGCCTCATTCTTGCCATTCTTGGCAGTGGACTTGTTAGAGTTCTAAGGCCTTTGCGCTGCGAAATTCCGCAGAGTCATATGATTTTTTTGCGCCAAGGCGCGCAAGTTGACCTTGAGTCACGCGGCGGATTGCAGTCTCTGCGCGCACCGGTTGTGAGCCGATTGCGCAACTCGCCGAACAAGGGGAATCATGGCGTGCAAGCGTTGCCGCAGTCCGTGTGATGGGGCTCTGCCCATGGTTGAATCATCGCGCGTTTTACTTCCTGTCTAGTTGCAATGCGTCGCCACTGAAGGTTTGTGCGCTAATGGGAGCGCCGTCCTAGACGGTATGCACACGAATGAAATGTGCCGCCGAAGGTCTGTACACAAACAAAAAAGGCGCCGGCCGCGGCCGACGCCTTCTCGTGATGGGCGCCTGATGGCGCCCGCCGTGGTCGTCTCAGCCGATGCGCTGGCCGCTCTTCGGGTCGAAAACATGCAGGTCGGCGGCCGTTGCCGACAGCCGGACGTTGTCGTCAGGCTTCACCGCGACCCGCCCCATGGCGAAGACACACACCTGCTGGCCGGCCAGCCTGGCATAGAATTGCGTCGACAGGCCCAGCGGCTCAACGACCTCAACCTGGACGGAGATGTCGCCGTCGGCAGCGATACGCATGTGCTCGGGCCGCAGCCCGATGCTCACCTCGTCGCCACTGGCGATCGGCAGGCTCGCCGATACGGGCAGATGCTGGCCATCGACCAGGACGGCTGCCGCATCGTTGCCCGTTCGCTTGATCGTCGCCGGCAGGAAATTCATGCCCGGCGAGCCGATGAACCCGGCAACGAACGCGTTGGCGGGCCGGTCATACAGCTCGAGCGGTGCACCCACCTGCTGGACGACGCCGTCATGCATGACGACGATGCGGTCGGCCATCGTCATCGCCTCGATCTGGTCGTGGGTGACATAGACCGAAGTCGTCTTGAGCTGCTGATGCAGCGCCTTGATCTCGGTGCGCATGTGCACGCGCAGCTTGGCGTCCAGGTTGCTGAGCGGCTCGTCGAACAGGAACACCTTCGGATCACGCACGATGGCGCGACCCATGGCGACGCGCTGGCGCTGGCCGCCGGAAAGCTGGCGGGGCAGGCGCGCCAGCAGCTTGTCGAGGCCGAGCCGGCTCGCCGCGCCATTGACCCTGGTGTCTATGGCGTTCTTCTCGGCTTTCCGAAGTGCCAGGCTGAAGCCCATGTTCGAGGCGACGTTCATGTGCGGGTAGAGCGCGTAGGACTGGAACACCATGGCGATGTCGCGGTCCTTGGGGGCGACGTCGTTGACCACGCGTTCGCCGATACGAATCTCGCCCGCCGACACTTCCTCCAGGCCCGCGATCATCCTGAGCAAGGTGGACTTGCCGCAGCCGGACGGGCCGACGAGCACCACGAACTCGCCGTCTGCGATCTCCAGATCGACGGCCTGGAGCACGTTGAGTGAGCCGTAGTCCTTCTGGACCTTGTTGAGCGTAACCGAAGCCATGGTTCTACCCTTTGACGGCGCCGGCGGTCAGGCCGGTCACGAGATAGCGTTGCAGGAATGCGAAGAAGATGCAGACCGGGATGAGCGCCAGGATCGACGCCGCCATCATCTGCCCCCAGTCGACGGCGAACTTGCCGATGAAGGTCAGCAGGCCGACGGCAAAGGTCTTCTGGCCCTCGCTGGAGATCAGCATCAGCGCAAACAGCAGCTCGCTCCACGCCGCGGTGAAGACGAAGCCGAGCGTCGCGCCCATGCCGGGTAGTGTCAGCGGAATGATGATGCGGCGCAGCGCCTGGAAGCGGGTGCAGCCGTCGATCATCGCCGCTTCCTCCAGGTCCTTCGGGATGCCGTCGAAGAAGGATTGCATCAGAAAGGTCGCGAAGGCGGTGTTGAATGCTGTGTAGATGATGATCAGCCCGGTGAGGCTGTTGGTCAGGCCGAGCTCGCCCATGATGCGGTAGATCGGCGGGATGACCATCACCAGCGGGAAGGTCTGGGTCAACAGAAGCGCTATCGCCACCGTCGTCTTGCCGCGGAAGGAGAAGCGCGACATGGCGTAGCCGGCACCCGAGGCGATGACCGTCACCAGGATGGCTGTGGTCACCGACACCAGCACGCTGTTGAAGAAATAGAGCGGGAAGTCGCTGGCTTTCAGCACGGTGACGTAATTCTCGAAGGTGGTGGCCGAGGGCCACAGCGTGATGCCTTCGGAATAGAGCAGCGACTGCGGCGTCACCGAGATCTTCAGCGTCCAGTAGATCGGAAACAGCGCGAAGACGATGTAGGCGCCGATCGCGCAATAGAGGCCGATACCGCCGAGAACGCGCGTGGAAGTCGAACGTCCGGCAATCATCAGGAATTCCTCGCGAGCGAGCGGCGGATGCCGATGAGCACGACCGCATAGAAGATGAGCAGCACCAGAAGCAGCACGGCGACGGCCGAGGCGTAGCCCTTGTCCAGCGACTTGAAGGCGCTGACATAAATGTAGGTGGCGACCGTGTTGGTCGATCCGGCCGGGCCGCCGGCCGTCATGACGAAGATCAGGTCGGCGAAGGTGGCGATCCATATCGTGCGCAGCATCACCGTGATGGCGATCGTTGGTGCCAGGAACGGCAGCGTCACTTTGGAAAAGCGCTGCCATGGCGAGGCGCCGTCGATTGCCGCTGCCTCATGCAGCTCGGAGGGAATCGACTTCAGTGCCGCAAGCAGAGTGATGGCGAAGAACGGAACGCCGAACCAGACATTGGCAATGATCGGTCCCCACATGGCAGTGGCCGGGTCGGAGAGGATGCTCGTCGGTTCGGCTTGCAGCCCGAGCGCGTAGAGCCAATGCGGCAACGGCCCGACGATGGGGTTGAACAGCCAGGCCCAGGTCAGGCCGGACAGGAACGACGGCACCGCCCAAGGCAAGAACACCACCGCCTGGACGATCCTGCGGCCAAAGAACGGCCGGTCGAGCAGTAGCGCCAGTCCAAGGCCAAGAAAGAACTGGAAGAACAGGCTGCCGACAGTCCACCACAGCGTGTTGAGCAGCGCCTGGCCGAGCAATGCATCCGACAGCATCGCCTGGTACTGACCGAGCCCGACGAATTCGGACTTGAACGCCGAGAACTTGCGGAAAGAGTAGCTGATGCCGACGATCAGCGGCACCAAAAGCACGGTGACGAGCAGAATCAGCGCCGGGCCAAGATAGAGCCAGGGTTCCAGCCCGGGCAAAACGCCTCCGGGACGCATTCTTCGCGGCGATGTCAGTTCGGTGACTGCTGTGGTCATGGCGAGTGCTTTCGTCATGGCGAAAAAATCGCCCCCTCGCGCGCGACCTCGTCTCCAAGGGGAGAAAGGGCTTGGCGGCGAAGCCGGCATGACCGCGAGACGCGGTCGGCGAGGGGGCAGCAAGGGAGCCCTTCGAAGGGCATGGTTGGCGGGACATCGCTGCCCCGCCATGGCCGTTACTTCTTGTTTTTGGCCATCCAGTCCTGCTGTTCCTTGGTCAGGAACGCAGCCCATTCGTCGGCGATGTCCTTGGCCGTGCGCTGGCCGAGCAGCACCTCCTGGACATTCTTGACCGACACCTGGTCGTAGAAATTGCCGAGGTTCTCCAGATGCACCGGCGGAGTCACGAATTCGAACTTCTCCGGATTGTTCAGCTCGTCGAACCAGCCCTTGAACTGTTCGGTCTTGAAGTGCGGATCATCGGCAGCACTGGTGTGGATCGGCAGCACGCCAACTTCCTTGGCCCAGCCGATGTTGTCTGCCGGCGAAAGCAGCGTCGACATCAGCTTCCAGGCGTCTTCCTTGACGTCCGAATTGGCGAACATCGACCAGCCGGCATAACCCAGCGTCGGATAGGACTTTCCAGAGGGCCCGGCCGGCATCGGCGCCACCGCGAAGTCTTCCGGCTTCATCTTTTCGGCGATGCCGATCAGCGCGTCCGGATCCTGGTCGAGCATGGCGCAGGTGCCGGAATAGAAACCGGTGACGATTTCGTTGAAGCCCCAGGTGACGCTGTCCTTGGGCGCGTAGCCGCTCTTGTAGATGTCGGCCAGCATCTGCAGGCCCTTGACCGAACCTTCCTCGTTGATGGTCGAGGTGCCGTCGGCGTTGAAGTAGCCGCCCTTGCCGTTGGCAATGTTCATGAACATCTGCACGCCATTGAAGCCGCCCGGGCCGCCGCGCAGGCAGTAGCCGTACTTGCCGTTGATCGCCGAGATCTTCTTGTTGGCCTCCATGAACTCGTCGAGCGTCGTCGGCGCATGGTCTATGCCGGCTTCCTTGAACAGCTTCTTGTTCCAGAACATGGCGCGGAGATAGTAGCCGTAGGGGATCATGTACTGCTTGCCGTCGACCACCGAGCCGAACTGCTTGGCGCGATCGCCGAGCGTTGCGGCATCTGCCCATTTCGCCATATAGGGGCCAAGGTCTTCGAGCTGGCCGTTGGTGCCGTAGAGGCCGAGCCAGCGCTCGGGCATTTCGACGATGTCAGGGGTATCGCCGGCCTGGACCATGGTCAGGAACTTTTCGAAGGCCTGGCCCCAAGGCAGCGAAACGAGCTCGACCTTGACGCCCTGATTGGCCGCCTCGAACGCGGCGATCTGCTTCTTAAGGAACTCCGTGCGCTGCGGGCTTGTGATCACCTCCACCATCTTGACGGTCGAATCCGCCAGCGCCGATCCCGCCGACAGGGCAAGGCCCAGGGCCGTTGCGAACAAAAGGCTGTATTTCCTCATTCCAGTCACTCCCATTCTTGGATTTGAAGTTATTTTCTTTTTGCTTCCCCGAAGGCGCGACTGACGTCGGCCCAGAGATCCTCCACATTTTCCAGCCCTACATTCAGCCTGATGGTCCGCGGGCTGACCCCGAACCGGCCTATGGAATTGGCATCCGGCGTCTGCTGCAGCGAGGCGAGCGCCGGCACCACGAGGCTTTCGTGCCCGCCCCAGCTGACGCCGATGCGGAACAATTTCAGCGCATCGGTGAAAGCCGGCACGTCGATGTCGTCGGTCACCTCGAAGGAGAACAGGCCGGAATAGCCTGACAGCGTTTTCTTGCCCGGATGGTTGGAGAAGGCGGGATGGTTGACGCGCTCGACATGGGCGTGGCCTTTGAGCCGTTCGGCGATGACAAGCGCGCTCTTCATGTGATGCGGCAGCCTGAGCGGCAGCGTGCGCAGGCCACGCAGCAGGAGCCATGCCTCGAACGGCGACAGCTTGGCGCCGAGATAGGGGTAGGTGCGCTCATTGATGCGGCGGATATGCTCGGCCGAACCGGCCACCACGCCGGCCACGGTATCGCTGTGGCCGCCAAGATATTTCGAGGCCGAATGCATGACGATGTCGACGCCGTGCAGGATCGGCTTCTGGAACAGCGGCGTCGCCCAGGAATTGTCGATGACGCTGACGATGCCACGCGCGCGCGCCATGGCGGTCAGCGCCTCGAGCTCCTGCAGCTCGAACATCATCGAGGTGGGGCTTTCGAGATAGAGCATCGCCGCACCAGGCAGTGCCGCTGCCACCGCCTCGGGATCGGAGCCGTCGACATAATCGACCTTGATGCCGAGATGCGGCAACAGCCGCTCGAACAGGCGATAGGCGTCGCCGTAGCAGTTGCGCACGGCCACGATGCGCTCGCCTGAGCCGACGAAGGCGAGCACGGTCGAGCTGATCGCAGCCATGCCGCTGGAAAAGCCGCGCGCGGCCTCTGCCCCTTCGAGGGCAGCGATCTTGCTCTCGAATTCCATCACGGTCGGGTTGTTGCCGCGCGAATAGATCGGCTTGGTGCTGCGCCCGGCGAACACGTCGGCCATGTCGGCGTAGCTGTCGAAGGTAAACAGCGACGTCTGGTAGATCGGCGGCACCACGGCACCACCGGGGAACGGTTCGTCATGGGCCAGCAAGGTCGCCGCCTCGGCTATGAAATCCCGCTCGAACTCGCTGCTCATTTGTATCCCGCACGTTTGAGATTGGCGTCGCCGCGGCGCAGGTCGGCCTCGACTGTGGCGATCAGTTTCAGTGCTTCGCCGCGTGCGCCTTCGGCATCGCCAGCCGCAATCCGCTCGTAGACAGTACGGTGATAGGGAAAGCTGGCATGGCCGAAATCGCGCACGCCAAGCGGATGCTCCCAGAAGCGGTGGAACAGCTCGTGCATCGCCGAGATGATCTGCTCGAACAGCGGATTGCCCGACACGCGATAGATCGCCTGGTGGAAATCCCAGTCCTCGTCCGACGACATGCCGGCGCGGGCATGGAAGGCTTCTTCCATGACCTCGAGCTTCTGCCGGATGATCTCAACTTCGGCCGGCCCGGCGCGCAAGGCGCACAGGGCGGCGGCTTCGGCCTCGAGGCCGCGTCGGATTTCCAGCGTGTGCATCAGGCTTTCGAAGTCGTTGCCCGAGGCAAATGTCAGTGGCAGATGCAGCATGTCGCGCGACACCGCCGCCTTGAGATAGGTGCCGCTGCCCTGGCGGCGCTCGACCAGGCCAAGCCCTTCCCAGCGCGTCAGCGCCTCGCGCACGGTGGTCCGGCTGACCTTCAGCCGCTCGGACAGGACGCGCTCGGTCGGCAGACGGTCACCCGGCTTGAGCTCCTCGTGGATGACGAAATCCGCCAGCACATTGAGGACTGCGTCATCGCGCGCAGTGGCTTGAAGGGGAGGCAGGTCGAGCACGTGGCGACTTCCAAATGGTACAATGGTCAGACCAATTTCTGCACGCCAAGCCGCTGCTGTCAATCGCCAATGTCAGGAAAGTTCAGGAGGGATTGGCCGGACGCCGGTCGCGGGCAACTGATGCAAGGCATCCGGCGATGCTGGATACCGCGTCGAGATGAGTGTTGTAGCCGGTCGCGATCACCTGGCCGGCAAGGTCATCTTCGCAGAGCCTTGCGGATAATGCGATGCACAATAGGCCGCCTCCGAGGTCGGAGAGCGGCCTATTGCAGCAAGACAGGCAATTGGGCGACGAGTGATGCCTTCAGGCGTAGCGCGACAGCGCGAGGTCGGAGACGTCGATCTCGGGGCGGACGCCGCCGATCATGTCGGCCAGCACGCGGCCCGAGCCGCAGGCCATGGTCCAGCCCAGCGTGCCGTGACCGGTGTTGAGGTAGAAATTGTCGAACTTGGTGCGCCCGATGACGGGCGTACCGTCAGGCGTCATCGGCCTCAGCCCGCTCCAGAAGGTGGCGCGGCTCTGGTCGGCGGCGCCGCCGAACAGGTCTTCGACCGAGAACTGAAGCGTCGCCTTGCGCGACGGCGACAGGTCGGTGTTGAAGCCGGCGATTTCGGCCATGCCGCCGACGCGGATGCGGTCGCCCAGGCGGGTGATGGCGATCTTGTAGGTGTCGTCCATGATGGTCGACACCGGAGCCTTGCTCTCGTCGACGATCGGAACGGTGATCGAGTAGCCCTTGACAGGATAGACCGGCACGCTCAGGCCCAGCGGCTTGACGAAGGACGGCGTGAAGCTGCCGAGTGCGCCGACGAACATGTCGGCCTCGACTTCGCCTTCCGTGGTGCGGACGGCGACGATGCGCTTGCCTTCCTGGCGCAGGCTCTCAAGCTTCACATTGTAGCGGAACTCGACGCCAAGGCCTTCGGCCAGCTTGGCCAGTTCGTTGGTGAACTTGAAGCAGTCGCCGGTCTCGTCATTGGGCAGGCGCAGGCCACCGGCAATCTTGTCACGCACAGGCGCCAGGCCCGGTTCCGCGCCAACGCAGCCGGCGGGGTCGAGCACTTCGTAAGGCACACCGTCGCTCTGCAGCACCTCGATGTCCTTGGCCATGCCGTCGAGCTGCTTCTGGTAGCGGAACAGCTGCAGCGTGCCCTGGGTGCGGTGGTCGTACTGGATGCCGGTGTCGTCGCGCAGAAAAATCAGCTGGTCGCGGCTGTATTCGGCGAGGCGCACCATGCGGCTCTTGTTGAGCGCATAGCGGGCCGAGGTGCAGTTGCGCAGCATCGCCGTCACCCAGCGCCAGGTCGAGATGTCGAGCATCGGCTGGATGATCAGCGGCGCGTGTTTCATGAACAGCCACTTCATCGCCTTCTGCGGGATGCCGGGCGCGGCCCAGGGCGAGGCATAGCCGGGCGAAATCTCGCCGGCATTGGCAAAGCTGGTTTCCAGCGCCGGGCCGGCCTGGCGGTCGAGAACCGTCACCTTGTGACCTGCCTTGGCCAGATAGTAGGCGGAGGTGACGCCGATGACACCGGCACCGAGAATGACTATGCGCATGATTGCCCCTGTGGTTTTAGCGCGCTGCCGGGCCGAGGTAGCGGCGTCTGTAGCGCCGACCCAGGCTGGTCAGGATTTCGTAGGAAATGGTGCCGGCATCCGACGCGATCATTTCGAGCGTCTGGTGCGGGCCGATCAGTTCCACCATGTCGCCGAGCTTCAGTGTTCCAGCCGGCAAGGCTGTGACGTCGAGGATGATGCTGTCCATCGAGACGCGCCCGACGATCGGCAGGCGGATGTTGCCGAGCCAGGCAGCACCGGCATTGCTGAGATGGCGCGGCAGGCCGTCGGCATAGCCGGCGGCGATGGTGGCGAGCCGCATCTCCGATTTGGCGACAAAGCTCGCGCCATAGCCGACTTCAGCGCCCGCCGGCACGGTGCGGGTCTGCACGACACCGACGTCTAGCCGCACCACCTGGCGCATCGGGTTGTCGTAGCCTCCCAGCGGCGCGCCGCCATAAAGTGCGATGCCGGGACGGGCGAGATCGCCGTGGAAGTCGTCGCCGAGGAAGATGCCGGCCGAGTTGGCGAAGGACAGTTTGGCGCCGGGGAATCGGGCACGAACCGCCCGCATGCGTTCAAGCTGGCGAGCATTGGCGTCATGGGCCGGCTCGTCGCCACAGGCGAGGTGACTCATCACGGTGTCGATATGGATGCCGTCGAGCCGGTGCGGTTCGGCGAGCAGCGTTTCCAGCTCCTGCGGCTCGAGGCCGAGCCGCGACATGCCGGTGTCGGCCTGAAGTGCTGCCGGCAGCGTGGTGTTGCACGCCTTGGCGGTAGCCGACCAGTTGGCGACCTGTTCGAGCGAGTTCAGCACCGGCACCACGCCAAGGTCGGCGCAGTCGGCCTCGCTGCCCGGCATCAGGCCGTTGAGAACCAGGATGCGCGCGTCCGCCGGCAAGTGCGGCTTCAGCCTGACAGCTTCGATGAAATGGGCGACGAAGAAATCGCGGCAGCCGGCGGCGTAGAGCACAGGCGCGACCTCGGCCACGCCGAGCCCGTAGGCATCCGCCTTCACCACGGCCGCGGTCATCTCAGGCGCGTTGCGCTGGCTCAGCTGCCGGTAGTTATCCACCAGCGCGCCGAGATCGATGGTCAGCACGCCGCAAGCCGCACGGCTCTCGATGTCGCTTTGCACGTCCATTGTCATATCCGGGAACTGTCCTCGCCTTGTCAGAAGAATACCGCAATGATCGGCGAAAATCTTGCCAATATGATGATGATCGTGCGAACTGGTGGCAAGTTGTGCAATTTTCGACGGAATCTTGAAAGGAACTGCGATGCCCTCTCTGGACGCGATCGACCGCGGTATCATCCGGGCGTTGCGCGCCAATGCGCGCGTCAGCAATGCCAGCCTGGCGGCCGAGGTCGGCCTGTCGCCGTCGGCGTGCCTCAGGCGGGTGCAGTTGCTGGAGCAGGAAGGGGTCATCAGGGGCTACACCGCGATCATCGGCAACGCCGCCGCCGACGAAGGCATCGCCGTCATCGTGCAGATCACGCTGGAGCGGCAGACCGAGGAGTATTTCAACCGCTTCGAGCTTGCGGTGCGGCGCTATCCCGAGATCAAGGAGTGCTACCTGATGACCGGCGATTCCGACTACTTCCTGCGCGTCGAGGTGGCCAGTGCCGGCGATTTCGAGCGCGTGCACAAGGAAATCCTGTCAGCCCTGCCGGGCCTCGCCCGGATCCATTCGAGCTTTTCGATCCGCAACATCCTGCAGTCGAAACGGCCGAAGACGTCTTGAAGAAAAAGCCGGCGCCCATGTGATGCGCCGGCTTTGTTGTCAGTGTCAGACGGCTGACTGGGTCACGAATTTGGTGACCAGATAGGCTTCGAGCGCTTCCGTGCCGCCTTCCGAGCCGTAGCCGCTGTCCTTGACGCCGCCGAAAGGCGTTTCGGGCAGAGCAAGGCCGAGATGGTTGATCGTCAGCATGCCGGTTTCGATCTCGGCACCGAGGTCGGTCACCGTCTTGTTCGACTTGGTGAAGGCATAGGCCGCAAGCCCGTAGGGCAGGCGGTTGGCCTCGGTCACGACGTCCTCGAAAGTCTTGAACGGCATCACCAGCGCAACCGGGCCGAATGGCTCCTCATTCATGATGCGCATGTCGGTGCGCACGCCCGACAGCACCGTCGGCTCGAAATACGAGCCCTTGTTGCCGATGCGCTTGCCACCGGTCTCGAGCTTTGCGCCGTCGGCCACCGCCTCGTTGATCAGCGCCTCGACGGCCTCCAGCCGGCGTTCATTGACCAGCGGGCCCATGCGGCTGCTCGCCTCCAGGCCGTCGCCGACCTTCACCGACTTGGCGTAGTCGACGAACTTACCAAGGAAGCGGTCGTGGGAGCCTTCCTGGACCAGGAAGCGTGTCGGCGACACGCAGACCTGGCCGCCGTTGCGGAACTTCGAGGCGGCAAGCGTTGCTGCCGCCTGGTCGATGTCGGCGTCGTCGAACACCATCGCCGGGGCATGGCCGCCAAGCTCCATCGTCGCACGCTTCATGTGGGTGCCGGCGAGGGCTGCGAGATGCTTGCCGACCGGCACCGAGCCGGTGAACGACACCTTGCGGATGACAGGATGCGGCACGAGGTAGCCGGAGATTTCGGGTGGGTTGCCATAGACGAGGTTGAGCACGCCGTCGGGCAGGCCGGCATCCCTGAACACGTCGCCGAGGCAGGCAGGCGAGGCTGGCGTCTCTTCCGGCGGCTTGACGATGATCGAGCAGCCGGTGGCAAGGGCTGCGCCGATCTTGCGCGCCGCCTGCGATATCGGGAAGTTCCACGGCGTGAATGCGGCGACAGGGCCGACCGGTTCCTTGACGACGATCTGCTGGATGCCGGGCGCGCGGGCCGGAATGACGCGGCCATAGGTGCGGCGGCCTTCTTCGGCGAACCAGTCGAACAGGTCGGCCGAGGACAGGACCTCCATCTTGGCCTCGCCGACCGGCTTGCCTTGTTCCTGCGTCAGAAGTGCGGCGATCGCATCGGCGCGTTCGCGCAACAGGTCTGCGGCGCGGCGCAACACCTTGGAGCGGTCGTAAGGCGACACCTTGCGCCAGATCTTGAAGCCGCGCTCGGCGGCGGCGAGCGCACGGTCGAGGTCGCCCTTGCCGGCCGAGGCGACCTTGCCGATCACCTCGTTGGTGGCGGGATTGTAGACGTCGATGGTCTTGCCGCCTTCGGCAGCCGTCCACTTGCCGTCGATGAACAGTTTCACTTCGGGGTACATGCTTTCGTCCTTGCTGGGGTCGTTCGTGAGCGGGTGAAGATGGGGTCGGCGTCCTCGCCGGGCGGCGGGTCACGCCTTGAATGGTACGTTAGACATAGGTTCGCTTCAGCTTCTCTGCCACCAGTTCGGCGATCGCCAGCGAAGAGGTCAGCCCCGGGCTTTCGATGCCGAACAGGTTGACCAGTCCGACGACGCCATGGACCTCGGGTCCCTGGATGACGAAATCGGCAACGAGCTCGCCAGGGCCGGCAAGCTTGGGGCGGATGCCGCTGTAGGTCGGGCTCAGGCTGTCGTCGGCGAGGGCAGGCCAGTATTTGCGGATTTCGCCATAGAAATGGTCGGCCCTGCACGGGTCGACCGAATAGTCCTTCGTCTCGATCCACTCGACGTCGGGGCCGAAGCGCATGGCGCCATTGAGGTCGAGCGTCAGGTGTATGCCCAGCCCGCCCGGCTCCGGCACCGGATAGATCAGCCGGGAGAAGGCCGGCTTGCCCGTCACCGAGAAGTAGTTGCCCCTGGCATAGCGAAGCTCAGGCACGAACCGTGGGTCGAGCCCGTCCAGCGACGCCGCGAGCCTGTTGGCGCCGAGGCCGGCGGCGTTGACGAAATGCCGCGCCGTGATCTCGAAGCTCATGCCGTTTGAGCTGTCCAGCGTCTGCAGCACGAAGCGGCCCGCCTCGAGCCGGCCTGATACGATTTCGGTGTTGAGGCTGAGCATGGTGCCGTGCCCTTCGGCTTCGCCGAGCAGCGACAGCATCAACGCATGGCTGTCGACGATGCCGGTCGATGGCGACAGCACCGCGGCGTGGCAGGCAAGCGACGGCTCCATTGCCCGGGCTCCTGCGGCGTCGAGCAGGACGAGGTCGTCAACGCCGTTGGCCCGCGCCTGGTCGACGATGCCTTTCAGCGTTGACACCTGCTCCGCAAGCGTCGCCACGATCAGTTTGCCGCAGCGCTTGTGCGGGACGCCGCGCTCGGCGGCATAGGCATAGAGCTTGTCGCGACCGGCGACGCACAGCTCAGCCTTCAGGCTCCCCGGGGGATAGTAGATGCCGGCGTGGATCACTTCCGAGTTGCGTGAACTGGTTTCGGTGCCGATGGCATCGGCCGCCTCGACGACGATCGTCTCCATGCCAAGTCGGCTCAGTTCTCGCGCCACGGCAAGGCCGATGACGCCGGCACCGGCGATGATGCAGTCGACCGTCTCCATGGTCAGGCCGCACCCTCGGCAGGCTTCAGCGCAGCGAGTTGCTCGATGATGACCGAACTCGCGCCCCTGATGTCGTCGACGATGGCGCGCTCGGCCCCGTCGGCGTCGCGGGCTTCGATGGCGGCGAGGATCACGTGGTGGTGGTCGATCATCGCCCGCCCGCCATGCTGGTAGGACGCCGCGATCATCGGGCCCATCTGCAGCCACAGCCGGTTGAGGATGCCGCGCAGCACAGTCATGCTGGCGATTTCGGCCAGCGCGAAATGGAAGGTCTGGTTGAGCTCCAGTGCTGTCGGCCAATCGCCGCCGGCGATAGCCTGTTCGTTGCGCGCGATCAGTTCGCGCAGCCGGGAGATGTCCCTGGCCTCTGCCTTCAGCGCCGTCTCGCGCGCGGCAAGCCCCTCCAGCTTCATCCTGATCTGGCGGATTTCGAGATAGCGCGCCAGCGTCATGACGGGCACGCGTACCTCGCGTGCCGACTTCTGCACCAGCGCCTCGTCCTGGATCAGGCGCAGGATGGCGTCGCGCACTGGCGTCACCGATGTGCCCAGAGACTGCGCCAGGTCGCGGATCGTCAGCCGCGCGTCGGGCGCGAAGCGTCCCTTGATCAGCGCATCCGACAGCTGGCCGTAGACAATCTCGCCGAGATTGTCGTGCTCAACCATCTGCAAGGCGAAGCCTTCGTTCATCGGTTCCCTTCGCCCATCCGTTCATGGTCCCAGCCTTGCACGACATCGCCGTTGCCTATGGCCGGACTTAGGCCGTGTGCTCCTTTGTCGGGACTGGGCATGCAGAGCGCTGTGGCCTTGTCTGGCCTGCCCCTGCCGCCCCTCTGGCCCTTGACATTGGTCCACGCGAAAAACATGATGCATCAAACAACAATTTGCGGATTTTGCAAGCGGTCGCTGACTGCCATCGCAAGATCGACGACATCGTCGCCCTGCCGGCGACGCTTCATCCAGTGAGGAACGACAATGGACAGCCAGCCGAATTCGCCCGAGGCGCGCGACAAGAAATTCCATATGCACGCCTACACCAATGCCCGCCGCCACCAGGAGGTCGGGCCGCTGATCATCGAAAAGGGCGATGGCATCTATGTCGAGGACATCTCGGGCAAGCGCTACATCGAGGCGATGTCGGGGCTGTGGAGCGTCGGCGTCGGTTTCTCGGAGAAGCGTCTCGTCGATGCGGCGACGAAGCAGATGGCCAAGCTGCCCTACTATCACAGCTTCACCCACAAGGGTCACTCGCCGCTGATCGACCTCGCCGAGAAGCTGGTGACGATGGCGCCGGTGCCGATGAGCAAAGCGTTCTTCACCAATTCCGGATCCGAGGCCAACGATACGGCCATGAAGATGATCTGGTTCCGCTCCAATGCGCTCGGCCAGCCTGAGCGCAAGAAGATCATTTCGCGCAAGCGCGCCTATCACGGCGTCACCATTGCTTCGGCAAGCCTCACAGGCCTGCCCAACAACCATCTGTCCTTCGACCTGCCGATCGCCAATGTGCTGCACACCTCGTCGCCACATCACTGGCGCGAGGCGCTGCCTGGCGAGACCGAGCAGCAGTTCTCGACCCGTCTCGCCGACGATCTGGAAAAGCTGATCCTGGCTGAAGGCCCTGAGACCATCGCCGCCATGTTCGGCGAGCCGGTCATGGGTGCGGGCGGCGTCGTCGTGCCGCCGGCGGGTTACTGGGAAAAGATCCAGGCCGTTCTCAAGAAGTACGACATCCTGCTCGTCGCCGACGAAGTCATCTGCGGCTTCGGTCGCACCGGCAACATGTTTGGCTCAGAGACCTACGCCATGCAGCCCGACATCATGGTCATGTCGAAGCAGATCTCGTCGTCTTATCTGCCGATATCGGCGCTGATGATCAACGACAAGGTGTTCGAACCGATCGCCGACGAAAGCAACCGCATCGGCACCTTCGGCCACGGCTTCACCGCCGGCGGCCATCCGGTCGCTGCAGCCGTTGCGCTCGAAAATCTCAAGATCATCGAGGAACGCAACCTTGTCGCCAATGCCCGCGAGGTCGGCGCTCACATGCAGAAGCGCCTGGCGAAAATCGCCTCGCACGATCTCGTCGGCGAGGTCCGTGGTGTCGCCCTGATCGGCGCCATGGAGTTGGTCACCGACAAGGCAACAAAGGCGCCATGGGGCTCCGTCGGCGCACTTGGCGGCCTCGTCAACGGCATCCTGCAGCAGAACGGCATCATCTCCCGCAACATGGGTGACGCGCTTGCCTTCTGCCCGCCGCTGATCATCAACGACAAGCAGGTCGACGACATCTTCGACGCCGTCGAGAAGTCGCTCGACGAGGCGGCGAAGCAGGTAAAGGCCTGATCGACGGTTCATCCAGGTGACAGCAAAAAGCCCGCCATCCGGCGGGCTTTTTCGTTTGGGTGCGCGGCAGGCCTTCTCCCATAGAGAGAAGGCAAATGCCCTCAAACGTGCTGGCCGCCGTTGATATGGATTTCGGAGCCCGTGACATAGGATGCCTGGCCCGAGCACAGGAAATAGATGATGTCGGCGACTTCCGACGTCAGGCCGAGCCGGCGCATCGGGATCGTCTCGACGATCTTTTCGGTCCCCGGCGACAGGATCGCAGTGTCGATCTCGCCGGGTGCAATGGCGTTGACACGGATGCCGTGCGGGCCGAAGTCGGCGGCCATCTCGCGGGTCAGCGCGCCGAGTGCTGCCTTGGACGTGGCATAGGCCGTGCCGGCGAAGGGATGGACGCGGGTGCCGGCGATCGAGGTCACGTTGACCACCGAGCCCTTGGCAGCCGCCAGTTCCTTGAACAGGCCGCGCGCCAGCATGATCGGCGCCAGGAAATTGACCTGGAACACGTCGCGCCAGACATGCATCGGCGTGTCGATCGAGTTCATCCGGCCGCCACCCTTGTGCTTGGGCGAGATGCCGGCGTTGTTGACGAGTGCATGCAGCAGTCCGCCTTCCTTTTCCAGGCGCTGGCGGATTTCGGACACGGCGCTGCCGACATCGCCTTGGTCGGCGAGGTCGACCTTGATGTGATCGTCCGGACCCGCCGGCCACGGGCAATCGTCTGAAAATGCCTGGCGCGAACAGGTGATGACGCGCCAGCCCTCGCGCGAAAAGCGCTTCACCGTCGCATGGCCGATGCCGCGGCTGGCTCCGGTCAAAACGATCGTCTTTCGCCCTTCGGTCTTCTCGGCCATCACATCCTCATTTCAAGCTTACAGCTTATGTAGCGGATGCACCTTGCCATTGCGAGGGGGCGCGGCTCTCGGCCGCGCTCGGCGGAGGCCTCGCGGCTTGACCGCGCCGGCCTGACGGGCGACTTCTAGGCCCCCATGTCCATGACCTCGCGACGAGGAGACTATCCGTGCAATTTACTGAAATCGGCGGCATCACGCTGCATCACCAGCTGATCGGCGGGCCTGCGAACAAGCCGGTCTTCGTCTTCGTCAATTCGCTCGGCACCGATTTCCGCATCTGGCGCGACGTCATCGTGCGCCTCGCCGGCGACTTTCCGATCGTCACCTACGACAAGCGCGGACACGGCCTCTCCGATGTCGGGACCGCGCCGTATCGGATGGACGACCACATCGGCGATCTCGAAGGCCTGCTCGACCATCTCAACGTCAAGGACGCCATCATCTGCGGCCTCTCTGTCGGCGGGATGATCGCCCAGGGCCTTTACGCCAGGCGGCCAGATCTCGTTCGCGCGCTGGTGCTCTGCGACACTGCCCACAAGATCGGCACCGACGACAGCTGGAACACGCGCATCGCCGCCGTCGAGAAAAATGGGATCGCCTCAATAGTCGACACCGTGCTGAAGCTTTGGTTCACGCCCGAGTTCCACGAGCAGCGCAAGGACGACCTCACGGGTTACCGCAACATGCTGACGCGCCAGCCTGTGGCGGGCTACGCCGGCACCTGTGCTGCCCTGCGCGACGCCGACTACACCGAGGCGGCGAAGGCAATCGCTGTGCCGACGCTCTGCGTCGTCGGCGATCAGGACGGCTCGACGCCACCGGCGCTGGTGCGCGCCCTGGCCGACCTCATCCCCGGTTCGCGCTTCAAGATCATCGACGGCGCCGGCCATATTCCCTGCGTCGAAAAGCCGGATGAACTGACCGCTCTCATCAAGAACTTCGTCGCCCAGCTGCCGCCGCAATAGGCTGGCAGCCACCGGTGGCGCCTACGCCGCCGGTGGTTCCATCGCTTCGGTCGTGGCGCTGCCGGCCTCGTCCGGCTCCTTGAGCCTGAACCAGGCGACATAGAGTGCCGGCAAAAACAGTAGCGTGATTGCCGTGCCGGCCAGGATGCCGCCCATCATCGCATAGGCCATCGGCGCCCAGAACACCTCGCGCGCGATCGGGATCAGCGCCAGGCTGGCGGCTGCGGCGGTCAAGGCGATCGGCCGCATGCGGTGTTCCGACGCCTCGATCACCGCGTGCCACCTGTCTGTCCCTGTGGCGATCAGCTCCTCGATCTGGACGATCAGGATCACCGAGTTGCGGATGAGGATGCCGACCAGCGCCAGAACGCCGAGGATTGCAACGAAGCCGAGCGGCTGGCCCGTCGGCAGCAGTGCTGCCACCACGCCGATCAGGCCGAGCGGTGCGACAGCCACCACCAAAAACAGCCGCTGGAAGCTCTGCAGCTGCAGCATCAGCACCGTTGCCATGATGAACAGCATCAGCGGCACCACGGCGATGATCGGTCCCTGGCTGTTGGCGCTTTCCTCGACAGAACCGCCGGTCACCACCGTGTAGCCGTCGGGCAGCTTGGCCGCGAAGGCGTCGATCGCTGGCTTGAGTTCGGCGACCACCGTGTCGGGCAGGGCGTTGCCGACCATGCCCGCCTTGACGGTGATCGTGGGCAGGCGACTGCGGCGCCAGACCGTCGGCTGCTCGATCTCGTAGCGGAAGTCGGCCACCGTCGCGAGCGGGATGGATTCGCCGCCTCCGGTAGGTATCTGCAGGTTGCGCAGCGTTTCGATCGAGCCGCGTTCGGCATCCTGCGCCCGCACCACGACATTGATCAGATAGGTGGCGTCGCGCACCTGGGTAATTGCCACGCCACCGACGACGCTGTTCATGGCGCTGGCGATGTCCTCGGAGGTGATTCCGAGCTGCCGCGCCTTGTCCTGCAGCACCTCGACCTTCAGTACGCGCTCCGGCTCGTTCCAGTCGAAGCTTGGCGCCTGCAGCTTGGGATTGGCCGAAATGACCCCAGCGAGCTGCTGCGACAGCGCCCGCACAGTCTGCACCTCCGGACCGCTGATGCGATACTGCACCGGTCGGCCCACTGGCGGGCCGAGCTCCAGCGTCTTGACGTAGGTGTCGGTGCCCACGAACTGCTCACGCAGGATCTTTTCGATCGCGGGCTGCACCCTGTGCCGCGCCTCGAGATCCTTGGTCACGATCACGGTCTGGCCGAAATAGGGGTTGGCCGGCTGCACGTCATAGGCCAGCACGAAGCGCACCGCGCCCTGGCCGATATAGGAGCTCCAGTGGTCGATGTCGGCGTTGCCCTTCAACGCGATCTCCTCGAAGCGCTCGATCTGGGCACGTGTCTCGGCGATCGAGCTGTTTTGCGGCAGGTTCCAGTCGACGATCAGCTCGGGCCTGTCCGACGGCGGGAAGAACTGCTGCTGCACGAAGGTCAGCCCCACCACCGACAGCACGAAGGCGACGATGGTGGCGATGATGGTCAGCCAGTGGCGGCGCACGGCAAGCCGCAGCAGGCGCGAGAAGCCCGCAGCAAATCGGCCCGGCCGCTCGTCATGCTTCTTCATGGTTGGGGGCAGCAGCGTGACGCCGAGCAGCGGTGCAAACAGCACGGCCACGATCCAAGACAGCAGGAGCGAGACGGCGATGACGACGAACAGCGTGTAGGTGTATTCACCTGCCTGGCTGGTGTTGAGGCCGATCGGGATGAAGCCGGCGACCGTCACCAGCGTGCCGGTCAGCATCGGAAACGCGGTCGAGGTGTAGACATAGGTCGCGGCTTTTCGGAGCGAATCGCCGACCTCCAGCCGCGCCACCATCATCTCGACGGCAATCATCGCGTCGTCGACGAGCAGGCCGAGCGCGATGATCAGCGCGCCGAGGGAAATACGCTGCAGCGAAATGCCCATATAGGCCATGACCAGGAAGGTGATGGCCAGCACCAGCGGAACCGAAAGCGCGACGACGAAGCCGGCGCGCATGCCGAGACTGATGAAGGACACGGCGAGCACGATTGCCACGGCCTCGAAAAGCGCTCGGGTGAAGCCCGACACCGCGTGTTCGACGATGACCGGCTGGTCGGCGACCTGGTGCACGCCGACGCCGACCGGCAATTCGCCGGTTACCTGCGCCATGAGCGCCTTCAGCGCGTCGCCGAACTCCAGCAGGTTGGCGTTCGGCTTCATGCCGATGGCCAGCCCGATCGCCGGTTCGCCATTGACCCGGAACAGCGAGGTCGGCGGATCGAGATAACCGCGGCTGATGGTGGCGACGTCGCTCAGGCGGAAGAAGCGGTCGTTGACCCTGAGATTGATCGCCTTCAGGCTCTCCTCGGAGGCGAACTGGCCACCGACGCGCACAGCGATCCGTTCCGGCCCGGCCTCGATCACGCCCGACGGCGACACCGCGTTCTGCGCCTGCAGGCTGGCGACCACGGCTTGCTGGTTGAGGCCGAGTGCCGCGATCTGGCGCGTCGAGAATTCAAGATAGATGACCTCGTCCTGCGCGCCAATGAGCTCGACCTTGCCGGCATTGGGAATGGTCAGGATGCGTGTGCGCACCATCTCGACATAGTCGCGCAGCTGGCGCATCGACAGCCCGTCCGAGGTGAAGGCATAGATGTTGCCGAACACGTCGCCGAAACGATCGTTGAAGAACGGGCCCTGCACCCCTTGCGGGAAGTTTGGCCTGAGGTCGTTGACCATGTTGCGGACCTGCACCCAGGTCGGGGCCACGTCGCGCGCCTTGGTGGTCGGCTTGAGATTGACGAAGATGATCGTCTGGCCGGCTGTCGTCACGCTGCGGCTGAAGTCGAGGCTCTCCAGCTCCTCGAGCTTCTTTTCGATCCTGTCGGTCACCTGCCGCGTCGTCTCGTCGACCGAGGCGCCCGGCCAGTTGGCCTGGATCAGCATCGTCTTGATGGTGAAGCTCGGGTCTTCCTCGCGGCCGAGATTGAGATAAGCGAAGACGCCCGCGACGGTGAAGATCAGCATGAAGTACCAGACCAGGGAGCGGTGGTTCAGCGCCCAGTCGGAAAGATTGAAACCCTTCACCTACGCCCCCTCTGGAATTCTGACTTTCTGGCCCTCGGCAAGGCTGCGCACGCCCGCAGTCACCACGCGCGTGCCCGCGCTGATACCGCCGGCGGTGAAGTTCGCGCCGCCCTTCGCCTTGACCTCGACGGCCTGCAGGCTGACGGTCGAGGCGCCGGGATCGACAACCCAGACGAAGCTCTTGCCGTCCTTTTCGAGCAGCGCTGTCAGCGGCAGGTCGATCGCTTCGTCCGTCTTCGACAACTGTGTCGCCGTCACCGTCGAGCCGAGCCGGAAGGCCGTCGGCGGCTCGCTCAGCGCCAGCCGCACCCGCCGCGTCCGCGTCGCTGCGTCTGCTTGCGGCGCGATCTCGCGGACATGCGCCTTGACCCGCAGCGACGGCAGCATCTGCAACGCCACCTCGAATTCGTCGCCGTCGCGGAGACTGGTCGCCATCTGGTCGGGAACGTCGACGACCGCCTCGCGTGCATCCGAGCGCGCCACCGTCACCACCATCTGCCCCGGCGAGACGGTCTGGCCGACCTCGGCGCCGACCGCCGTGACGATGCCGTCGAAATCGGAAAACAGCCGGGCATAACCGAGTTGCTCCTCCGACTTGGCCAGTGCCGCACGCGTCCGCTCGACATTGGCCGCAGCGGAATCCAGCGCCTGCTTGGCGGAATCGTAGACTGCCTGCGAGGTGTTGGATTCGGCCAGAAGGCTGCGCTGTCGCTCCTCGCTGGCGGCGGCATTGGCGAACTGGGCCTCCGCCGTCGTCAGGTCGGCGCGCGCCGCCTGCGCTGCCAGCTCCAGTGCCAGCGGGTCGATCGCGGCCAGCGTCTCGCCCTTGGTCACCATGTCGCCGACGCCGACATCGCGCGCCACCAATCGCCCGAGCAGGCGGAAGGCGAGGTCGGCGGAAAATTCCGGCTGGATCGTGCCGGCAAAACCTTGCGCCGTCTGGCCATGCGGCTCGACCACCGTCGACAGCACCGGCCGGATGACTTCGGGCGGTGGCGCCTCGGCTTCGCTGCAGGCCGCAAGCGCGAGCAGCGAGACGAGGGCGAGCATGCTTGTCTTGAACCTCATGGCGCCACCTCCACCATCTGGCCGGGACTGAGCAACTGGCCGCCCTGGGCGACGACCGATTGTCCGACCTCCAGTCCCCTGGCCACGACGACGACGCCCGAGGCGAAGGACTGTATCTCGATCGCTGCCAGCGCCACCGCCTTTGTCGCGGGGTCGATGGTCCAGACCGCTGGCTGGCCTGCATCCGACATCAGCGCTTGCCAGGGCAGCACGATGGCTGGCTGAGGCTTCGACACGATCGTGCCTGATATCGCCGCGCCAAGCGGCATCTCGATCGGCGTGTTCGGCACCCTCACCTTGACCCGGATCGAGCCGGATGCCGGGTCTACCGCCGGCGACACCTCGCGCACCTGCCCCGGGGCCTTGATGCGCGGGTCAGAAATGAGCGCGATCATCACGTCGGGCGCCACCGGGTTGCGCGCCACCAGCGCCTCGTCGACATTGAACACCGCGTCGCGGTCGCCATCCTCGGCGACGGTGAACACCGTCTGCGCCGCCTGCACCACCTGGCCGACCTCGATCGTTCGTGCCGTCACCACGCCGTCGGCGCTGGCCTTAAGCTCGGTATAGGTCAGCCGGTCCTCGGCGTTGCTCATCTGGCTCTGCGCCGATTCCACTCCGCTTTGGGCGACGCGTTGCGCCTGATCGGCCTGATCGTAGTCGCGCCGGGTCGTGAAGCCCTGGGCAAGCAGCGTCTTCTGCCTGTCGAATGCTGCGGCGGCCTGCCTGAGCTGCGCCTGGGCGGCATAGAGGCTGGCTTGCGCCGCCCGCACATCCGACTGCTGCTCCTGTGGGTCGAGCCTGGCCAGCACCTGGCCCTTGGTGACGCGCTGGCCGATGTCGACACTGCGCTCGGCGACCCGGCCACCGACCTGGAACGACAGATTGTTCAGCGTCCTGGCGGCGATGACCCCGGTCAGCGACGTCGATGGCGCATAGTCTGATTGCTTCACCTCGACGGAGCGCACCATGATAGGCTGCCGTTCCGTCGCTTCCTGCTTCTGGCAGGCTGAAACCGGTAACAATAAGCAGAGCGCGAGGGCAGGGAGGTGTCGTCTGGGCGGGGCGCATGCCGACATCTCGCCCGGCATGCCTGCGGTGATTGGGTTCGTGGATCGCATGTGCACCCCCAAATCGCTTCGCCGACAAGCTACGATGCAAGAGGCGATCCGGCAACGCCTTGCAAGCTGTCGCCAGCGACCGGACGCAGCACGGTTCGAAGTGGGGTGCACAGCACGACAGTCAGGGAACCCGAGCTGTTCCGGAGCGTTGTTCGACGCAATCAATCTCGGAGGACCGCCATGGATCGCATGCTCTTCGACAACCCGGTCAAGATCCGCATCGGAGCGGAAAGCACCCAGCGCGAGGTCACGACCGTCAAGGGCGCCTACGAAGCACTGGTGGACTGGCCGCATGCCAAGCGCAGCGGCCCGCTCTATCGCGAGGCGGTGGAATGCGTATCCGCAGCCCTGGCCGGCACCCGCACGCGCGAGGCGGCCAAACGGGCCTTCATCGCCGCAGCCGACGAGATCGGCATCCGGGTCTGAGCCGCCTGGCTGCTGACCGGATGATGGCGTGGCGAACGGCACAAATCCAAGTTGCCGGCAAAATGGGGCAGGACATTTTACCGGGACACGGCTTTACCGGAATAAATTAACTCTACAGAGTTTGTAGAATTAAACATCCTGAATGGGCATCGTCATTCAACCCCGAGAGGGAAGCCCATGTCAGATTTCACGCGCCGTGCCTTGCTCGCCACCGCCGCCGCCCTGTCGCTTGCGCCTTCAGTCGGTGCGGTCCAGGCCGAGGAGCTCAAGATCACCATCGGCTACCAGACGGTTGTCGAGCCCTCGAAAGTGCCACAGGCCGACGGCGCCTATGAGGCCGCCACCAAGGCCAGCATAGACTGGCGCAAGTTCGATTCCGGTGCCGATGTCATCGCGGCGATCGCTTCCGGCGCCGTCGACATCGGCTATGTCGGCTCGAGCCCGCTGGCCGCCGCTGCGAGCCGCGAGCTGCCTATCGAAACCATTTTCGTTGTCGGCCTGATCGGCGAATCCGAGGCACTCGTCGCCCGCGATGGCGCCGGCATCGAAAAGGCTGCCGATCTCGCCGGCAAGAAGGTCGCGGTGCCCTTCGTTTCGACCACGCATTACAGCCTGCTCGCCGCCCTCAAGCACGAGGGCGTCGATCCCAAGTCGGTCGAAATCCTCAATCTGCGTCCGCCTGAAATCGCGGCTGCCTGGCAGCGCGGCGACATAGACGCGGCCTATGTCTGGGATCCGGCGCTCGGTCAGATCAAGACCTCGGGCAAGGTCGTGCTCGACTCGGCAAAGGTCGCCGAATGGGGCGCGCCGACCTTCGACGCCTGGATCGTCCGCACCGACTTTGCCGCGAAGAACCCGGCCGCCGTGCGCGACTTCGTCAAGGTCACAGGCGCAGCCTACGCCGAATTCCTCGCCAAACCGGAAGCCTGGGCCAAGGGCTCACCACAGGCCGACAAGATCGCCCGCCTCACCGGTGCCAAGGTCGAGGAAGTGCCGGCGCTGCTCAAGGGTTACGTCTTCCCGACGCTTGAAGAGCAGGCGTCAGTCAAGTTCCTCGGCGGCGATACCGTAAAGGCGGTGGCGGCGACCTCGGCCTTCCTCAAGGAGCAGGGCAAGATCGACGCCGTTCAGCCCGACTACTCGAAGTATGTGACGTCGAAATACGTCACCGAGGCGCTCGCCTCCAACTGAGGCGTGATGCACCCGCGACCTCCCGCGCGGGCATGAAGCCCCGGCCGGCTCCTCCCGGCCGGGGCATCCCATTTTCCAGGAGATCCGTTCATGTCGGCGCTTTCGCTCAGCAACATCGCCGTACGCTACACCGGACAGGCGCGACCCGCCGTCGAGGGCGCATCGCTCTCCGTCGGCCATGGCGAATTCGTCGTGCTCACCGGCCGCTCCGGTTGCGGCAAGTCGACCTTGCTCAACGTGGCGGCCGGCCTGGTCCTGCCCGAACGCGGCGAGGCCTTGGCCGATGGCCGGCCGATCGAAGGGCCGGGCGCCGACCGCGCCGTGGTTTTCCAGAGCGATGCGCTGTTTCCATGGTTTTCCGCCCGGGACAACGTCGCCTTCGCGCCCAGATTGCGCGGCATCGGCGAAAGGCAGCGGCATGCCCTTGCCAACGATTTGCTCAAGCGTGTCCGCCTCGACGGCCTGGGTGACAAGCCGGTATGGGAGATGTCCGGCGGCATGCGCCAGCGTGTCGGCCTTGCCCGCGCGCTCGCCGCTCAGCCCGAATTCCTTTTAATGGACGAACCGCTTGGCGCACTCGACGCCTTGACCCGCGAGCGCATGCAGACGCTGCTGCTCGATATCTGGACGCCGGGCAATCTCGGCGTGCTGATGGTCACTCACGGTATCGAGGAGGCGCTGCTGCTTGGCACCCGCGTCGTCGTCATGGCGCCCGATCCCGGCCGCATCGCCCACTCGTTCGAGGCTGGTTTCAGTCGCCGCTATGCCCAGGGCGAACCCGTCCGTTCGATCAAGGCCGACCCGGCATTTGCCGAGGCGCGGGCAGAGCTCGCCGACGCGATCTTCGAAGGAGAGCCGGCATGACACTGCTGCATGCCGAACGTGTTCGGCACGAACGGGCTGAACCCGAGATTTCGACGGTGCGCGCGCCACGCAGCGAAACACCCCGCCGCGGGCTGTCGTCGCGCAGCATCAGCGCCATCACCATCCTGGTTGCCCTCTTGACGTGGACCCTCGTCACCAGGCTCGGGCTGGTCGCGCCGCTGTTCCTGCCACCGCCGCAGGATGTGCTTGCCAAGTTCTGGACGGTGGCGTCGCAGGGTTTCGTCGACGCGACGCTTTTTCAGCATCTGGTGGCGTCGCTCGGACGCGTCTTCGCCGCACTCGTGGCGGCCACGCTCATCGGCATACCGGTCGGCCTCGCCATCGGCGCCAGCCGCATCGGCCGTGGCATCTTCGATCCCGTGCTCGAGTTCCTGCGGCCTATCCCGCCGCTCGCCTACCTTCCCCTGATCATCATATGGTTCGGCATCGGCGAAGAGGCCAAGGTGCTGGTCATCGCGATTGCCATGGTGGCGCCGATCGCGCTGTCGACGGCCTCCGGCGTGCGCGGTGTCCAGCAGGATCGCCTCAACGCCGCGCGCTCGCTTGGCGCCACGCGCCAGCAGGTCATCCGCTTCGTCGTCTTGCCCAGCGCCCTGCCGTCGATCCTCACCGGCCTGCGCATCGCGCTCGGCGCCGGCTGGACCACTTTGGTCGCTGCCGAGCTTGTCGCCGCCACAAGGGGGCTCGGCTTCATGATCCAGTCGGCGGCTCAGTTTCTCGTTACCGACGTCGTCGTGATGGGCATACTGGTCATCGCCGCGGTCGCCTTCGTACTCGAATTCGGCTTGCGCTTTGTCGAACGCAGGCTTGTGCCCTGGGCCGGCCGCGAGTAGCGGTCGGCCGAGGCTGCGGCCCGGCACTTATGCCCGCATGGTTTCGCGCATGGCGCTGCGTCCGCGCAGCATGGGTAGCCCCAGCGTCACCAGCACGAAGCCGGCTGTCACGACCTTGAGGTCGCTTGGCTGCAACCCGATCGACAGCGCCAGCGACACGAGCTGATAATAGACCATTGCACCGACGACAGGCGCCAGCAATTGCCGGGTGACGGTCTGCCGCCCGGTGATGGTTTCGCCGATGACCAGCGAGGCGAGACCGTTGATCAGGATGCCGGTGCCCATTCCGACATCGGCATAGCCCTGCAATTGCACGATGAGCGCGCCGCCAAGGGCGGTCAGGCCGGAGGCGACACCCAATCCGACGATCGTGTATGTCCAGATGCTGATGCCGAGCGATGGCGCCAGCTCCGGATTGATGCCGATGACGCGCAGCGCCGCCCCTGCCTGCGTGGCCAGGTACCAGCGCAATGCGACCAGGGCCACGACGATCAGCACGGCGAATGTGGCGACCTGCAGCCGAACGTCGGTCAGGATGGCCGGGTTGATCTGGGTGAAGATGTTGTCGGTGTTGAACAAGGCGATGTTCGAGCGCCCGAGAACGCGCATGTTCACGCTGTAGAGTGCCGTGAAGACCAGGATGCCTGCCAGCAGCGAATTGATGCGAAAGCGCAGATGCACCAGCGCGGTCGCCGCGCCGGCTCCGACACCGGCGAGCATCGCGACAACGGTTGCCAAGAGGGGCGGATATCCCGCCAGCAAAAGCGTGGCGCAGACGCAGCCGCCAAGCGGAAACGCACCTTCGCTGGTCAGATCAGGAAAGCTCAGCAAACGGAACGGGATCATGATGCCGAGCACCAGGAACGAATAGATGAGGCTTTGCGACAGCGTCACCGGCACGAGATTGAGATAGGCGTGGATCACGTCCATTGGTCAGGTTCCGAGCAGCATGCGATCATTTTCGATTCTGAACTTCTCGACGAGATCGGCAGGCGTGAGTCTTGCTTTCTCGGTGCCGCCGATGTCGTCGCGGATGCGGCCGGCATCCATCATGACGAGCCGGTTACCGGTCTCGATCGCCTGGCGCATGTTGTGGGTGACCATCAGCGTGGTCAGCGACTGCTCCGCGACGATCCGCAAGGTCGTCGCCATGATCAGGTCGGCGGTGCGCGGGTCCAATGCTGCCGTATGCTCGTCGAGCAACAGCAGCGAGGGGCGCGACAACGATGCCATGATCAGGGACAAGGCCTGGCGTTGCCCGCCGGAGAGCTGGGCCACCGGCGTCGACAACCGGTCTTCCATGCCGAGCGCCAGACCGGCGAGCAGCGCCCGGTAGCGGTCGCGCTTGGCACCGTCGAGATGACGTGCGAAGCCTCTGCGTTGCCCGCGCTGTTCGGCCAGGGCCAGGTTTTCCTCGATGGTCATGGCCGCTGCAGTACCGATCATCGGGTCCTGGAAGACCCGCGCGATCATGCCCGCCCGCCGATGTGCTGCAAGGCCGGTGATGTCCTGGCCGTCCAGGGCGATCGAGCCGCCATCCGGCTCGATCGCGCCCGCGATGGTGTTGAGCAGCGTCGATTTGCCGGCGCCGTTGGAGCCGATGATCACGACGAAGTCGCCGCGATCAAGCGCAAGGTCCACCCCGTTCAACGCCGGTCGCGCTCCGGCAAGGCCGGCGTTGAAGGTTTTGCGTAAGTCCGCGCAGACAAGCAGGGGCATGCTCACCGCTGTCACTTGAGCAGCCATGGACTGTCCTTGAGCGCTTCCGGAACCGTCAGGCCGACGGCTGCGAGACCCTTGGGGCTGACATAGGCGTCGAAGTCTTCGCCCTTGGGAACATAGGGCGCAATGTCGGCCGGCTTCTCGCCCTTGAGGATGCGGTCGGCGATATCGGCGGCATGCTCGCCATTCTTGCGATAGGAGATGGCGTGGAAACCGGCGAGCTGGTCCTTGAGGTCAGGGGCGTAGACCGAGTTGAACAGCGGCAACTTGATCCTCTGCGCCACCTGGGCAACGACCGGTACCGAGGTCTGCACCACGTTGGACTGGATGAGGAAGATGGCGTCCACCTGTCCGGCGAAGGTCTGGACACGCTGGGGCAGGTCGTTGGGATTGTCGACCGGCACGCCGACGATTTCGATCCCGGCCTTTTCGGCCGCCTTGTGGATCAGCTCCATATTGGAGGTGTCGTTGTCTTCGCCCGGATTGAACAAGGTCCCGACCTTCTTGACGTCGGGCAACACCTTCTTGATGTAGTCGAAGGAAGCATCGAAGTCGGGCAGCATGGACGCGCCGGTGCTCCAGGCCGAGCCGTGCTGCCAACTCGGCACGATGCCCGCCACGACCGGGTCGACGACCGCGCCGAACACGACCGGGATCGACTTGTCGGTAATGCCGCGCACCGCCGCCTGGTTGAGGCCGGTAGTGATGGCGAGGATCAGCGCCGGATGCTTGGCTTCCACCTGCTGCAGGATTTGCGGAACAAGGCTGCGGTCGAAATTGGCGTGCTGGAAGCCGTAGGTGACGTCCTTGCCTTCGACGTAGCCCAGTTCGCTCATCCGGGCCTTGAAGCCTTCGGCGACCTGGTTGAGCGCCGGGTGCTCGCCGAAGCTGGCGATCTCGACCAGCTTCGGGTCAGCCAGGGCTGCGCCATTCGCGGCGGTGAGCAAGGCTGCAGCGAGCAGCCACTTCATCAATTTCACGACACGCTCCTAAGGTTGGGATTACACGATGGAGGGACGCCAGTTCTGTTCGGCGACCCGCAGGAAATTCTCGCCCAGCACGCCAAGTATGGCCGTCTCCGAATAGCCATGGCGTTCCAGCGCTTCGACCAGCTCGGGCAGGACTTCGGGTTTGACATCGGCCCAGGGCGGACGCGGATAGCCGCGCAACGCCATCATCGGACCGGAGTCGTAGAGCTTGGTCATGAAGGGCTGGTAGAAAACGGTGTCGAGGCCGAGGCCGACATGTTCGGGCCCGACGAGCTGGGCGACGTAGTCGATATGGCGCATCAGCGCCGGAACGTCGGAACGGTTGTCGTCGGTCAGGAAGGCGCCGATGGAGTTGATGCCGACAACGCCGCCGCGGCGGGCGAGTGCCTTGATCTGGACGTCGTCGATATTGCGCTCGTGGTTCTTCAGTGCGCGCACGCTTGAATGCGAGAACACCACCGGCTTTTCCGATAGTTCGATGATGTCGAGCGACGTGTTGATGCCGGCATGGCTTGCGTCGAGCATCATGCCGACGCGGTTGGCCTCGGACACGAAGGCACGACCCAGCATGGAAAGCCCGGCATCCGAGGGCTCGTGGCAGCCGTCTCCAAGCGGGTTGCGGGTGTTGTAGGCCACGATCATCCAGCGGATCCCAAGCCGGTACCAGCTGTCGATCATCGCCGGCTCGTGCGCCGCCGGGCCGGCACCTTGCAGATGCAGGCCGATCGCCATCTTGCCCGACTGCTTGGCAGCGCGGATGTCGGCCACGGTTTCGATGAGCTGGTAATCGTGGGCGCGTTGTTCGAACCAGCGCCTTTGTTGGGAGAGATGCCGGAACGTCGGCTCCGGTCGGTCCCAGTCGGCGCCGATTGTGAGCGACAGGAAGGAGAACCCCGCGTCGCGATAGCGGACCAGCATGTCAGGTCCTTCATCGAGACATTCGGGAGTCCAGCCCACGGCACTTTCCCAGACGACAGCCTTGGCGATGAGGTTGTTGGCTGAAACAGTCACGTCGTCTGCACCCGCTGAGCAATGAAGTCCAAGCGGTCAGCTAATCGGCAATCTCGTCGTTGCGCTATTGGCGGGAATGGGTTTGATTGTTTCATACTTGAACCAATCAAGGCTCCGCCATGCCGACAACGCCCGATCCATTCGACCTGATGATCTTTGCGCGCGTTGCGGAAACGGGGAGCTTCAGCGCTGCCGCTGAACGGCTTGGTCTGCCGAAGTCGACAGTGTCCCGGCGTATCACCGTCCTCGAAGCCCAGTTGGGAGAGCGCCTGCTCCAGCGCAGCACGCGGCGCAACTTCCTGACCGAGATGGGCCAGCGCATTCTCATCCCCGCCGAACAGATCATCCACGAGGTGGATGCAGTCATGGCGGTCGCCGAACACCGGCAGGTGACCCCGTCGGGACGGCTGCGTGTCTCCGTTCCCGGCGACCTTGCCGCAATCTCGCTCGCACCGATGCTGGCTGAATTCAGCAAGGCATATGGCGAAATCCAGCTCGAACTGGATTTGTCGCCTCGTTATGTCGACGTCATTGCCGACGGTTTCGATCTCGCCATACGGATCGGTGGCGAAGCGCAGGACCTGAGGTTGACCACCCGGCATCTGGTCGACCTCGGTATCGGTCTTTATGCCTCGCCACAGTACAGGGATCGCGCCGGCCAGCCCGATGCGCCCGAAGCCCTCGCAGAGCATGACGTGCTGGTGCTGCTCGCCGATGGCGTTCCGGTCAACTGGGTTTTGAACAAGGACGCCCAGTCGGTTCCCGCCGATATGTCGGGACGACGGGTCTGCGCGAATTCTTACGAGTTGCTGTTCCGCCTGGCGCGCTCGGGCGCCGGCATTACGGCGATGCCCGATCTTTTCGCGCGGCCTTACCTGGCAAGCGGCGAACTCGTCCGTATCCTGCCGGCATGGAGTCTTGCTCCGGCCATGGTGCGCGCCGTCTTTCCGAGCAGGCAACTGATGCCGCGCAAGACGCGGGTCTTCCTTGATGCGCTTTTGGGCCATCTCAAGCCGCGTCCGCTGAGGACGGCGCAGCCACTCCCGGCCTAGTCGGAAATCGCCGGCACTGCAGGCGGCGTCGCAACAAGCCGTCGGCGTGCCGAAGGCGATGGCGTCATAGTCGGCGAGTTCGCTTGGTGTGGCCAGGGGCGTGTCGTCGTGCCGGATGCCCGCCTTGAGCAGCATCGCTGCTTCGTCCATCAGCTCGGGAACGCGGCAGCACCAGGATCTTGGACGTCGGAATCTCCTTCTGCCGGCCGCAGCCAGAAGAGAAAAAGTTGTTGATTGTCTGGAGGGAGACGCCGCCCGAAGGCGGCGCATTTGTTCAGGCAGTGGCGAGCCTGGCTGGAGCCGGCTTGGCCTGCTGGGCGCGCTGGCTGAGCCAGACACTGCCGAGTACAGCGACCATGCCGAAGATCTGTGCAGCGCTGAGCGACTGGCCGAGCACCAACCAGCCGAGGATCACGGCGGTCATCGGGCTGAGGAAGCCGAGTGGCGACACCACAGACGGTTCCAGCCGGGCGATGCCGCGGAACCACAGAATGTAGGTCAGTGCCGCACCGATCAGACCTAGCCAGGCGAGGCCGAGCAGGTTGGCGGTGGTCAGTGAAGGCAGTGACGGTTCTTGCATCAGGGCGATGGGGAGCAGCAGCAGGCCACCTGATGTCAGCTGCCAGGCGGTGAAGGTCAGCGGCGTGACTGGCGGCTGCCACCGCCGGCTGAGTACCGTGCCAGCGGCCATCGACACGGCACCGGCGAGGCCGGCAGCGATGCCGATGGGGTCGAGTGCCGCATGCGGCGTCAGGATCAGCAGCGCCACGCCAGCCATGCCGGCAAGGGCAGCCACGATCGAAAGCGGGCGGATCGGCGAGCCGAGCAAGGCGCGGGCGAGCAGGATGACGACCAGCGGCTGGATCGCACCGACGGTTGCCGCCACCCCGCCCGGCAGGCGATAGGCGGCAACAAACAGCAGCCACCAGAAGACCGAGAAGTTGAGCGCGCCGAGCACGAACACACGAGCCCACCAGATGCCCTGTGGCAACTGCCGGACGAGCAGCAGAAGCAGCAGGCCGGCTGGAAGCGCCCGCAGCATGGCAACCGTCAGCGGGTAGCCGGCGGGCAGAAACTCAGTCGTCACGATATAGGTGCTGCCCCAGATCGCAGGGGCGATTGCCGTCAGCAGCAGGTCGGTGTTGCGCGTCGTCATGGCTGCATCTCTCTTTACATCGAGTATCTTGATTTCAAGATAATCCATATTCTCTTGACGTCAAGAGAAATAATCGGAATGGTGAGCCATGGATCAGGTTGACGACATTCTTGCCCAGTGGAACCGCGAACGGCCCGACCTCGACGTCGCGCCGATGGGGCTTATCGGCCGCGCCAACAGAGTATCGCAGCATCTCGGCCGCGAGATGGAGAAGACCTTTGCCGCGCATGGGCTGAACTTCGCCAGCTTCGACGTGCTGGCGACGCTGCGTCGTTCGGGGCCGCCTTATGCGCTGTCACCCGGCGATCTCTCGGAGACGATGATGATCACCTCGGGCACCATGACCAACCGCGTCGACCAGCTGGAAAAGGCAGGCCTCGTCGAGCGTCGGCTCAACCCCGACGACCGCCGCAGTCTCATCGTCTCCCTGACCGACAAGGGCTTCGCCATCATCGACGCCGCCGTCACCGACCATGTCGCGACGCAGACGCGCATCGTCTCGATGCTGTCCAAGGAGGAGCGGGCGGCGCTCGACGCGCTGCTCAGCAAGTTTTTGGTCGGATTCGAGAGCGTTTGACATCAGCTACGGCCAGCCTGGAATTAACCCTCCCCACAAGGGGGTGGGAGACCAGGGTGCCGCCACAATATCTCGCCCTTTCGGGCAGGATTTGGCGGGTCACCCCGCCAGCGCCTGCTCCAGGTCGGCGATCAGGTCATCGCCATCCTCGATGCCTGCCGACAGCCGCACCAGCGAATCCGAGATGCCGATCGCGGCGCGCTTTTCCGCCGGGATAGAGCCGTGCGTCATCAGTGCCGGGTGCTCGATCAGGCTTTCGACGCCACCAAGGCTTTCGGCCAGCGTGAACAGCTGCGTGCGTTCGAGAAAGCGCTTGGTGCCGGCGAGGTCACGGTCGAGGTCGACCGATATCATGCCGCCGAAATGATGCATCTGCGCCTTGGCAATTCCATGCTGCGGATGGCTGTCGAGCCCCGGATAGATCACCCGTCCCACATCCTTGCGCCCTTCCAGCCAGCGCGCGATCTGGGCGCCGTTCTGCGAATGCCGCTCCATGCGCAGTGCCAAGGTCTTGATGCCGCGCAGCGCCAGGAAGCTGTCGAATGGTCCGGAGATCGCACCGATGGCATTCTGCAGGAACTTCAGCTGGTCGCGCAGTTCCTTGTTGTCGCCCACCACGACGCAGCCGCCAACCATGTCGGAATGGCCGTTGAGATATTTTGTCGTCGAATGCACGACGATGTCGATGCCGAGCTCCAACGGCCGCTGCAGATAGGGGCTGCAGAAGGTGTTGTCAGCGACCGAAAGCACGCCCTTGCGCTTGGCGAGCGCCGCGACCCCTTCAAGGTCGACAATGCGCAGCAGCGGGTTGGTCGGCGTCTCGACCCACAGCATCTTGGTCTCCGGCCGGATCGCCGCCTCGACGGCGGCGAGGTCGGTGAAGTCCACGAAGCTCACCTGCAGCCCGGCGGTACGCTTGCGCACCCGCTCGAGCAGGCGGAACGTCCCGCCATAGATGTCGTCGGTGGCAACGATATGCGCGCCTGCGTCGAGCAGCTCGAGCACAGTGCCGATCGCCGCCAGCCCGGAGGCGAAGGCGAAGCCGGCGGAGCCGCTTTCGAGGTCGGCGATGGCGCGCTCGAAGGCAAAGCGCGTCGGGTTCTGGCTGCGGGCGTACTCAAAACCCTTGTGCACGCCCGGGCTCTGCTGGCCATAGGTCGAGGTGGCGTAGATCGGCACCATGACGGCGCCCGTCGTCGGGTCGTGGCTCTGGCCGCCGTGGATTGTGCGCGTCGAAAATGCCAGCCGGTTCTTCTGCGTCGTCATTTTGCTCGCCTGAGATGGTTGATGAGGTCGACCCGAGTGATCAGCCCGACAAATTCCTCGCCGTCGAAGATGATCGCCACTTCGTTGCGGTCGAAGATCGGCAGCAGCGCATCGAGCGTCTGGTTTGCCTGCAGCGTGTGCAGGTCCTTTGCCATCGCCGTCGAGACGGGTGCGTTGAAGCGGTTCCAGCGGCTGTCATAGGGTCCTTCGACAACAGCCAGTATGTCGCTCTCGTCGACGATACCGACGAGCTTGCCGTCTTCCAGCACCGGTAGCTGCGACACGTCCCCACGCCGCATCCGGCCATAGGCCGTCAGCAGGCTGTCGCCAGGTCCGACGAACACCGTGCCGCCCTCGCGATGCGAGCGCGCCACCAGGTCGCTGAGATCGCCATGATGTTCGCGCTCGTCCAGCCCCTGTTCGGCCAGCCAGAAGTCGTCGAACACCTTGGATAGATACTTGTTGCCGCTGTCGCAGACGAAGGTCACCACGCGCTTTGGCGTCTTCTGCTCGCGGCAGTAGCGCAGGGCCGCCGAAAGCAGCGTGCCCGACGACGAGCCGGCCAGGATGCCTTCCTTGGCAAGCAGGTCGCGCACGGCCAGCATGCTTGCCTTGTCGTTGACCGTGTAGGCGCGTCTGACCAGCGACAGGTCGCAGTTCGGCGGCACGAAGTCCTCGCCGATGCCTTCGACGGTCCAGCTGCCTGCCTCTTCCATCTTGCCGGTCTTGACCAGCGGCGCCAGCACCGAGCCCAGCGGATCGGCCAGCACCATCTCGGTCTTGGGCGACACTTTGGCGAAGAACCGCCCGAGCCCGGTCAGAGTGCCGCCCGAGCCGACACCCACCACCACCGCATCGACATCGCCTTCGAGCTGTTCCCAGATCTCCGGACCGGTCGTCGTCTCATGTGCAAGCGGGTTGGCCGGATTGGCGAACTGGTTGACATAGAACGAACCAGGGGTCTCGGCGGCGATCTTTTCCGCCATGTCCTGGTAATATTCGGGATGGCCCTTGCCGACGTCGGAGCGCGTCAGCCTGACCTCGGCGCCGAGCGCGCGCAGGTGCTGGATCTTCTCGCGGCTCATCTTGTCGGGCACGACGAGGATGATGCGGTAGCCCTTGGGGATACCCACTTGCGCCAGTCCGAGCCCGGTATTGCCAGCGGTCGCCTCGACAATGGTGCCACCGCGCTTGAGCTTGCCCTCGCGCTCGGCCGCGGCAATCATCGAAAGTGCGATGCGGTCCTTGATCGAACCGCCGGGGTTCTGGCTTTCGAGCTTGATGAACAGCCGGCACAGGCCGGTGTCGAAACGCGTCAATTCGACAACGGGCGTTTCGCCGATCAAATCGAGCACGGACCTGAAGGGCGGATTCAAGCGGCTCATGGCGGCGTCTCCCTCGGCAGGCAGGTTCATCGGAATATCCCATGTCGGGCGGGCGGATACCAGCCGCCCGGAAGCGTGTTGCGGCCGTTTGGCCATCCTGGCCGCATTTACCGGTGCTGCCCCAAACGAACAAAGGCAGGGCTTTTCGTTTCGTACGAAAGCTTGAGAAGGAAATTCTCACGCGCCAGCTTTAGTTCCGTTTGCGGGCAATACATTTCTCTTTCCGGCTGTTGTTGACTCTCCACTTGGTGGAGCACCTAGAAGGGCTGTCATGGACGACAGGATCTACACCATCGGTGAGCTTTCCAGGCTGAGCGGCATCACCGTTCGCAAGCTCCGTTTCTACTCCGACAGGGGGCTTTTGCCCCCGACGGTCAGGGCGGAGAGCGGCTACCGGATGTATTCGGGCGTCGATCTCGAACGGCTCGGGCTCATCCTTGCCCTGCGCGATGCCGGCGTAAGTCTCGCCGACATCGGCAAGATCCTGTCCAACCGCCTCGCCATCTCGGCCGTGCTGGAGCTCAGGCTCAAGGCGCTCGAGGCGGAAATCAAGTCCAAGCGCCGTGTCGCCGCCGCCCTCAAGGCGGCCATCCGGGTTCCCGACCCGACAACAGACGACCTCAGGAGAATATGGACCGTGACAAAGCTCTCCCAGACTGAATTCCGAGCCGCCATCGAGCGCTTCTTCGAAGACGTGGCCTCTGAAGCCAATGTCTCGCCGGAATGGAAGAAGCAGATGATCGACGCTTCGACACCCGACCTGCCCGACGACCCCACGCCCGAGCAGGTCGACGCCTGGACCGAGATCATGGCCTTCGTTTCGGACAAGGAATACGCCATGGAGCTGCGCAACAGCATGTCGTCGATGTGGGACGGCGCGTTCGATCCCGCGGCCTATGCCGAGGCCTCCAACGCCATCTTCGCCCGCGTCCGCCAAGCCATCGACAAGGGCGAGACGCCGGGGTCCGAAACCGGCAAGGCGATCGCCCGAGACTGGCTGGCCAGTTCGGCCAAGGCGATGAACAGGACACCCGACAAGGCCTTCCTCGACTGGCACGACAACCAGTACCGCAAGTACCATTCGCGGTCGGCGCGCTATTACGAACTGCTGCGCATCCTCAGGGGCGACCGCCAGCCCGACACGATCAGCGAAGAGTGGAGCTGGATCAACGGCGCCATGGCCGGGGCGCTGTAGCCAACGAGCGCGTCATCGCCAACCTGTTACCGATACCGCCGGCGGCTACCGTGGTGGCTTGGAAGGCGTGGTGTGCGGCATGACTACAGCCGATACCCAGCGGACTCGAGGGCAAACAGCATCAACACACAAATCCCGAGTAGTACGAATATCGAGAAAGCGAACACTACACGATAGCTAACTCTTCGCCCAACACTGTCGTTAGACAATGTTGGATGGAGTTTTTGTGCCATCATGTTCGCTATCACGTTTAGCGCCACTATAACCACGAAGCCAAAGATCCACATTCCCCAACCGTTCATCTGGGTATCTCCCGCGATTAGCTGCAAATCCCATTAGCAGGTTGGACGGTAGACTACAGTATGCTTCAGCGCCTCGCACCTCGTCAGCGGCTGGAAATTCTCGTCCAGCAATTTGAATCACTAATCCGCACGGCGTTTCTTGATACCATCGACGACATCCGGTCATCATTCTGCGGCTCATCATCGATGGTGGTGCAACGGGCGACATGACCCGCGGGTATTGGTTGCCGCGTTATCCGAGGGGGCCAGGGGCGAACGAGGCGAGATTGTATTCCCGGTCGAT
This sequence comes from Aminobacter aminovorans, assembly GCF_900445235.1. Classification (NCBI taxonomy): domain Bacteria; kingdom Pseudomonadati; phylum Pseudomonadota; class Alphaproteobacteria; order Hyphomicrobiales; family Phyllobacteriaceae; genus Aminobacter; species Aminobacter aminovorans. The sequence goes on along the minus strand of NZ_UFSM01000001.1, from coordinate 498,384 downwards.
GCCGAAGAACGAATTTCATCAGGTGCAGCGGTCGGGCGTAGTCGCCAGCCAAACGAAAAAGGGCCCGCGATGTGGGCCCTTTTGTTGTTCGTCGGTCTCAGGCTATTCAAACTCGCCGAGGTCGCGGACGGCACCGCGGTCGGCCGAGGTGGCAAAGGCGGCATAGGCCTTCAGCGCCTTGGTCACCTTGCGCTTGCGCACTTCCATGGGCTTCCAGCCCTTGGCGTCCTGCTCGGCGCGGCGGGCGGCGAGCGTCGCTTCGTCGACACGCAGGCTGATCGTGCGGTTGGGGATGTCGATGTCGATCATGTCGCCCTCGCGCACCAGCCCGATCGTGCCGCCATTGGCCGCCTCAGGCGAAACGTGGCCGATCGACAGGCCCGATGTGCCGCCGGAGAAGCGGCCGTCGGTCAGCAGTGCGCAGGCTTTGCCCAGGCCCTTCGACTTGAGGTAGCTGGTCGGGTAGAGCATTTCCTGCATGCCGGGGCCGCCCTTCGGGCCCTCGTAGCGGATCACCACCACGTCGCCGGCTTTGATCTCGTTGCCAAGGATCGCCTTGACCGAGGCGTCCTGGCTTTCAAAGACGCGGGCAGGGCCCGAGAATTTCAGGATCGACTCGTCGACGCCGGCTGTCTTCACCACGCAGCCGTCGCGCGCGATGTTGCCCTTGAGTATGGCGAGGCCGCCGTCCTTGGAGAAGGCATGTTCGGCCGAGCGGATGACGCCCTTTTCGCGGTCGAGGTCGAGATCGTCCCAGCGCCGGTCCTGGCTGAAGGCTGTCTGCGTCGGCACGCCGCCGGGGGCGGCGAGGTAGAAGTCGCGCACCGCCTGGCTCTTGGTCCGCGACGTATCCCAATGATCGATGGCTTCGCCGATCGTCGCGGTATGCACGGTCGGCAGGTCGCGGTTGAGCAGGCCGGCTTTGTCGAGCTGGCCGAGGATGGCAAAAATGCCGCCGGCGCGATGCACATCTTCCATGTGCACGTCCGACTTTGCCGGCGCGACCTTGCACAGCACCGGCACCTTGCGCGACAGCGCGTCGATGTCGTCCTGGTCGAAGTCGATCTCGCCTTCATGGGCCGTGGCCAGGATATGCAGCACCGTGTTGGTCGACCCGCCCATGGCGATGTCGAGCGCCATGGCGTTTTCGAATGCCCCCTTCGAGGCGATGGAGCGCGGCAGCACGCTCTCGTCATTCTGTTCGTAATAGCGCTGGGCGAGGTCGACGATCAGGTGGCCGGCCTCGACGAAAAGGCGCTTGCGGTCGGCATGGGTCGCCAGCGTCGAGCCGTTGCCGGGCAGCGACAGGCCAAGCGCTTCGGTCAGGCAGTTCATCGAATTGGCGGTGAACATGCCCGAGCACGAGCCGCAGGTCGGGCAGGCCGAACGCTCGATGATCTTGACGTCTTCGTCCGAAACCTTGTCGTCGGCGGCGGCGACCATCGCGTCGACCAGGTCGAGCGCGACGTTCTTGCCGCCGAGCACCACCTTGCCGGCTTCCATCGGGCCGCCCGAGACGAACACCGCCGGGATGTTGAGGCGCATCGCTGCCATCAGCATGCCGGGCGTGATCTTGTCGCAGTTCGAGATGCAGACCATGGCGTCGGCACAATGCGCGTTGACCATGTATTCGACGCTGTCGGCGATGATCTCGCGGCTCGGCAGCGAATAGAGCATGCCGTCATGGCCCATGGCGATGCCGTCGTCGACGGCGATGGTGTTGAATTCCTTGGCCACGCCGCCGGCGGCCTCGATCTCGCGGGCGACCAGCTGACCGAGGTCCTTCAGGTGCACGTGACCGGGCACGAACTGGGTGAAGGAGTTTACGACAGCAATGATCGGCTTGCCGAAATCGGTGTCTTTCATGCCGGTGGCGCGCCAAAGGCCACGGGCACCCGCCATGTTGCGGCCGTGGGTGGTGGTGCGCGAACGATAAGCAGGCATGGGGGCTCTCTCATACAATAGATGGCTAACAGTGGGATTGAGCCACTATCGCCCTTGCGTCAACCATTTTTCGCCTGAGCAGGTATCTGGCATGACGACAGCGGGCAGCTGCCATGCATGTCGTGCAGTGCAGGCGCGGTTTCAAGCCTTGGAATTGGCCGATTTCCGGCCCTTGCGGCCGCGTCGCAGCTCCGCCACGCCGACGGTCAGGCCCATCGCCAGCGCCATGGTGGCGGCAAGCGAGCGGAAGCCGCCGAAATCGGCTTCGGCCACCTCGAACCACACCTTGGCAAACTGCGCCAAGGGCGAAAACGCGCTGTCGGTGATCGCCACGACAGGCACGCCGTTTGCCGATAGTACCCGCGCCTCCTCGACGGTTGCCGAGGCATAGGGCGAGAAGCTGATGGCGATGACGGCATCTTTCGGTGTGGCGAAGGAAATGATCTCCGGGCTCAGCCCCGAGGCGGATTCGATCAAATGGCTGCGCACGCCGAGCTTGCCCAGCGCATAGGCGATGTAGCTGGCGACCGGGTAGGAGCGGCGGCGGGCCAGGATGTAGATCGTCTCGGCGCCGTTGAGGAGATCGATAGCCCGGTCAAGCGTCTCGTCGTCGATGTTGCGCGACATCACGTCGATAGACTTGCTGGCCGCTGCCAGGAAACCATCGACGATGCGACGATTGCTGGTGCCGTCGTCGGCATCCCCGCGCACCACGGTCAGCCGCTCTTCGTAGGACGTCGTGCGCTCGCGCAGTCGCTCGCGGAAAACCTGCTGCAGGCTGGTGAAGCCGTCATAGCCGAGATGCTGGGCAAAGCGGATCAGCGTCGAGGGCTGCACGCCGGCGGAACTGGCGATGCTGGCGGCAGTGCCGAAGGCGATCTCGTCGGGATTGTCGAGCGCATAGGCCGCCACCTGGGCGATGCGCTTGGGCAGGCTTTCCCTGCGGTCGAGGATCAGCGCCCTCAGCGCCTCGAAATCCCGTGGCAGTGCCTCCGAAACAGTGTCCGCCATGTCGTCCATTCCGCCTCCGCCTATTCCACCATAACGCCGCCACTGCGGGCTGTCCAAATAAAATGAACTGTATGTTCCATTTTAGCCAAAATTCGACTATTCAATCCGCCATGAGCATGATCCCGAAAAATGGGAACCGGTTTTTGGACAAGATCATGCTCCGGCAAGAAAGCTTGAGCCCGTTCCGAGCCTTTGGAATGCGAGCTCTATAAACCGGGAGAGCGTGAAGTGACAGGCGTAGGTCTTATCGGAACCGGCTTCATGGGCAAGTGCCATGCGCTGGCGTGGAATTCGGTGCGCACGGTGTTCGGCGACGTCGACAAGGTCAGGCTCGTCCATCTCGGCGAGGCCAATGCCGACCTCGCTGCCCAGCGCGCTTCCGAACTCGGTTTCGAAAAGTCGTCGGGCGACTGGCGCGCCGTCGTCGCCGATCCGGAGGTCGACATCGTCTCGCTGACCACGCCTAACCAGTTCCATCCGGAGATGGCCATCGCCATCCTCGAAGCCGGCAAGCATCTGTGGTGCGAAAAGCCGATGGCGCCGACATTGGCAGAGGCTGAAGCCATGGCCGCGGCTGCCCGCAAATCGGGCAAGGTAGCCGTGCTCGGCTACAACTACATCCAGAGCCCGGCCATCCGTCACATCAGGCAACTGCTCGACGAAAAGATAATCGGCGACGTCAACCATCTCCGCGTCGAGATGGACGAGGACTTCATGGCCGATCCCGAAGCGCCGTTCTTCTGGAAACACGAGGCCAAGTCAGGCTACGGCGCGCTCGACGATTTCGCCGTCCACCCGCTGTCGCTGATATCAGCCCTGTTCGGCCGCGTCGGCCGCGTCATGTGCGACATGGCCAAGCCCTATGCAGATCGCCAGGTCGCCGGCGGCGGCCGCCGAGCGGTCGAGACCTATGACATCGCCTCCAGCCTGATCCATCTCGAAAACCGCGTTCCCGGCACGCTGCTGGTCAACCGTTCCGCCTGGGGGCGCAAGGGCCGCATCCAGGTCCAGATCTTCGGTTCCAAGGGCTCCATCGTCTTCGATCAGGAGCGCTTCAACGAAATCCAGCTTTATGTCACCTCGGACCGCCCGACCGAGCAAGGTTACCGCACCATCCTCGCCGCCCCCGTCCATGAGCCCTACGGCAAGTTCATCCCAGCCCCCGGCCATGGCCTCGGTTTCAACGACCTCAAGACCATCGAATGCCGCGAACTGCTCGCCCGCATCGCCGGTCAGCCGGCGCGTGTCATCGACTTCGACGAGGGCCTTGAGATCGAGCGCACGGTGCACGCCATGGCGCAGTCCTTTGCCGAGCAGAAGTGGGTGAAGGTAAGGTAGGCAAGTCTCTCAAGACTTGGGTTCCTCGCCCCACACCGTGGGAGAGGTGTCACGGCAAAGCCGTGACGGAGAGGGGCCTTTTTCAGCGCACGCCACTTCGCCGAGCGGCGTTCGGCCATCCCACCTGCACGACATAAGCCGCCAGCAACATCGCGGCGTTCATCTCCAGCACTTCCTCGACGGCGGCGAGCGCGCGTGATGAGGCTGCGATGTCGATCGCCTGCGCCAGCCCGATGAAGCCGACATGCAGAAGGAGCAGCGCATGGCCCGACGGCCATGTCGTTGTCCCCGCCATGCCTTGCCTGATGTGGCGCAAGGCGAGCAACACCAGCCCTGCTGACAGCGCGAGTATCAGAGCGACCAGAAGCCAGGCGAGGCCGTGGCTGACATCGCGCAACATGCGGTAAGCAAGGATCAGGAGGTCGTGGAAACCGTCGAGTTGTCCGCCGCCATAAAGCCCCAGTGGCTGGAAGCCGAACAGGCGGGCGCCGAAGCTGGTCTCGTCGAGCAGCTCGGCAAACCCGATCAGGCCGGCAAGCACGACCGTAATCCTGGGACCACGTCGCAGCGTCGAAGCCGCGGCGCCAAACACGGCGGCAGCCAGGAAGAGCACCGTCCCCGTCTCGACGATACCGTCTTCCATGAGCAACAGGTGACGGATGCCGGGCGCAACGATCACCGCAAGTGCCGCAGCGGTGGTGACGGCGCCGACGAGCGCCAGCGCCACCACGAGAAACCGGATCTGGCCGCTCCGCCGCGGATCCGGCGTTGCGCCGGCAAGTATCGGATGCGCAAATTCTGCCACGGGCCCCTCCTGTCGTAAGACCGTCACCAAAGCGTCACGCTACGCTTCATTCCGGCGAAGCAAGGGCGGGGCCGATCACTCTTGGCGACCGTCTGTGATGAGCCGGCTTCATTTCGCGCAAGTGTCGGCCAGGTCCTTGCGCCACCTTTTCGGAGTGTTGCGATGTTGCCTCGCCCCGCTCCTGCCTGATATTGCCCGGCCTGCCGCGCATGCGGCGCCAAAGGCCGGAACGTAACCGATGATCAAGCTCCCCAACCTGCCGGTGATGGCGGTACTGCCGCAACTTGCCGAAGCGCTTGCGGCCGGCAATAGCGCCGTGCTGGTAGCACCTCCCGGCGCCGGCAAGACCACGCTGGTGCCGCTGGCGCTGCTCGCTGCGCCCTGGCGTGGTGATGGTAAGGTCGTGCTGCTCGAGCCGCGGCGGCTAGCTGCCCGCGCCGCCGCCCGCCGCATGGCTTCGCTGCTCGGTGAGGAGCCGGGTGGCACAGTCGGCTACGCCATGCGCATGGAAAACAAAGTCAGCGCGAAGACGAGAATCCTTGTCGTCACCGAGGGGGTGCTCGCCCGCATGATCCTCGAGGATCCCGAGCTGCCGGGTGTCGCCGCCGTCTTGTTCGACGAGTTCCACGAGCGTTCGCTCGACGGCGATTTCGGCCTCGCGCTGGCGCTCGACGTGCAGGGCGCGCTGCGCCCCGATCTCCGGCTGATCGTTATGTCGGCGACGCTCGACGGTGCCCGCGTCTCGAAGCTGCTCGACGGCGCCGAGGTGATCGAAAGCCAGGGCCGCAGTTTCCCGGTCGACATCCGTTATGACGAGCGCCCGGCGGGCGTTGCCATCGAGGACGCCATGGCCAAGGCGATCCGTGACGCGCTCGCCGACGAACCGGGCAGCGTGCTTGCCTTCCTGCCTGGCCAGCGCGAGATAGAGCGCACCGCCGAGCGCCTCGATGGCCGTGTCGGCGCGGATGTCGACATCGTGCCGCTCTATGGCATGCTCGACGGCAAGGCCCAGGACGCGGCGATCAAGCCAGCGCCGGCAGGCCGCCGCAAGGTGGTGCTGGCGACCGCAATCGCCGAGACCTCGATCACCATTGACGGCGTCCGTGTCGTCATCGATTCCGGCCTGTCGCGGCTGCCGAAATACGAGCCGGCGAGCGGCCTGACCCGGCTTGAGACGGTGCGCGCCTCGCGCGCCGCCGCCGACCAGCGTGCCGGCCGTGCTGGTCGCACCAGCCCGGGTGTCGCCGTGCGCCTGTGGCGTGCCGAGCAGACGGCGGCACTGCCGGCCTTCTCGCCGCCCGAAATCCTCGAGGCCGATCTCTCCGGCTTCCTGCTCGATTGCGCCGCCTTCGGCGTCGCCGACCCGACGACGCTCGCCTTCCTCGACCCTCCGCCGGCGCCCGCTTTGGCCGAGGCGAAGGCGCTTCTCGTCGAGCTCGAAGCCATCGACGCCGATGGCCGCCTGACGGCGTCCGGCCAGGCGATGCGTAAGCTGGCGCTGCCGGTTCGGCTCGCCCACATGGTCGCCGAAGCGGCGCGTCAAGGCGCGGCGCTTGAGGCAGCGCAGCTTGCCGTGCTGATGACCGAGCGCGGTCTCGGCGGCGACAGCGCCGATCTCGAACGCCGCCTGCAGCGCTTCCGCAACGAGCGTTCGCCCCGCGCCAATGCGGCGCGGCAGCTGGCGGAGCGGCTGGCGCGGCAGGCAGGCACTGCCGGGCAGCCGTCAGATGATGCACCCACCCCTGGCGTCCTTCTGCTCTTCGCCTGGCCCGATCGTGTCGCCAAGGCGCGCGGCGAGCGCGGCCGCTTCGTGCTGGCCAATGGCAGTGGTGCTGCCGTCGACGCCGCCGATCCGCTCGCCGGCGAACAATATCTCGTCGTCGCCGATCTGCAGGGCAAGGCGCAGAACGCCCGCATCTCGTCTGCCGCCGCAGTCTCCGAGGCCGACATCCGCACTGTCCTCGGCTCGCATCTTGAGCGGAAGAGCGAGGTCAGTTTCGATAGGGAAAAGCGTTCCGTCCGTGTTCGTGAAACCGTCCGCATCGGCTCAGTCACCCTGTCCGAACGCATGCTGCCGGCGCCCAAGGGCGAAGAAGCCGACCGCGCCATCCTTCAGGCCTTGCGCGCTCACGGCCTTGGCCTGCTCGACTGGGGCAAGGAGGCCGAGACGCTGCGCCAGCGCCTCACCTGGCTGCATCGCGGCCTGGGCGATCCCTGGCCCGACATGTCCGACGGGGCACTGCTCGACAGCCTTGAGGATTGGCTGCTGCCCTTCCTGCGCGGCGAAGCGTCCTTTGCCCGCGTCGGCACCGGCGTGCTTCACGATGCCCTTCTGTCGCTCGTCCCCCATGACCTGCAGCGCAAGATCGGCTCGCTCGCGCCGACCCATTTCAGTGCGCCCTCGGGCAGCCACGTGCCGATCCGCTATGACGGCGAATGGCCGGTCCTTGCGGTGCGGGTGCAGGAACTGTTCGGCATGGACAAGCATCCCTCGATCGCCGGCGGCACGGTGCCGCTGACGCTCGAGCTCTTGTCGCCGGCGCACCGGCCGATCCAGACGACGCGCGACCTGCCCGGGTTCTGGCGCGGCTCCTGGGCCGATGTGCGCTCCGACATGCGCGGCCGCTACCCCCGGCATGTCTGGCCCGACAACCCGCTGGAGGCGCAGGCGACCGCCCGCGCCAAGCCGCGCGGTACCTGAAACATGATCCCGAACCGAAGGTCGGCGTAGCGAAAAGCGGATGCCGGTTTTTGGCCGGGATCAGGCTCAAGCAACTGAAGCATGATCCCGAAAAGTGGATACCGGTTTTCGGACATGATCATGCTCAAACGACAAGCCAGGGCTTGGCGCGGGCGCGCCTTGCAGCGCATATAGCTGGCATGAACTCACTGATGCGCGCCCCCGACCTCCAGCAGAGCCACCGGCTCCGGCTCAACACGCTGATCCGCCTGCGTTGGCTCGCCATCGTCGGCCAGAGCTTTACCGTCGTCGTCGTCGCCTACTGGCTCGAATTTCCGCTGCCGGTCAGCCTGTGTTTCGCGCTCATCGCCAGCTCCGCCTGGCTCAACCTGTTCCTCGCCTTCCGCTATCCGGCGGCGCACCGGCTCAACCCCTTCGCCGCTTTCGGCATCCTCACCTTCGACAGCCTGCAACTGGCCGGGCTGCTGTTCATGACCGGCGGACTGACCAATCCCTTCTCGCTGTTGATGACGGTGCCGGTCGTCATTTCGGCGACGTCGCTGCCGCTGCGGTTGACCGCCATGCTGGCGGTCGTGGTCATCGTTATGGTCAGCCTGCTCGCCTTCTTCCACCTGCCGCTGCCCTGGTATGACGGCATCGTGCTGGCCATGCCCTTCATCTACACAGCCGGCATCTGGATCGCCGTCGTCTGCTCGATCGCCTTCACCGCCATGTATGCCTTCCGCGTCGCCGACGAGGCGCGACTGCTCGCCAATGCCCTTGCCGCCACCGAGCTGGTGCTGCAGCGCGAGCAGCATCTGTCGGCGCTCGACGGCCTCGCCGCCGCCGCCGCCCATGAGCTCGGCACGCCGCTTGCCACGATCACGCTCGTCGCCAAGGAGATGGAGCGTGCCCTCGGCAACGATCCGAAATTCGGCGAGGACGTCACGCTGCTGCGCAGCCAGAGCGAGCGCTGCCGCGAAATCCTGAAACGCCTCACCAGCCTGTCGTCGGAGGGCGAGGAGCATCTTGCCCGGCTGCCTTTGACCTCGCTGGTCGAGGAGGTCATTGCCCCGCATCGCGATTTCGGCATTTCGATCAAGCTCGACCCCGGTGATCGCATCGGTCCCGAGCCGGTCGGCCACCGCAATCCGGGCGTCATCTACGGCCTCGGCAATCTGGTCGAGAACGCCGTCGATTTCGCCCGCAGCCGCGTCACCATCCGCTGGAGCTGGGACGACGAGGACGTCAGCTTCGTTATCATGGATGACGGTCCCGGCTTCCCGCCGGAGATCATCGACCGCATCGGCGAACCCTACATGTCGACCCGCCAGGGTGCCGAACCCGGCGGCGGCCTGGGGCTCGGCCTGTTCATTGCCAAGACGTTGCTCGAGCGATCGGGTGCGGAGATCAGCTTCACCAATTCGAGCGGCCCTGGCGAGGGCGCAGTGGTCGAAATCTCCTGGCCACGCGCCGCCTTCCTGAGCCGGCTGCCGGCCGGCACGACGATGTTCGACACCGCCTGAACGGAGGCCGCGACGGGTGCTCCAGAGCGCTGGAGCCCTTGCGGCAAAACGGTTGCGATCGTCGCAGGAAGGGTCCCGCCATTGGACATCGGCGCTTTGCACCTATATCTGCATGGAAAAACGATAAGAACGACTGGGATCAACGACAAAAAGGATCAAAGGCGATGACCACCCAGGACATTGCATCCGGGTTGCCGGGCGAAGACCACTCACTGCTGCTCGTCGATGACGACAAGCCCTTCCTGACCCGTCTGGCCCGCGCCATGGAAAGCCGCGGCTTTGCCGTCGATACCGCCGAAAGCGTCGAGGAAGCGGTCGCCAAGGTGCGCTCGAATCCGCCGGCTTACGCCGTTGTCGACATGCGGCTGGGCGATGGCAACGGTCTCGATGTTGTGTCGGCCATCCGAGAGCGCCGCGAGGACACCCGCACCGTCATCCTGACCGGTTATGGCAACATCGCCACTGCCGTCACCGCCGTGAAGCTGGGCGCCATCGACTATTTGTCCAAGCCGGCCGATGCCGACGACGTTTATGCCGCGCTGACCAATTCTTCCGGAGAGCGCGCGGCACCCCCGGAAAATCCGATGTCGGCCGATCGCGTCCGCTGGGAGCACATCCAGCGCGTCTACGAGATGTGCGAGCGCAACGTCTCCGAAACCGCGCGCCGTCTCAACATGCACCGCCGCACGCTCCAGCGCATCCTCGCCAAGCGGGCGCCGCGGTAAGCAGACAAGGGAATAGGGGAGTAAGGGAGTAAGGGAGTAAGGAATAGTAAGGCCCGAAACCGATCTCCCTACTCACCTATCACTCGCTTTCCCCCTCCAGCGCCGGCACCGAAACGCCGGCCAGTTCCGCCGCCAGCAGGCGGGCAGCGCCGGCGCGGGCGATGCGCAGCATCAGCGCCTTGCGTGTCGCTGCCACCATCCTGTGCTCGGGCGCGTCGCGCATGATCTCCGCGCCATAGCCGTCCGACAGGATGAAGCCGCATTCATCGGGAAAGATCCCGGCCGGCACCTCGGGATGGGTGGCGAAGAAGAAGCGGTCGGAATGCAGCCGGTAGTCGGGCCATTTGCGGTCGACGCGGAAGTCCTCGATCGACGACTTGATCTCGATGATCCAGATGTCGCCCTGGCGCGTCAGCGCCACGAGGTCGGCGCGGCGGCCCGTCGCCAGCGACAGTTCGGGCAGCACATGGGCGCCCATCTGCATCAGCAGACGCTGCACGCCGCGGCGCACCAGCATGGCCCGCTCGGACTGGCGACCATCGATGAGAGGGTTGGAAGCAAGAGGTGAAATGATCGGCATGGACCAATCATCGCATCATTTGTTCACGTTTTGAACCCGTCAGCTGGATTATTCCAGCCACGCTCCCGCCACGCGTCCGCAAATAGCTACAGGTTGCATCATTGCGGCCTGTCGTTGAATCTGTTGGATTTTCCCGCGATGCGTGTTGCCGAAATGCCATAACCCGTCCCTTACGTTAACCCGGGGGCGGCTTAACCGGCACGCGAGGCTTGGCAAGCAAAACGCCTGCCCGGTAAGAATGGTGGCCAAAATGAGGCCGAATCGGTCCGGATGCGCTCTTGCTTGGGAACCCCTAGATGCAATTGAAGTCTCTTGCCATTGTCGCCGCCCTGGCGCTGACCACCGCTCTGGCGGGCTGTTCGACCGACGGCGTGTCGCGCATGTTCTCCAACGACTATGGCGGTCGCGTCGATGCCGGCTACCAGCTGCCGACGATTCCGATCAGCAAGGTCCCGCGCCAGTTCCATCGCCAGATCGTGCGCTACGAGACCGACGAGCAGCCCGGCACCATCGTTGTCGATACCGCGCAGAAGTTCCTCTACCTCGTCCAGCCCGAAGGCAAGGCCGTGCGTTACGGCATCGGCGTCGGCCGCGAAGGTTTCGAGTGGCAGGGCACGGCCCGGATCGCGGTCAAGCGCGAATGGCCGGTGTGGACGCCGCCCCCCGCAATGATCAAGCGCCAGCCCGAGCTCGCCAAGTGGTCGGGCGGCATGCCCGGCGGCCCCAAGAACGCGCTCGGCGCCCGCGCCCTCTATCTCTTCAACAAGGGTGGCGATTCCGGTTACCGCCTGCATGGCACGCCGGAATGGAGCTCCATCGGCAAGGCCATGTCCTCGGGCTGCATCCGCCTGATGAACCAGGACATTATCGACCTCTACAATCGCGTCGAAGTCGGCGCCAAGGTCATCGTGAAATAACAGCGAGCCGTCCAGGCAACACGGACGACGCAAACGAAAAACCGGGCACTTTGGCCCGGTTTTTTGTTGTCTGATACAAGGCTTCTTGGCTCAGGAAACCTGTTCGACCTGCTGCACCTCGGGCACGAAGTGGCGAAGCAGGTTCTGGATGCCGTGCTTCAACGTCGCCGTCGACGACGGGCAGCCGGCGCAGGCGCCCTTCATGTGCAGGAAGACGGTGCCGTTCTCGTAGCCGCGGAAGGTGATATCGCCGCCGTCCTGGGCAACCGCCGGGCGCACGCGCGTGTCGAGCAGCTCCTTGATCGTCACGACGATCTCGGCGTCGGCCTTGTCGAAGAATTCGTTCTCGTCGTCATGATGACCGCCGCCACCGGCGGCCTGGCCGGCCATAACAGGCACGCCCGACATGAAATGCTCCATGATCGAGCCGAGGATCGCCGGCTTCAGGTGCTGCCAGTCGGGGCCGTCCTTGCTCACGGTGATGAAGTCGTAGCCAAAGAACACGCCTGTGACACCAGGAATGTCGAACAGCCGGCCCGCAAGCGGCGAAGCCGCACGCGCGCTGTCGGCGTCGCGGAAATCGGCCGTGCCTTCGAGTAGGACTTCCTTGCCCGGCAGGAACTTCAGCGTCGCCGGATTGGGGGTCGCTTCGGTCTGGATGAACATGGACGTGTCTCCGTGCCCGCGCGCGCGGGATGTCTCAGTTTGGAATAGTTCTAATTAGGCTTTGCACGGCCGACATTCAAGCCGCTGGCGCGCCACCGCGCCAATATGTTGCGCCCAGTCTATTAGGCCAGGGGTTTATCAAGGCCAGAGGTTCAGGCCAGGCTGTCGATGTCCTCGTCTGACAGGTTCTGTGGCACTACCGTCACCGGGATCGGGAAAGCGGCACCCTTGCCGGCGATCGAGGCGACGAGCGGGCCGGGGCCTTCCTTGCCGGCGCCTGCCGCCAGGACCAGGATAGCGATATCCTGGTCGTCTTCAATCAGCTTGTGGATCTCTTCGGCCGGCCGGCCTTCGCGTACGACGAGCTCCGGCTCGATGCCGAGATTCTCGCGCACCTTGGCGGCATGGCCGTCAAGCGCCGCGTTGGCCGTAGCGGTGGCTTCTTCCCGCATGATCTTTTCGACGCCCAGCCAATGCTGGAAGTCGTCTGGTTCGATGACATAGAGCAGCACCAGCACGCCGCTGGTGCTCCTGGCGCGCTTGGAGGCGTAGGCGACCGCGCGCTCGCATTCTGGCGTGTCGTCGATGATCGCCAGGAACTTGCGCCGGTGGCCGGCTTCCTTGCTGAGGCGTTTGGAGACCATGTGCTACCCGTGTTGCGCAATGTTCCAGAGCATGATCCCGAAAAGTGGAACCCGGTTTTCGGACAAGATCATGCTCCAACAAGAGAGCCCCATTCCGAACTCTTCGGATGGAACAGGCTCCAATCTGCCACCGGCGCCGGCCGCCCGCAAGCAGCCAGCGCCGAGGTTGCTGTCAGTCGCCGAGCAGGCCGATGATGTTGCGTACGTCCTTCATCGTCGTTTCGGCGATGGCGCGGGCGCGGTCACCACCGTCGCGCAACACGGCGTCGATGTGGCCGGGGTCGGCCATCAGGCGGCGCATCTCGCCGGCGATCGGCGCCAGCTTGTCGACAGCGAGGTCGGCAAGGGCCGGCTTGAACACCGAGAATTGCTGGCCGGCAAACTGGCGCAGCACCTCTTCCTTGGTCGTGTCGGCCAGGCCGGCATAGATGCCGACCAGGTTTTCCGCTTCGGGGCGTTCCTTCAATTCGTCGAGCTCGCTCGGCAGCGGCGCCGGATCTGTCTTGGCCTTGCGGATCTTCTTCGAGATCGTGTCGGCATCGTCGGTCAGGTTGATGCGCGACAGGTCTGACGGGTCCGACTTCGACATCTTCTTCGAACCGTCGCGCAGCGACATGATGCGCGCCGCAGGCCCCCCGATGATCGGTTCGGTTATCGGGAAGTAGCCATTGACCGTCTCTTCGCCCACCTGCATCTCGACGCCGATGCCGAGATCGGCGATGCGCGCCGAGAAGTCGTTGTTGAACTTCTGGGCGATGTCGCGGGTCAGCTCAAGATGCTGCTTCTGGTCTTCGCCGACCGGCACGTGGGTGGCGCGATAAAGCAGGATGTCGGCAGCCATCAGACTCGGATAGGCGAGCAGGCCCAGCGAGGCGTTCTCGCGGTCCTTGCCGGCTTTGTCCTTGAACTGCGTCATCCGGTTCATCCAACCGATGCGCGCCACGCAATTGAAGATCCATGCAAGCTCGGCATGCTGCAAAACGCGCGCCTGGTTGAAGACGATGTGCTTCTTCGGATCGATGCCCGAAGCCAGGAATGCGGCGGTGATCGAGCGCGTCTGGCTCTGCAGGTCGTCATGGACGAGCTGAGCGGTCAGCGAGTGCAGGTCGACGACGCAGTAGATGCACTCGTTGGTGTCCTGCAGGGCGACGAACTTTCGGATGGCGCCGAGATAGTTGCCGAGATGGAGATTGCCGGTCGGCTGGACGCCGGAGAAGATGAGCGGTTTGAAGGCGGTCATGATGGATCCCGTGGCTTGTGGAGGGCCGTTTCGCGCGCGGCGAAATTCGAGTGGCGCTTATGAACGATGGCGCCTTTGCTATCAAGAGGGTCGGCGCCAGCTTCGAATCAGGTTTTCAATATGCAGGCCGAGCAGCTTGGCCCGACCGGCGAGGCGCGCCAGCATTGGATCGTTGGGCGATGTCCATCCATCATGGGCCGTGCGGATCGCCTGTTCGAGCGCGGCCCGCAGTTCGGCGCTGTCGCGCCGTTCGAATAGCTCCTTGAGCTCGGTGACGCGTTCCTCGGGCTTCCAGTCGGTGCGTGCCGGCGAAGCGATATGGATCGAAGTGGCTTCCAGCCCCGATCCAAAGCGCAAGCCCGGCTGGCGCAAGAATTTCCGCCACATGAACTGGTCAGTATAGCTCTCCGGCGGTGCCGGGCTCCAGCCTACCGGAAGGGCGCGGTAGGCGCTCATGCGGTGGCCGCCGACGGTCAGGCCGAAGAAGGCCTTCTGGCCATCCCGCACCTTTTGCCAACAGCCGGGCTCGGCGAAACTGCCGCCATAGACCACGAACTCGTTTCTGCTATGTACGTTGATCTGCACCATATGGCCGAAGTCGTACTGCTTCAGCAGTTTGGCCATGCTGGCCAGATGTCCGCGCAGCCAGAGGTCGTCATCGCCGCAATAGGCGACGATCTCACCGCGCGCTTCCTGCAGGGCGGCGTGCCTGTGAGCCTCGCCGTGACGCTGGCCTTTGGGAAAATCGAAATAGCGGATGCGCGGGTCGTTCCGGGCCAGCGCCTTGACGACGTCGCGTGTCTCTGCCGAAGCGCCGTCGCCGACCACGAACAGCTCGAAATCGGAGAAGTTCTGATCCTGGATGCTGCGTATCGAATAGCCGATCAGATGCGCATGGTTGTGCGTCGGCATCAGCACGGTGGCGAAAGGCTTCCTGCTCACTCGGGTAGCCCCGCCATGCGCCTGATGTCACAGACGCGCTCGACGATCAGGGCGCCTTCGGTGACCGAGCTCATCGGCGCTGGCCCGCCGCTGAGATGGCGCAGGAAGGCTGCGAGTTCCGCCTCGAGCGGCATATAGTTTCGAAAGGGCACCTTGATCTCCGGCGCGTTCAGATTGTCCGGGCTTCCCTGGCGCAAGATCAGATGTTCGTCGAGGCTGCCGTTCAGCGTGACCGTGCCGTCGGTGCATGCCAGGATCACCGACCGCCGGTTGACTGGGTGATGCGCCGAGGTTTCGATCACCACGCGCGGTCCGCCGTCGCGCTCGAGCATGGCGACGAGGCCACTGGACGCCGGCCCAAGCCCGTCGGCGAACGCCGTTGTCACCGGCGGCACGTCTCCTAGAACATGCAGGCAGATCGACAGATCGTGTGGCAGCAGGTTCCAGATCGGGTCGACCTCGTTGTGGGTCATTGACCAGCCGAGCCGGTACAGCCTGAGTCCCAGAACGTCGCCGATCTCACCGCTTCTTGCATATTGGGCGATGCGTTCGATGCCGGCGTGGTAGCGCCACTTGTCCATGACGAAGATGCGGTCCGGTGCCGTCCGGGCGAGCAACTGGGCGGTCACACGGTCGGATGTCAGCGGCTTTTCGACGAACAGCGGAATGTTCCGCGGCAGAAGGCTAAGCAACACGTCGCCATGGCTGTCGCTCGGGGTGGCGACGACGGCACCTTCGACCTGCGGCAATTCATCCAGCGTTGAGACGATGAGGTCGGCGCCGTTGGCCACGGCGTTGGCACGTGACTTCTCGCTTGGTGCCACGCATGTCACCCGAGTACCTAGCGCCTTCAGGTCGCGCAGGATCAGCTTGCCCCAGCCGCCGCAGCCGATCAGCCCGACATGCGGCGTATCAATCACGGTCAGCCCTCATTTGCTCACGCACGGTGAGGTACTGACGCGTCATTTCGGCGGCGCTGCCCGGCGTCGTGTCGCGCGGCGAAAGCGCGGGATCGCGAACCTGCCAGTCTAGATCGAGCGCCGGATCGTCCCAGCGGCAGCCGATCTCGTCCACCGTGTTCCAGTAATGCGACACCGAATAGCAAAGGCTGGAAACCTCCGGAAAATAGAAGCCATGGGCGACGCCGGGCGGAATCAGCGCTGCCTGCATCTGCGACCCCTTGAGCGTCACCGTCGTTGCCATGCCATGCGTCGGCGATTCAGGCCGTATGTCCGAAAGCGCGAGCACCAGCGTGCCTTCGAGGCAGACCAGATAGTCGGAGTGGACCACGTGAACATGCACGCCGCGCAGCACGTTGGCTTGGCTGCGCACGAAGTTCCACTGCACGGGCTCGATGCCGGCGTCCCATTCCTGACGGAAGATTTCGGTCAGGTTCCCGCGATCGTCATTGTGGGTCGTCAGGTCGCGAACAACACATCCAAGCGGCAGTCTCATCATCGAATACTCCCCCCTGCGCCTGGCGCAGGCCTTGTCATCCCCTGCCGCGCTTGGCGGCTGCCAGCGCCTGTATCCGTCCGGTCGCCGCAGAAGGCAATGCTGAATTGGACAGCCGCTGTGGAGATGCGAGATCCGGTACCGAAAGCACCGAGACCTTTGGCCAGTTCCCGGCCCCGGCTGTAGGCCTCTTTTCCGTCGCTCGCGCTTCAAGCATCCGCCATGGGTCGAGGTCAGGTGTCTGCGTCACGACACTGCGCCTCGTTGCTGGTGCCGGTTGCGCCTTCTTCCTGCCCGGCAGGCCGACAAACCTGCATCAGGTGCCCATGCCGGAGACGAAGAACAGCAGGGGCAGCCGCCAGACACGCGGAAACATCATCACCAGAGACAGCTCGGGACTACGCTCCGGGCTGCTGACCAGCCAGGAAAGATCGGGGAAGAAGGCGACGGAAGAATGATACAGGATCAGGATGGCAAAGGCTGAGACCCGCAGCCAGTCGATATAGTGAAGCCTCATGCCTTGTTGCATCGGGCCCAAGCCCCATGTCACTGCACACTATGCACGGCCGAAGTCGTTCACATGTCAATATTGCATCCACAGAACGTATCGCCCGCGAAAGCTTAAGAAATCGGCCAAGACGGCACGGCAAATCGTCAGTCGGGTTCGACCGCGGTGGGGCTGGCGGTGGCGCGATTGCGCCTGATGTTGCGCCGGATCATGCCGGCATCCGCGCCGCCGATGCCGAAGACAACCCCGAAATAGACGATCATCGCGCCCGTCACCAGCACGGCGAGCGCCACTGCCTGGGTGTAGACCGGAGCCGCCGACCCAAGCCATTGATCGGCCTGGCCTGTGGCGAACCACAGTCCGCCGGCCATGACGGCGGAGGCGACGACAAGACGCGGAATCCGCTTCATCAGCGCTGCGTCGCGGTCCCACTGGCCACGCCAGACAAGCGTGCCGAGCAGCATCGCCGCATTGACCCAGCCGGCGACGGCGGATGCCGCGGCAATGCCGGGGGCGCCCCAGGACGGAAACAGCGTCAGCGCGACCGAGATATTCACGGCGACCGAAATGGCAGCGAAATACATCGGCGTGCGGGTGTCCTCGCGGGCGAAGAAGCCTGGGGTGAACGCCTTGATCAGCACGAAGGCCGGCAGGCCGAGGCCGAAGATGGCGAGGATCGATGCCACGACCGGCGTGCTGTTTGAGGCAGCGAAGGCGCCGCGCTCGTAGAGCACGCGCACGATCGGCTCTGAGATGACCATCAGGGCTGCGGCTGCCGGCAGTGTCAGGAACAGCGTGAACTCGACCGAACGGTTCTGCAGGTTGGCCGCCTCGACCTTGTTGCCCGACTTCAGCGCCCGCGACAGCTCCGGCAAGAGCACGATGGCGACAGCAACGCCGACGACGCCGAGCGGCAACTGGTAGACCCGGTCGGCAAGGTTCAGCGACGACACGGCACTGTCTTGGCCAGAGGCGATGGCCGTGCCGATCAAGGTGTTGATCTGGGTGATGCCGCCGGTGATCGCGGCGGGCAACGCCAGCCACAGCAGCCGCTTGACGTTGGGCGTCAGCTTCGGTCGGCGGAAGCCGATCGATATGCCGGCATGGCGCACCGCAATCCAGACGATGATCAACTGCACGAGACCTGCCGCCAGCACGCCCCAGGCGAGCGCATAGCCGACCGTCAGTCCGTCATGGCCGCGATACCAGGCATTGCCCAGCACGCCGACGAGGATGATGTTGAGGAACACCGGGGCGATCGCCGCGGCGAAATAGCGGCGCAGCGAATTCAGCATGCCGCTCATCATCGCTGCCAGCGACATGCAGATCAGATAGGGGAACATGATGGTGGCTAGCGCCACCGTCAGGTCGTATTTCTCGTGATTGTCGGCGAAACCCGGTGCCACGACGAAGCGCACGATCAGCGGCATCGCCAGTTCCATGGCGATCGTCAGTACCAGAAGTGCCGAAAACAGCACGCCGAACACTTCCTCCGAAAAGCGCTTGGCACCCTCGACGCCATTGGCCTCGATCTCCTTGGCGAACAACGGCACGAAGGCCGCGTTGAATGCGCCTTCGGCAAACAGCCGGCGGAAGGTGTTGGGAAACTGGAACGCCGCATAGAAGGCGTCGGCCACCGGCCCGGTACCTAGCGCTGCCGCCATCAGCATCTCGCGCGCAAAGCCCAGCACCCGGCTCATCAGCGTGCCCGAGGCAACGGTCGCAAATTTCTTGATCAATGACATGGCGCGCGACGATGCCTTGCGGATGTGGGCGGGATCATGGCTGGCGTCATTCGGCGGCCGCAGCCCTGGCCTTGGTCCGCTCGGCGGTTGCGCCCTCAAGGGTCGCGATCAGCCGGCTGCGGATGTTTTCGAGCCGTGTCGGGTTGTCGATCTTCTGGCCGGTCAGGTCGGTGACGTAGAATGTGTCGATCACCTTCTCGCCGAAAGTCGTGATGTGCGCCGAAGCGATGTCGAGCGACAGGTCGGACAGCGCGCCGGTGATCTCCGACAGGAAGCCTGGGCGGTCGAGGCCCTCGACCTCGATCACCGAAAAACGGTTCGATAGTGCATTGCGGATTTCGGCGCGCGGCTGGATGCGGAAGGTCTTCTGGCCGCGCTTCGGCTTGGCCCGCTTGGCGATCATCTCCGGCAGCCAGGCCCGGCCAGACAGCACGTCCTCGATCAGCTGGCCGACACGCTCGGCGCGTCGCCGCTCGTCCTCGTCGCGGTCGAATTCGCGCGAGATCAGGATGATGTCGAGCGCCCGGCCGTCGGCGGTGGTGAAGATCTGTGCGTCGACGATGTTGCCTCCGGCCGCCGCACAGGCGCCTGCAATCACCGACAGCAGGCGCGGATGGTCCTGCGCCAGGATGGTGATCTCGGTGACCGCCTCGAATTCGTGGGTCCGCACCATCGTCGACAGTTGCTTGCCGGCCGCGTCGGCGCCGCGGATGAACTCGGCGTGGCGCTTCTGGTCTTCCAGGTCGACGGTCAGCAGGTAGTTGTCATAGTGCAGCTTGACATATTTCCGCCGCGCCGCCTCGGGCCAGTCGGCCAGCGCCTCGGCCAAAATCTCGCGTGCCGCCGCCGTGCGTTCCGCTCGCGACAGCTCCGAAAAACCGCCGGTCAGCAGCAACTCGGTTTCGTAATACAACGTGCGCAGAAGCTGGCCCTTCCAGCCGTTCCACACTCCGGGCCCGACGCCGCGGATATCGCAGACGGTCAGGATCAGCAAAAGCTTCAGTCGCTCGACCGACTGCACCACGTCGGCGAAATCGTCGATGGTCTTGCGGTCGTTGAGGTCGCGCGTCTGCGCCGTCATCGACATCACAAGGTGGTTCTCGACCAGCCAGGCGACGGTTTCGGTATCGGTCGGCGACAGCCCCATATGCGGGCAGATGCGGCGGGCGATCTTGCCGCCGGCCTCCGAATGGTCCTCCGGCCGGCCCTTGGCGATATCGTGCAGCAGCACCGCGACATAGAGCACTTCGCGCTGCTTCTTCAGGCCGCCGATCAGCGAATGGCTGAGTGGATGGATCTTGGCGCCGTCGCCATGCTCGATCTCGGAGAGCACGCCGATGCAGCGCAGCAGATGCTCATCGACGGTATAGTGGTGATACATCGAGAACTGCATCATCGCGACGATCTTGCCGAAATCGGGGATCAGTCGGCCGAGCAGTCCGGCCTCGTTCATGCGCCGCATGTTGAGCTCGGGGCTGCGGTCCGAGGTCAGGATTTCAAGAAAATAGCGATTGGCCTCCTCGTTGCGCCGCAGGCCCTTGTCGACCAGCCCGAGCGAGCGGGTCAGAAGCTTGAGCGCATTGGGGTGCAATTCCAGCCCGTGCCGATCGGCGAACCAGAAGAAGCGCAGCATATTGACCGGGTCGCGCGAATACACCTTGTCGTCGGCGACGTTGATGCGCTGGTTGTCGATGATGAAGTCGCTGGTGCCGGCAAGCTTTCGCCGCCGCCTGGAGAAGCCCTGCAGCAGCCCGTGGAAGCCCGGTGCGTCCTTGGCCTGCTCCTCTTCCAGCGCCGCACAGAAGATGCGGGTCAGGTCGCCGACTTCCTTGGCCACCAGGAAGTAGTCCTTCATGAAGCGCTCGACCGCCGATAGCCCCGGCTGGGTGGTGTAGCCGAGCCGCTGCGCGATTTCGCGCTGGATGTCGAAATGCAGCCTCTCCTCCGGCTTGCCGGTCAGAAAATGCATGTGGCAGCGCACCGCCCAGAGAAAATCCTCGGCCTCGACGAACTGGCCGTATTCGCCTTCGGTGAACACGCCCTTGTTGATCAGCTCGGCGCCGGTGCGCACGCGGTAGTAATATTTGGCGATCCAGAACAGCGTGTGCAGGTCGCGCAGCCCGCCCTTGCCGTCCTTGATGTTGGGCTCGACAAGATAGCGGCTTTCGCCTGCCTTGGCGTGGCGGGCATCGCGCTCGGCGAGTTTCGCCTGCACGTATTCGGGGCCCGTGCCCTTCACCAGCTCCTTGTCGAAGCGGTCGATCAGCTCGTCGCAGAGCTTCTGCTCGCCCCAGATGAAGCGCGCCTCCAGAATCGCCGTGCGGATGGTGATGTCGCTGCGCGACAAGCGGATGCACTCGTCGATGTTGCGGGTGGCGTGGCCGACCTTCAGCCCCATGTCCCACAGCATGTAGAGCATGTACTCGACGATCTGCTCGCCCCATGGCGTCTGCTTGTAGGGCAGCAGGAACAACAGGTCGATGTCGGAGCCCGGCGCCAGCGTGCCGCGGCCGTAGCCGCCGACGGCCACCACCGCCATGCGCTCCGCCGAGGAGGGGTTCTTGGCGCGGTAGACGTGGGTGACGGCGAAGTCGTAGAGGACGCGGATGATCTCGTCCATCAGGTGCGAGATCCGCACGGCACAGCAGGTGCCGCCGCCATCGTCCATCAGCATGTTCTCGGCGATCTTCTTGCCGGCGGCGATGTGTTCCTTGAACAGCTGCAGCGCCTTGGCCCGCACCGCGGGGTCGGTGCCGTCGCCATCGCGGGTCTGCGCCGTCAGTTCGCGGCGCAGTGCGTCCGCGTCGATCAGCTCTTCGAGTTTGAGCGGAACTTTGTTCATCTGCCTCGGCTGGCCTCGCCCTTGTGGCGGCGTCTATAGCGCGAATTGTCTGCCATGGGTATGGCCGAGATCGGGGCGCCGCTCAACCGGCAGCAATGCCTTGCTTGGCCATGGCCCGCGCTTGTGCCGCCTGCAGGATCTTTTCCCAGCGCCCGGCGATCGCCGTCTCGTTAAGGAATTTTCGCGAGTTCTCCGTCAGCGGGCTTTGCGCGAAGAACGCCTCGAAGAGGGCCGGGTTACGGTCGGCCGCGACCGTGCGCCGCGCCACCGAAATCAGCGTCAGCGGCGTCGCCAACTTGCGCATGAAATGTGACCGCGCCAGCGGCTGCCAGCCGAATGCAAGTCTGTCGCAGATGCGCTTCTCATGGGCATGCCAGTTGATGAAGCAGCGCTCGTCGAAGTCTTCGGCGACCCGCGGGTTGCCCCAGTAGATCGGCACGCTGCCGGCGAGCATCGCATCGACGAGCTTCTCGGTGGTGTAGCCCGCCGCGCTGCTGTTTTCGAAGGCGATGGTGAAGCGCCTCTTCCTGAGGAACGCCAGCTTGTCGTCGCGGGAGTTGCCGATTGGGGCACAATTGCGCTGCACCCGCCCGGGCGCGTCGACCCTGCGGTAGAGGGACAGCCCCCGGAACAGCCAGCGGCGGAGCTTGGCGCGCTTGTTGCCGTAGATGAAGGCGCAGAAGTGCGGCCGGGCCGCGCGCTGTTCAGGCGTTTCGGACGGCAGTCCCGCCAGCCAGTGCAGGATCGAATCGCCGCCGCTGCTCCAGACATAAAGCGGGTAGCGCATGTAGCGCTCGTTGCCGATATCGGCCTCGTAGTCGAAGGCCAGCGCCCATTCGCAATGGTCCATCAGCGGTGTCGCGTTCTCCCCCGTCAGGAAGACGCGCTCATAGTCGCCGGCCGCTACGTCGGGCATGCGGGTGCCGGCGACATTCTGGTTCTTGGGCGCGAAAGGCCCGATCAACACGAGGTCGGCCTTATCAAGCTCGTCGCAATATTCGATGGCGATGCCGCATGCCCGCGCCCAAGGCGCGACATACGTTTCGACGGCGCGGCGCGGCGGCATGTCCTGCCAGAAGTGGCAGCAATGGACATTCACCACGACCTGGCCGGGCAGGGACGTCGTGCTGGTTACGGCTGCTTCAGTCATGCTGCATCTACTCACGTAAGCCGTCCCGGCATAGCGCAGCCGGACGGCATTCCATCCCGTGGAAGCCTTGACCTTCCAGCAGGTGGAACGTCTACCTTGCTGGCTCGTACCGCTGCATATACTGGATTTTTTCAGATGAAACACACCGAAGATCATGCCGGTCATGCCCATCACGGTCGCGAACTCGCCGCCGAAAAGGTGGTTCGCGACCCCGTCTGCGGCATGACCGTCGACCCTGCAGCCGGCAAACCGTCGCTCGAACATCAAGGCCGCCTGTTTCATTTCTGCAGTGCTTCGTGTCGTGACAAGTTCCAGGCGGCGCCCGACACATATGTGAGCGCCAATGACCCGGTCTGCGGCATGGAGGTCGCCCGCGACACCGCCAAACACTTTCTCAAGCATGAAGATGCCGGCTACTATTTCTGCTCGTCGTCCTGCGAGGGAAAGTTCACCGCCGAGCCGGCAAAATATCTCTCCGGCAGGCCGGCCGCGGCACCCGCGCCCAAGGGCTCGCAATATACCTGCCCGATGCATCCGGAGATCGTCAGGGACAAGCCCGGCTCCTGCCCGATCTGCGGCATGGCGCTGGAGCCGATGATGCCGTCCGCCGACGACGGTCCCAATCCCGAGCTCGTCGATTTCACCCGGCGCTTCTGGGTCAGCGCGGCATTCTCCGTTCCGCTCCTGGTCATCGCGATGGGGCCGATGGTCGGCTTGCCGGTGCGCGACTGGATCGGCGAGCCGCTCGCCACATTGCTCGAGCTTTTCCTGGCAACGCCAGTCGTGCTCTGGGCAGCACTGCCCTTCTTCCATCGCGGCCTGGATTCGTTCCGCAACCGAAGCCCCAACATGTGGACACTGATCTCCGTCGGCGTCGGCGCGGCCTATCTCTTTTCGGTCGTCGCCACTCTGTTCCCCGACCTGTTCCCGCACCAGTTCCGCGGCCATGGCGGCTCGGTTCCGGTCTATTTCGAGGCGGCCAGCGTCATCGTCGCATTGGTCTTCCTCGGCCAGGTGCTGGAGCTCAGGGCGCGCGAGCGCACCGGCTCGGCCATACGCGCCCTTCTCGACCTTGCGCCCAAGACGGCGCGCCGCATAACTGACGACGGTTCTGAAGCCGAGGTGCCGCTGGAAGACGTGGTCAGCGGTGACCGCCTGCGCATCCGCCCTGGCGACGCCGTTCCTGTCGACGGCATCGTGCTCGAGGGCCGCTCCTCGGTCGACGAATCGATGATCACGGGCGAACCGGTGCCGGTCGAAAAGGTCGAGGGCGAACGTGTCACCGGCGGTACGCTCAACAAGAACGGGTCGCTGATCATGCGTGCCGACAAGGTCGGTGCCGACACGGTGCTGTCGCAGATCGTCGACATGGTTGCCAAGGCACAGCGCAGCCGCGCGCCCATCCAGGGCCTCGCCGACCGGGTCTCGTTCTACTTCGTGCCGGCGGTGGTGCTCATTGCCATCGTTGCCTTCGTCGTCTGGGCAATCTTCGGCCCCGAACCGAGCATGATCTTCGCCACCGTCTCGGCGGTGTCGGTGCTGATCATCGCCTGTCCCTGCGCGCTTGGCCTTGCGACGCCGATGTCGGTCATGACCGCCACCGGACGTGGCGCTCAGGCCGGCGTGCTGATCAAGGATGCCGAGGCGCTGGAGCGCTTTGCCAAGGTCGACACGCTGATCGTCGACAAGACAGGCACGCTGACCGAAGGCCGGCCGCAGCTGACCGACGTGGTCGCCGTAGACGGCACAGCCAGCGACGACCTGTTGTCGCTTGCCGCCGGCCTCGAAAAAGGGTCGGAGCATCCGCTCGCCGAGGCCATCGTCGACGGTGCGGCCAAGCGCGGCGTCACCGTTCCAGATGCGCAGGATTTCGAATCGATCACCGGCAAGGGTGTTTCGGGCACCGTCTCCGGCCGCAAGGTGGCGCTCGGCAACGCCGCCATGATGGCCGATCTCGGCCTTGATCTCGCCGAACTTGCTTCCCGCGCCGACACGCTGCGCGGCGACGGCAAGACGGCGATGTTCGTTGCCATCGACGGCAAGCCGGCCGGCATCGTTGCCGTCGCTGATCCGATCAAGGCGTCGGCTGCCGCCGCCATCCGCGAGTTGCACGACCTCGGCCTCAGGATCATCATGGCAACGGGCGACAACGCCCGCACCGCCAGGGCCGTCGCCGAAAAGCTCGGCATCGACGAGGTTCGCGCCGACATGCTGCCGGAAAGCAAGAAGGCGCTGGTCGACGAATTGCGTGCCCGGGGACAGGGCGTCGCCATGGCCGGCGACGGCGTCAACGACGCACCTGCCCTTGCTGCCGCCGATGTCGGCATCGCCATGGGCACCGGCGCCGACGTCGCCATGGAAAGTGCCGGCATCACGCTGGTCAAGGGCGACCTCGGCGGCATCGTCCGGGCCCGCAAGCTGGCCCGGGGCACAATCCGAAATATCAAGGAAAACCTGTTCTTTGCCTTCGTCTACAACGTGTTGGGTGTTCCCGTGGCCGCGGGCGTCCTATATCCGGTCCTCGGCGTGCTCCTGTCGCCGATGATTGCCGCCGCCGCGATGAGCCTGTCGTCGGTGTCGGTCATTGCCAACGCGCTGCGGCTCAGGGCGATCAAGCTCTGAGGCCCTCGTCATCAAAAAGGACGTTTGAATGCTGAGAAAGATCGTGCTCGCCCTGATGGCGGCTGGAATGCTGGTGGCCGTCCTGCTTGAGACGGCACCGGTCTAAGTCGGCCATGCTAAAAGCACAGTACGGCGAGGAGCAGCTGACGACCCGCTCCTCGCCGACAGGTGAGCGCCCTCAGAACTGGGTCGTCAGCCCCACGGTGATGGTCCGCCCACGCCCGGTCTTCTCGCCCATTTCACCTGACACAGCCGGGCTGTAGGCCACGTTGGTCAGGTTCTCGATGTTCATGAACGCCGCGCCGTTCCTGTTGAACTTGTACGAGGCACAAGCGTTGAACAGCGTATAGGCTTCCTTGGTTTCTGTATCTCCGAAGCCGATTGCGTAGCGGCTGCCGCCGATGTGGTTCATCGTCGCGCCGACGGCCAGCGCTTCCGCGAACGCCCGGATTCCCACATCGACAGTGACCTTGGCCGCGACCCACAAGCGCATGCGGACGGCCATATCCGTGACATCCAGCGTGCCTGAGACACTTGCCGAAGACGGACGTATCGGCTTTGTTTCCGTAACTGAGCGGCATCGTTCGTCATCCTGCAAAGCGGCGTGAAAAGACGCGCATCGTCGACGCTGTAGCCAACGGGCCCCGGTGCGGTAAGCTGACACAAACCACCGAGGAGACCGCCATGACTTCACCGTCCGCAACCACGACGCTGCCCTCGGGCGAAGCCGTGCCGACCCTCGGACAGGGCACCTGGATGATGGGCGAGGACCGCAGCCGCGTCGCCGACGAGGTCGCCGCACTTCGGCTTGGGCTCGATCTTGGCGTCACCTTGATCGACACCGCCGAAATGTATGGCAGCGGCGGTGCGGAAAAGGTGGTGGGCGAGGCCATTGCCGGGCGCCGCGACGAGGTGTTCCTCGTCTCCAAGGTGCTGCCGTCCAACGCTTCGCGCAATGGCGTCATCCGCGCTTGCGAGGCGAGCCTCAAGCGCATGCACACGGACCGGATCGACCTCTACCTGCTGCACTGGCGCGGCGGCGTGCCGCTGTCGGAAACCATCGCCGTCTTCGAGGAGCTGCGCCAGTCGGGCAAGATTCGCCACTGGGGCGTCAGCAATTTCGATGCCGATGACATGGAAGAGATGAGCCGACTGTCCAGGGGCGGCAATGCCCAGTCCAACCAGGTACTTTACAATCTCACCCGGCGTGGCATCGAGTTCGACCTCCTGCCATGGAGCCGTGAGCGCGGCTTGCCCGTCATGGCCTATTCACCGGTGGAGCAGGGCGCGCTCGCCGGCAACAAGGGCCTCGCCGGCATCGCTGTCCGCCATGACGCGACCGCAGCGCAGATTGCGCTCGCCTGGGTCATGGCGCAACCAGGCGTCGTCGCCATTCCCAAGGCGACACGCCTCGAACATGTCAGTCAAAACGCCGCCGCGCGCGACATCGCACTGACGGCACACGACCTGGCTGAGCTCGACGGCCTTTTCCCGCCACCGGTCCGCAAGCGTCCATTGGAAATGATCTGAGCCTCAGCTCGCCTTGACGGTGCAGATGCCGTTGGCGCCGCCCTTGCCGCTATAGGAAACGCTGGGCGAGCCATCAGGGTTGATGCTCAGCGAGATCGTCACCCCGACGCCCTTGATCTCGAAGTAGGTGTTGTTGAATTTCTTCAGCGTGCCTTCCTTGCCGTTGATGTAGACCGGCCCGCCCGCGTCGGCGTGGACCTCGATCGCGCCGGGGCAAGTGGCATTGAGCAGCGGGATCGACGCATGCGCCTGCGTCGTAAGTCCAAAAGCGGTCGCAAAGACGGCCATGCCGGCGACAGTCCTGGTATTTCAGCTTCCCCATGTCGGCACGATGCGCGGGCATTGTCGCGCCGCTTTGCCCGTTCGGCAAGCAAGCCGGATCAGCTCGCCAGCGCCACGTCGGGCGTATCGATTCTCGCTTCGAAGCTGCGGCTCTTGATGCCGACATAGTGCTCGCCGAATGGTCGCGGCCTGGCGATGCCAAAGCCTTGCGCATAGTCGACGCCGATATCGCGCAGCACCCTGGCGATGTCGTCGTTCTCGACGAATTCGGCGATGGTGCGCTTGCCGGTCACCTCCCCGATATGCTGGATCATCTCGACCATGGCGCGGTCGATGCGGTCGACCAGCATGTCCTTGACGAAGCCGCCGTCGATCTTGAGGTAGTCGACGGGCAGGGCTTTGAGATAGCTGAACGACGACATTCCGGAGCCGAAATCGTCGAGCGAGAAGCGGCAACCATGCTCCTGCAGCGTGGTGATGAAGCGTGCCGCCCGGTCGAGGTCGGCGATCGCGCTGGTCTCGGTGATCTCGAAGCAGATCGTATCAGGCGAAATGCCGGTGCGGGCGAACTGCTCCAGCACGAAGTCGGCGAAGCTGTCGTCGCCGAAGCTCGTGCCCGACAGGTTGATGGCGCAGGTCGTGATCGGCGTCGAATCAGCACTCTGCCTGGCCAGGATGCCGAAGGCCTGGCGCACCATCCAGCGGTCGATCAGCGGCATCAGTCCGTAGCGCTCGGCCGCCGGAATGAATTCGCCGGGTGCGATCAGCTTGCCCTCGGCGTCCGCCAGCCGGACCAGCAGTTCGATATGAGCGCCGACCGCGGCATCACCATGCAGCGGCACGATCTCCTGGGCAAAGATGCGGAAACGGTTCTGCTCCAGCGCTTCGCGCAGGCGCTGCACCCAGGCCATCTCGCTCAGCCGCTGCTCCACCTCCATGTCGCCGATCTGCTGGATCTGGATGCGGTTGCGGCCACGTTCCTTGGCCATATAGCAGGCGACGTCGACGCTGCGCAGAATCTCTTCCAGCGTCATGCTGGCGTCCGACATGCCGACGACGCCGATGCTGACGCTGATCTTGAAGGCGCGCCCGGCCCAGACGAAGTTCAGCTCGTCGACGGACTTGCGCAGGCCCTCGGCGGTGTCGGCTGCGAGCTCCTCCGGGCAGTTCTCCAGCAGGATGCCGAATTCGTCGCCGCCCAGTCGCGCCAGAAGGTCGGTTGGGCGCAACTGGCCGTGCAGTGCTGCCGAGACCTTGCGCAACAGCTCGTCGCCGGCCGCATGGCCGCAGGTGTCGTTGACGATCTTGAACTGGTCGAGGTCGAGATACATCAGCGCGTGCACCGCCGGGCGCTTGGCCAGGGCTGCGAGCGACGCGTTCAGCCGCGCCTCGAATTCGCGGCGGTTGGCCAGCGAGGTCAGCGTGTCATGGGTCGCCTGCCACGACAGCTGCGCCATGAATTCCTGTTCCTTGGTGCGGTCATGGAACACCAGGACAGCGCCCGCCACCTTGCCGTCGACATAGAGCGGTGCCGCCACCAGCGACACTGCGACGCTCGAAAGGTCCGGCCGCATCAGCTGCTGCGGTACGCCGCTGCCGCCGATCGCCTCGCCTGCAAGCACGCGTGCGATGAAGCCATCGTCTTCTTCGTCGCTCTCCTCGCTGACCAGCCGGAACAACTGGTCGAGCGGCTTGCCCTTGGCACTGGCGCCATGCCAGTCCAGCATCGTCTCGGCCGCCTCGTTCATGTAGTCGAGTCGGCCGTCGGCATCGGTCGCAACGACGGCCTGGCCGATCGAGGCCAGCGTGATCTGGGCGCGTTCGCGCTCGGCGTTCAAGGCGCTTTCGAAGGCCCGGCGCTGTTCGAGAAGATTGCCGGTGCGCCGCATCGCCAGCAGGATCAGCGCCGCCGCCGTCACCACATTGACGCAGAGCAGCAGCACGGTGATGTCGCGCGACCCGCGCCCGAGCGAGACGGAGAAGGCCTCGGCCAGCGGTGCCGTTTCCTCGTGCAGGCGATGGATGTCGTCTTTCCACGCAGCCAGCTGTTGCTCGGAGGCCTTGTCGGTCGAGATGCCGTCATGCATGGCCTCGCCAAGCGCGGCGATCTCCAGGATCTTCGGATCGGCGTCGATCCAGCGGTCGACCGCGTTGGACAGATAGGGCACGTGGCGGAAGTTCTTGAACAGCCAGATCAGGCCGGGATTGTCATTGGGATGGTTGCCGCCGCGAATGAAGCCGTCATAGGCCGCGTCATAGTCGAGCAGCGGCTTTTCCATCGCCAGCCGGGCATCGCGGTCTGCCAGCGGCACCGCGATGGCATTTCGAAACCGTTCGAAATACGCCGCATCGCCGGAATCGGCATAGAGCGTCAGATAATAGATCGCGTCCTTGTGGCCTTTTGACCATGCGCTTTCGCCGGCGGCGTAGGCACGCACGGCCGACAGCGTATAGAGGCTGGCACCGGCAATGACGGTCTGGATCAGGACAACGGCGATGAAGGGCCATAGCAGCCCAAGGAGCTGGAACTTTGATCTGATGTCGCGTTGTCTTGTCACATGTTCGGCGAACGAACTCGCCCCCCAGCTTGTTCTCCTCGCGTTTCCGGCGCGAATAGTTGCAATAGCTATATGAGCAAGCTTTAAAATTCCTTTCCCTGTAATGTTCAAAGTAGATTTCAGAATAATGACGTTGCGGAAGGTCGACTGCCCGAGCGACGGCAGTCCTTCGATCAATAGCCGAGGCAGATGGCGCCTGCGGCGACAACGGCACAGGCGATGACGCGCCGCAATGTCAGCCTTTCGCCGAGCAACAGCCAGCCAATCAAGACCGCAAAAACCACGCTTGTCTCGCGCAATGCGGTGATCGGGCCGGCTGGCCCGAGCGCGAATGCCGCCACAACCGCAGCGTAGCCGACAAGGGCGACAATCCCGCCCGCCAGTGTCTTCCATGTTTCCGGGGATCGAAGATCGACCACGAGCCTGCCGCGCATCAGCATGAAGGTTATGGGCAGCAACAGGCCATAGAGGAGCAGCACCCAGGCTGTATAGGCGCCTGAGTGGCCGGCAAGGCGCACGCCGACGGCATCGACGGTCGCATAGCTGGCGATGATTGCACCCGTCGCCAGGGCCAGCAGGATCGATGATGCGCCGGCTCTGCCCTCGCCTGACGACAGGCTGATGATGCCAGTCGCCACGAGCAACACACCCAGCGTTTGCGATACGCCGAGGCGCTCGCCGGCGAGCATCTGTCCGCCAAGCGTCACCAGCAACGGCACCGAGCCTCGGACGATGGGGTAGACCTGCCCGAGTTCGCCATATCTGTAGGCGGCGACAAGAACGACGCTGTAGCCAACCTGAAGGCAGGCCGAGAGCACGATGTAGAGCCAGGCCGGAGACGCCGGCATCGGATAGGCGAGGGCAAACGGCAGCGCGACAACAGTGCCGGCAAAGCTCATCACCGTGATGGTCCAAAGCCTGTCAGTTCCGGTTCGCAGGAAGGCGTTCCAGCCTGCATGCAGGATCGCAGCGAACAGCGCGAGACCAACGACGGCCGCGCTCATGACGGCGCCGTCGAATGGGCGAAAAGGCCCAGCGCCGCCTTGCGGGCATCCCTGATCGCGGTTTCACCTTGTCCCATCTGTGCCAGCAGTGTTGCGCCTTCGATGAGCATGAGCAGTGCCGCCGCCAAAGTTCCGGCGCGCTCATCGGCCAACACATCGCGGACAATTGCGTGGATGCGCCGCTTCAGGCTGTCCTTCTGGTCTGTGGCAGCCCTGAAAACCGTATGGGCGGGGTCGCCATATTCCGCCAGAGCATGGGCAAACAGGCAGCCGTGAAAATCGGGGCTTTGGAACCAGCGTCCATACCAGTCGAAAATCCTCTCGATCTTGGCTTCAGGCGTGCCGCCGGTCTCGGCGAGTTGATCAAGCTGGTGCTCGAAGCGCTCCATCCGCCAGCCGAGCACTTCGACGATGAGATCGTCCTTGCTGGGAAAATGACGATACATCGTCATCTTGGCCACGTCAGCCTCGGCGATGATCCTGTCTATGCCAGTAGCGTGGAAGCCGTCGCGCTTGAACAGCCCGTAGGCCGTTTCCAGAATGTGCTGGCGCTTCTCGCGATTGCCGTAGGGTGCGGGCATTTGCCGGCCTTTCACCGAAGAGGTGAGACAGGTCTGTATCATTGGGTTTGCAAAGTCAATACGCAAGACTGCTTTCGCCCTGTTCGCTGGCGGCAGGTGTCAACCTTTGTTGACAAGCGTAAGAACGTCAACTAACGTTGACACATGGTTGACCTGAATGCCCTCCATTTGCCCGACGATCCAGACGAAGCGCTGGCCGCGGTGGTTGCCTTGCGGCGGCTGGCCGACACGCTCGAACGGCGTGCCGTAAGGTCGGCCCTCGCTCAGGGATGGTCATGGGCGCGGATCGCCCAGGCGCTCGGCGTCAGCAAGCAGGCAGCACACAAGCGGCTGTCCGACATTGGCGACGGGTCAGAGAGCTAGGAGACAAGAATGTTCGGCCGCATCAAGGCGCGCTTCAACGACATGGGTACTATAGGCACGCTGTGTACCGGGGCTGAGCAGCATGCGCTGCGGGACCAGCAGCGCGAACCGGGTGCGGAGCATTTCCTGCTTTCGGCGCTCGACCTGCCCGACGGCACGGCGCGAAGGGCCTTCGAGGGCGTCGGCGCGAACCCCGCCGCGTTGGAGGATGCCATCGCCCGCCAGTATAGCGACGCCCTTGCCGCCATCGGGCTGGACGTCGGTCCGCCATCGGACGCTTCGACCGGACCGGCGCAACTGGCCACCCGGCCGGGCGCATTCAACGCGTCGGCTTCAGGGCAGGAGGTCATGCAGGCGCTGGCGGCAGATCGCAACGCCCACGGCCCGCTGCTCGGCGCGCATGTCGTCGCCATCGTTGCCGGCATGCCGCACGGCGTCGCTGCCCGCGCATTGCGGGCGATGGGCGTCGACCTCGGCCAGCTCAGGTCCGCCGCCGAGGCTGTCGCCAGGGCCGATACGCAGCGCTGAGCGGAGACGTGTTCACTTCGCCCGGTGAAGTCTCAGCGGTTTGGTCGCCTCGCGCTGGATGATGCCTTGCGCTTCGAGGTCGAGCTGGGCTGCCTTGAGCCACCAGCCGGCCTTGTCGCCGCCGGGAAACAATTCCTCGGACAGGATTGGCAGAACCGCCGCCTTTGTTTCCGCCACCGTCAGGCCCGGGGTCGTTGCCGGCAGCACCTCAAGCAGCGCGTCGCGCATGGCGGTGTATTTCGCCTTGTCGACGCGCACGACATGGTTGGGCGAGACGATGTTGCGGATCTCGATCTTCTCAGCCGCCTTGGACATCGAGCTCTCCCTTTACGTATTCGACCTTGGGGGCGCGAAAACCCATCGCCGCCCAGGCCGTCAACAGCCGCCACATGAAGCGGCCGGAATGCTTGGCATAGCTCGGCAAGCTGTCAGAGAACTCGACGCCCGGCCGGCGGTCGGCGGTCATCGTGCGCATCTCGGGAGGCGGACGATCGGCAGGGTCGATGCGCTCGCGATAGACCGACAGCCAGTGGCCGCCCTTGAACTCCAGGAAAACAGGCGAATTGCAGCATGTCGCCACCACGCGCCGGGTCGGTGCTGTTGGGCTCAGCCGGTGTTCGCGCAAAAGCTCGGCGCCGTGCACGCAGCGAATCCGGTCCTTGCGGTAGAGTGTGTAGTTGGTGCCGCCGTCACCTTCGAGCACCGGCGCCCCGCCGGGCAGCGCGGCAAAAATCCCGCCCGCCTTCTGGCAGCTGGAGCAATAGCAGATCGCGCCGACGATCGGCGCGCCGCTCGCCTCGAACGCTACCTGTCCGCACCTGCAGGCGACCCGTCGCATGTCCTTGTCAGCCATGTCATCACCTCGTCCATCAATTCGAAAATAGACTGGACCGTCCAGTTTGATCTGTCAACGATGTCGGTCTATCCTCCTGCCAGTGGACAGGGACACAGGCCAGTGACATAGGAAAGTGCATCGATGACTGCGAAAACACGCCAGGAACGGACACGCGAAACGATCCTCGATGCCGCCGCCGGCCTGTTTCTCCGCAACGGCTTCCTCGGTGCCAATATGGACGAGATCGCCGCGGTAGCGGACGTCTCGAAACAGACGGTCTATGCCCATTTCCACAGCAAGGAGGCTTTGTTCCTCGACGTCGTCAGGGGGCTGACCGGCGTTGCCGGCGACGTCCATCAGGAGCAGGTTGCAGAGCCGTCGGACGATCGCCCCATCGCCGACTACCTCCAGGAATTCGCCGAACTCCAGCTGACCATCGTCATGACGCCGAAGCTGATGCAGCTGCGGCGGCTGGTTATTGGCGAGGTCGAGCGGTTTCCCGAGCTCGGCAGGGCGCTGCATGCGCTTGGGCCGCAGCGCTCGATCATCCGCCTGTCGCGCGCCTTCGAGCGCTATCGCCGGCTGGGTCAGATCGAGGCCGACGATCTCGAGGCCGCGGCATCGTTCTTCAACTGGCTGGTGATGGGGGCCCCGGTCAACGACGCCATGCTTCTGGGCGACGCCGCCATCCTGCCCGCCGAGGCCTGCCGCGGCCACGCCGCCGAAAGCGTGCGCATCTTCCTCGCCGCCTTCGGCCCCCACGCCAGGCATCATACCTAGGTTACGGCGCCGGCTGGTGGCCGGCGCCGGGCAGGGTCATTGCTCCGGAACCATTAGGTCGCGCACCAGCGCATCCTTCACCAGCCCGATCAGCGCGGCATGCAGTTCGCCGCGCGGCCTGCTCGCCTCGTCCGAACAGATCGGATCGAACTCGCCAAACGACTTGAGCATCTCGGCCGCACCCTCCTTGCACTCCGGCAGGAAGCTGAAATGCGTGGCACCCGCCACTGTGGCGTAGGTCCCTTTCGGTGTAAGCTTCGCCAGCCGGTCGGAGATCACGGCCAGCGGAATGGTGTCGCCCTCGCCGAGATTGATGAAGTGCATCGGGATCGCGATCTGCTTCAGGCTGGCGGCGTCATAGGCCTGGGCGAGCCCGGGATCGGCCAGCACCGCCGTCTTGATGCGGCGATCAAGGTTCGACTGCTCGAAGCGCACCCGATCGATGCTCCTGAGGTCGAGCTTTTCCACGTCCACCTTCTCGTCATCGACGTAGCCTGTGCCGCTCGCAAACCAGGCGCAGTCCCATTTCTTGTAGCTGTCGCAATAGCTGGCATAGGCACCGAGATTGGCGCGCGCGCCCGAAAGCTCCATGGCCGTGGCCCCGCCGAGCGAGAAACCGACGACGCCGATCCTGTCGGCATCGATGACGCTGCTCCACGCCGGATCCCCGGCCAGCGCGTCGATGACGGCCGACAGATCGCCCGTGCGCTGCCACAGCTTCGGCGTTTCGGCCGGGGTGGAAAAACCGCTGGTCGTGCCCGGATGGTTGGGACCGGCAACGACGAAGCCTGCCTTGGCAAGCTCGGTGGCGAGCCAGCCCATCGCCTGCACGCGGCTGCCCGAACCATGCGACAGCAGCACCAGCGGATGGCGCCCCGGCACCACAGGCGCATCGACGCTGGCTGGCGCGCCCTTGAACA
The DNA here is from genome assembly GCF_900445235.1 of Aminobacter aminovorans. Lineage (NCBI taxonomy): Bacteria > Pseudomonadati > Pseudomonadota > Alphaproteobacteria > Hyphomicrobiales > Phyllobacteriaceae > Aminobacter > Aminobacter aminovorans. The sequence continues at coordinate 463,663 of NZ_UFSM01000001.1, read as the reverse complement.
CCTTGTTGTCGCCGACGACAGTCGGCTTGCCACCCGGGGCGGCCGGATACCATACGGTGACGGCAAGGTCGCGGCCGGACTGCGGCACCGACATCTCTTTGACGCCCGCTTCCGAAGCGAAGCAGGCGGACACGAAGCCGATGAGGGCGGGAATGGTGGTGAGTAGCTGGAGCACGGGAACCTCGCTCTGTTTGCGAATGAAGACGAGCAAGCAATGGCGAAATCGCGCTACATCTTCGTCCTCGATCGTGATTCAGGTCGTGCTCGATCGCGATGCAGGCCATGATCGGCCTTCATCTCCTCCGGTGGGTTAAGCCTTGATCTTCGTGCCCTTGTCCTTCGTCGCCGCCCTGTTGCTGGTCATCCTGCTCGTCGCCGCTTTGCGTGCCCGCGAAACCACCGGCGGCAATACGGCCTTCCTTGTCCTTGTCGCGCTCTGCGCCGTGCAGTCGGTCGTCGTCGGTCTGCGCTGGGGCTATCATGTCGAGGCGGCGCGCTATATCCAGCCGATCCTGGCAAGCTGCCTGCCGCCTTTGGTGCTGTTCAGTTTCCGCACCTTGCTCCAGCGCGACGACTTCGCGGACGGTCGCCTGCGTTGGCTTCACGCCTTGCCGCCTCTGGTGATGACCGCGATCGTCTTGTATGCGCCTGCCCTCATCGATGCAGCACTTGTCGTGCTGTTCGTCGGCTATGCGATCGCCGTGTTGAACCTCGGGCGCAGCGGCCCCGACGCTTTGGTCGAGGCGCGCCTGGACAGTGCGGTCGCGGCCCACCGCGCGCTGGTCATAGCCGCCGTCGCACTCTGCCTGTCGGCCCTGTTCGACCTCGGCGTGCTGCTTGCCTTCGAAAGATGGCAGGGCGCAAACGCCGCCGTCATCGCCAGCAACGCCAATCTGCTTGGCCTGTTCTTCATCGGCCTGACCGCCTTCGTCGCCTCGCGTGCCCATCCTTCCGCGTCGACCCAGCCCAATCAGCCAGAGCCGTCGCCGTCAGAACAGGACCGCGAGGTCCTCGACCAGGTCCAGCGCCTGCTGGTCGAGCAGAAGCTCTACCGCGACGACAATTTGACCCTGTCCAGGCTGGCCCGCCGCGCGGGCGTGCCGGCGCGGCAGATCTCGGGTGCCGTCAACCGTCTCGCCGGCAAGAACGTCTCGCAATACATCAACGACGTCAGGATTTCGGAGGCTTGTCGCCTGCTCAGGGACACCGACATGTCGGTCACATCGGCCATGCTCGATGCCGGCTTCCAGACCAAGTCCAACTTCAACCGCGAGTTCCGCCGCGTCACCACGCTGAGCCCCGCCTCCTGGCGCGAGAAGAACCGGCCCCAGGCTGCGTAGCTGCCTGAGGCCGGCAATTTTGGCGGGTGCTTCGCACCGTTGGAAAGCGTGGAGGTGGCGTCTTGTTCGCCACCTCACGCAACCTAGCTCCGCAGACCGGCAAAGAAGGCCGCGACCTCTTCCGCCCAGACCTCCGGCACTTCCATGGCGGCGAAATGGCCGCCGCTGGTGAGTTCCGTCCAGCGCAGGATGGTGTTGCCGTCTTCGCCATAGCGGCGGATGGCGACCTCGTCGCGGGCGAAGACGGCAACGCCCGTCGGCACACCCGAATTCGGCTTCGGCGACCACGCCTCGGGATCATGCGCGTTCTCGTAATAGAGCCGGATCGACGAGGCCGCGGTGCCGGTGAACCAGTAGACCAGTACATTGGTCAGGAACCGGTCCAGCTCGACCGCATCAGGGCTGTCGCCGAAGCCGGCAAACATGTCGCCCAGCCAGGCGATGAGACCGGCCGGCGAGTCTGAAATGCCATAGGCCAGCGTCTGCGGCCGGCTCGACTGCAGCGCGTTGAAGCCGAAGCGCTCGGCCATGAACTGCTGCAGTCGCTGCAGGCGGCTCTTCTCGGCATCGCTGAACGAGGCGATCTCGCTCGGCTCGATCGGGCCGAGCGGAATGAAGCCCATGGTCGCCGCATTGACATGCACGCCGATGACACGGTCCGGCGCCGCGCGGCCGATGGCGGGCGCGATGATCGCACCGGCATCGCCGCCCTGGACGCCGAAGTGCTTGTAGCCGAGGCGAGACATCAGCTCGAGCATGGCGCCGGCGATGCGGCCGTCATTCCACCCGGCCTCGTGCGTCGGGCCGGAGAAACCGAAGCCGGGCAGCGACGGGATGACGAGATCGTATCCCGCCGCAGTCAGCGGCCCGATCGCACCGAGGAACTCGACGAACGAGCTCGGCCAGCCATGCAGCAAGAGCAGCGGCACCGCATCGGCAACAGGCGACTTCACATGCAGGAAGTGGATCGTCTGGCCGTCGATCTCGGTGACGAATTGCGGGTGGGCGTTGATCGCGGCCTCCTCGGCGCGCCAGTCGAAGCCGTTCTTCAGTCGATCGATCGCACGGGTGACGAAACCGGATGCCATGCCGTAGCTCCAGCCCGCGCCTGCAATTTCGTTGGCAAGGCGCGTGTTGGCGAGACGTGCCTTGAGGTCGGCCAGCTCGGCCTCGGAAATGGTGATCTTGAAGGGGGTGATGTCAGACATTGCCGCGTGTCCATCCTGGTCTTGTGCCTGGTCCCAAACGAAAATCTCTGCGATTTCAGGGCAAGCACGGGGTTGAAAGTGCATCCTTTCTAGCCGGCGGCACGGGTTCAGGGATTGAAGATTTCCGACAATTTCAGCGGCGGGCCTGCCCGGGGGTGACGCCCATGATCGCCTTGACCGAGCGGATCATGTGCGGTTGGTCGGCATAGCCGAGCGCAAAGGCGACGTCGGCCGCCGGCCGGCCCTGCTGCATCAGCGCCACCGCCTTCTGAGCGCGCTCGATCTGGGTGAAGGTCTTGTAGGTGACGCCTGTCGTCTTCAAAAAATGCCGCTGCAGCGTGCGCTCCGACATCGCCATCGGATGCCCCGAGACGATCGACGCAACGACCCGGTTGTCCTCGACGATGGAGTTGCGCACCAGCTTGCGCACGAAGCCGTCGACCGTGTCCAAGGTCGGGATCTCCAGCACGTCGGACCCGAGCCGGAAGCGGTCCTTGCCGATCAGTTCCAGCACCACGCCCTGGTCGCGCATCACCTCGCCCGGCATCAGCGGCATGAAGCTGCTCGGCTTGAAGGCAATCGCCAGGATCTCGTCGCCGGCGGCATAGTCGTGGGTGACGGCGGCGGTGGTCAGGCCGGTGCGCAAAACGGTGGTGGTGTCGGCATTCCTGAAAATGACGACGTCCCAGCAACCGTCCGGCTGCATCCGCATGCTGCCGCCGCTGGCAAACCTGGTCCGCGTCACCTGTTCGACAAACGGCGACGTCCAGCCCTCCAGTGTCACGACCTCATGCATCTTTGCCGCCAGTCTCCCCGCTGGCCAGTCTCGCCGGAGTTGCGGGGGGATGCAATGGTGCCTGGCTGCGAGGGCCGGCTGGACCACAGGCGAATGGTCCGCTTTCAAGTTGGACGGGCTTGAAAGCGGACCAGCGGGTTCGGTGTGGCAACGTCAGCTTCGCGCCTCGGCAGGCCTTGTTTCCTGAAGCATCCATTCAGCCGCGATCAGCCGGCAAGTCGGCCGCGAAACAGGGTGGTGCCGTCCGTCAGGCGGGACCTGGAGATGTCGACCAATCCGGCCTCGGTCATCCACGCGCGATATTGGCCTTCAGTGTACGCCTCGCCGTGGCGATAGAGGTTCAGGAAGGTGAGATTCAGAAAGACGCCCTCGGGCGGGCCGAGACGGTCGTCATCGACGACGCCCCACCCGGCAATCGCGATTTCGCCACCTGATGTGAGGCAACGCGCCGCGTTGAGGATCGCACGGCGGGCCTGATCTGGCGGAAGGACCTGGACGACGGCCTTCAGGATCGCCAGGTCGTGACGACCGATCGATGGCGCGACGGTGATGTCGCCTTCTTCGACAACCACGTCGTCGGCACCATATTCCGACAGGATATCGGGCGCGACCGCTGCCACCGTCGGCAGTTCCATCAGCGTCGCCGCAATATGCGGCCGTCCCTCGCGCAGGCCGACGAGAATCGTTCCCGGCCCGCCGCCGATGTCGATCACCGAACCGACCGCCTCAAGATCGATCTCCTGGGCCAGCTGTCGGCCGAATATCAGGCTTCCCGGTGCGAGCATGCGGCTGAAGGCCGCCGCGGACTCGGGGGTCGCGTCGGAAAAGTCGTGCAGCGCAGCCGGCCGGTTCTGTCGCAGCGATTCCGCTGTCAAAAGGTCGGCGCCCCAGAGCTCGCGCAGCAACGCATGATCGCCGCCGCGATAGGTCGGCTTGGACGCGTCGAGAAAGGCCGCCGCTTCGGCGCCGTTGCGAAACTGGCCATCCTCGACGTCGAGCAGACCGATGCTGGCGAGCGCGTAGAGCAGCCGCGCAAGACGATCGGGAGCGATATCGAGCGCGGCCCCAAGGCTGTGTGCACTCGCCGCGCTGCCGCCAAGTCGGGTGAAGATGCCAAGGTCCAAGCCGGCGCGAAGCGCCAAGGCAGGGGGCACCGCTGCGATCAGTCTGTCGATCCGATCCGAATCCACCATGCCACGGCCCCTTTCGCGATCCGGCGCCGACTTGAGCAGTTCGGGAGAGCGGATTCAACCGGGACGCTGCGGGCAGGGTAACAGGCCGCGCTATTTCTCTCGCTTTTCGGTCTTCAGGTTCGGAAGGTCGGGTCTCCTGGATTTCACCCCGGCCTCCTTCAGGGCGGTGTAGCCTACCTTTTTGAGAAGCTTCTCCGTTTTGGCGCGCTCCTTGTCGAGAGCGCTCTGACCTTTGACCTTGGGCATGCGTCCTCCATCCGGTTGGTTGGCTGGCAAGATTGCCGGCGCGTGCGATGTCAGCATTGGCGCCGCGGCAGAGACGACGTCAATGACCCAAATGGGCCGCCTGCTGCCATCGGTGGCAAATTTGCCCAAGTCGCAGCCTTCGAGGCGGTTCAAACCGCGGATGCCCGGTCGCGCCGGCAAGCTGTTCCGGCAGAACGCCGGCGCTCGAGTTGTGAGGGGCGTCCGGCGCCCGGCTAGATGGCCTGGTTGAACACCGCCTCGATAGGATGCCCGTCAGGGTCGATCACGAAGGCGGCAAAATAGTTCGGGCCGTAATGCGCCCGCAGACCGGGCCCGCCATTGTCTTTGCCGCCATGGGCAAGTGCTGCCGCATGGAACGCCGCGACTGCCTGCCGGTCAGGTGCGGCGAAGGCAAGGTGGAAGCCGGGACCGGGCGGGCGCTGGCCTTTGCTGCGCTGCTTGAGCGCCAGCTTGTCACCGCCGCCTGTTACACCGTAGCCGACGGCCTGGTCGTCAGCGCCAGGCAAGAGGTCGTCCCAGACCCTGACATAACCGAGCGGGGCAAGGGCCGCGTCGTAGAAGGCCGCGGCGCGTTCGATGTCTGAGACGCCAAGCGAGATGTGGTGAAGCATGCCGTCTCCGTTCCTTGTCGCTGCCGGCTATCTAAGCCGTCAACCCTTTGAGCCGGTACAGCGCGTCGAGCGCCTCGCGCGGTGTCATCTCGTCGGGGCTCAGCCCCTCCAGCGCCTTGGTCAGCGCATCGTTGGCGACCGGCCTGGCCGCCTCGCGCTTCACCGCGACGGAGAACAGCGGCAGGTCATCGACCAGCCGGTTGGCTTTACCCGATGTTTCGCCTTCCTCGAGCTGGTGCAGCACCTCCTTGGCGCGCGCCACCACCGCATCCGGCAGGCCGGCGAGGCGGGCCACCTGCACGCCATAGGAGCGGTCGGCCGCACCCTTGCCGACCTCGTGCAGGAACACCACTTCGCCTTCCCATTCCTTGACCCGCATCGTCACATTGTGCAGGCGTTCGAGCTTGCCCGAAAGCGCCGTCAGCTCATGGAAATGGGTAGCGAAGACGGCGCGGCAGCGGTTCTTCTCATGCAGATATTCGACCGCCGCCCAGGCGATCGACAGGCCGTCGAAGGTCGCCGTGCCGCGGCCGATCTCGTCGAGGATGACAAGCGAACGCTCGCTCGCCTGGTTGAGAATGGCGGCGGTCTCGACCATCTCGACCATGAAGGTCGAGCGCCCGCGCGCGAGGTCGTCGGAGGCGCCGACGCGGGAAAACAACCGGTCCACCACGCCTATGTGCGCACGCTCGGCAGGGACAAAAGAACCCATCTGGGCAAGGATGGCGATCAGCGCGTTCTGGCGCAGGAAGGTCGACTTACCGCCCATGTTCGGGCCGGTCAGAAGCCAGATCGCGCCGTTGCGCCCATTCTGCGCCGGCGACAGGTCGCAGTCATTGGCAACGAAGGGGGCTGCCGCGGCACGCCTCAGCGACTGCTCGACGACCGGGTGGCGCCCGCCCACGACCTCGAAGGCCAGACTCTGGTCGACCTGCGGCCGGCACCAGGCTTCGCCCGCCGCAAGCGCTGCCAGGCCGGCAGAGACGTCGAGCACCGACAGTGCGTTGGCGCCGGCGCGGATCGCGTCGGCATGGGTGACAGCCTCCTCGACGAGTGCGTCGAAGGCGGCGAGCTCGATGGTCAGCGCCCGGTCGGCGGCGTTGGCGATCTTGGTCTCCAGCCCGGCCAGCTCGGTTGTGGTGAAGCGCATAGCGCTCGCCATGGTCTGGCGGTGGATGAAGCGCGCCTTGGCCCCGTCGCTGCCGTTCAGCGCCGCCTGATGATTGGCCGTCACCTCGATGTAGTAGCCGAGCACGTTGTTGTGGCGGATCTTCAGCGAGCGGATGCCCGTCTCCTCGATCAGGTCGCGTTCCATGCCGGCGATCACCCGGCGCGACTGGTCGCGCAGCGCCCGCATCTCGTCGAGCTCGGCATGGTAGCCGCCGCGGACAAAACCGCCGTCGCGCTTGAGCAACGGCAGCTCGTCGCCGAGCGCCGCATCGAGATGCCCGGCAAACGCTTTGGGCAGGGCAGAGATCGCCTCCAGCGCTGTGCCGAGTTCACGCGGCACAGCCATGTCGGCGAACAGCCCGGCAATCGTCTGCGCCGCCGAGAAGCCCGAGCGCAGCGCGCCGAGATCGCGCGGCCCGCCACGGTTGAGCGCCAGCCGCGACAATGCGCGCGGCATGTCGGCAACGCTCTTCAGGCTGAGCCGCAGCGCGTCGGCGAGCCTGGTCTCGCCCATGAGGAACGACACCGCATCGAGCCGTGCGCCGATCGCCTCGGGATCGGTCAGCGGCGACATCAGCCGGTCGGCGAGCAGGCGCGCGCCACCGCCGGTCACCGTGCGGTCGATGGCGCGGAACAGCGAGCCGTCGCGGCCGCCCGACAGCGTGCGCAACAGTTCGAGATTGGCGCGCGTCGCCGGATCGATGAACAGGGTCGAGCCTTCCTGCTCGCGTTCGGGATGCGACAGTGGCGGTCGCTCGGCCTTCTGGGTCTTCTCGACATAAGCGATGACGCCGGAGATCGCCGACAGCTCGGCGCGGCTGAACGCGCCAAAACTGTCCGGTGTCGCCACCTCGTAGAAGCGGGCAATGCGCCCCGGCGCCGAGGTCGAATCGAACATCGACGGCGGCTGCGGATTGACGATGCGGCCGACCAGTTCGAAGCTCGGCCTCAGCTCCTCGTCATGGAATGCCGGCTCGGCGACGATCAGTTCGCGCGGATCGATGCGGAATATGTCGGCGGCGAGCTTGTCCGGCGTCGTCTCGGCGACGCGGAACACACCGGTCGAGATCTCGATCCAGGCGAGCGCGAGTGCCGCTTCGCCAGCACCCTTCACCCGCCCCAGCGCCATCAGGAAACTCGATTCCTGCGGTGCCAGCAGCTTGTCTTCGGTTATTGTACCAGGCGTCACCAGGCGGACCACGTCGCGCTTGACCACCGATTTCGAGCCGCGCTTCTTGGCTTCCGCCGGATCCTCGATCTGCTCGCACACCGCGACGCGGTAGCCTTGCCCGATCAGCTTCTGCAGATAGTCGTCGGCGGCATGGATCGGCACCCCGCACATCGGGATGTCCTGGCCCTGGTGCTTGCCGCGCTTGGTGAGCACGATGCCGAGCGCACGCGAGGCCTTCTCGGCGTCGTCGAAGAACAGCTCGTAGAAGTCGCCCATGCGGTAGAACAGGAGCGAATCCGGGTTCGCTGCCTTGATCTCGATATATTGTTCCATCATCGGCGTCGGTGCGGCATGCACAGGCGCTTCGGCCCGGCTTTCCCCCTGAGGTTCCGCAAAGTCAGCTTCCGCAGCGATTATCGGTCGATCGTTCACGCCTGAACCTTCGAAAAAAGGAAATTCCCTCGTCTGCTTGGCGGTTTACAGCGCCGATGTGTAGCCTTAATCCAAAACGCTCCACAAAAAGAAATTTAAGGGACAGGAACGCTTCTCGCCATGGCAACACCAAGGAAACCCGACAATTCCGGCCCCTCTGTTTCCGCAGAGGAGGCGCTCGAGTTCCACGCCATGGGTCGGCCCGGCAAGCTGGAGGTGGTGCCGACAAAGCCGATGGCGACGCAGCGCGACCTCAGCCTCGCCTATTCGCCCGGCGTCGCGGTTCCGGTGAAGGCCATCGCCGAGGATCCCTCACGCGCCTATGACTACACGACCAGGGGCAACATGGTCGCCGTCATCTCCAACGGCACCGCAATCCTGGGCTTGGGCAATCTCGGCGCGCTTGCCTCCAAGCCGGTCATGGAAGGCAAGGCGGTGCTGTTCAAGCGCTTCGCCGATGTCGATTCCATCGACCTCGAGGTCGACACCGAAGACGCCGATGAGTTCATCAACTGCGTGCGTTTCCTGGGCCCCTCCTTCGGCGGCATCAACCTCGAGGACATCAAGGCGCCCGAGTGCTTCATCATCGAGCAGCGCCTGCGCGAGCTGATGGACATCCCCGTTTTCCATGACGACCAGCACGGCACCGCCATCATCGCCGCAGCCGGCCTGATCAATGCGCTCGCCATCACCGGCCGCGACATGAAGACGGCCAAGCTTGTCTGCAACGGCGCCGGATCCGCCGGCATCGCCTGCATCGAGCTGATCAAGTCGATGGGCTTCACGCCTGACAATGTCATTTTGTGCGACACCAAGGGCGTGGTCTACCAGGGCCGCACCGAAGGCATGAACCAGTGGAAGTCGGCGCATGCGGTGAAGACCGAGGCGCGCACGCTGGCCGACGCTATGGACGGCGCCGACATCGTCTTCGGCCTCTCCGCCAAGGGCGCGCTGACACCGGCCATGATCCAGTCCATGGCCAAGAACCCGATCATCTTTGCCATGGCCAATCCCGATCCGGAGATCACGCCCGAGGAGGTCGCCGAGATCCGCACCGACGCCATCATGGCGACCGGCCGTTCGGACTATCCGAACCAGGTCAACAACGTGCTCGGCTTCCCCTATATCTTCCGCGGCGCGCTCGATGTTCGTGCCACCACCATCAACGACGCGATGAAGGTCGCCGCCGCCAATGCGCTGGCCGAGCTCGCCCGCCAGGACGTGCCCGACGACGTCGCCGCCGCCTATCAGGGCAACCGGCCGAAATTCGGCCCCAACTACATCATCCCGGTGCCGTTCGACCCGCGCCTGATCTCGGCGATCCCGATCGCTGTCGCCAAGGCCGCCATGGAATCGGGTGTCGCCGGACGGCCGATCCTCGATCTCGACAAATACGCCAACGAGCTTTCCGCCCGCCGCGACCCGATCGCATCGACGCTGCAGCGCATCTATGACCGCGTCCGCCGCCAGCCCAAGCGCATCGTCTTCGCCGAGGGCGAGGAAGAGCAGGTGATGCGGGCCGCCGTGTCCTACGTCAACCAGAAGCTCGGCACCGCCATCCTTTTGGGCCGCGACGACATCATCAAGGAAAACGCCCGGCACGCCGGCATCGACCTCAACAAGCCGGGCCTCGAGATTATCAATGCCCGCCTGTCGCGCCGCAACGGCATCTATGCCGACTTCCTCTACGAGCGCATGCAGCGCAAGGGCTACCTTTTGCGCGACTGCCAGCGCCTGATCAACAATGACCGCAACCACTTCGCCGCCTGCATGGTCGCCCTTGGAGATGCCGACGGCGTGGTGACAGGCGTCACCCGCAACTACTCGACCGTGCTCGAAGACGTCCGCCGCGTCATCGACGCCAAGCCCGGCCACCGCGTCATCGGCGTGTCGATCGTGCTCGCCCGCGGCCGCACCGTCATCGTCGCCGACACCGCCGTCCACGACATGCCCAATGCCGAGCAGATCGCCGACATCGCCGAGGAAGCCGCCCACTTCGCCCGCAGGATGGGCTATGAACCCCGCGTGGCCATGCTCGCCTACTCGACCTTCGGCCACCCCGCCGGCGAGCGTTCAGAGCGTGTCCAGGAAGCGGTCAAGATCCTCGACAAGCGCCGCGTCGATTTTGAATATGACGGCGAAATGGCTGCCGACGTCGCCCTTAACCACCGCCTGATGCAGCAGCAATACCCCTTCTGCCGCCTCTCGGGTGCGGCCAACGTGCTGGTCATGCCGGCATTCCACTCCGCCGCCATCTCGACCAAGATGCTGCAGGAACTCGGTGGCTCGACAGTCATCGGCCCGCTGCTCGTCGGACTCAACAAGCCGGTCCAGATCGTCTCGCTGAATGCCAAGGACTCCGACATCGTCAACATGGCAGCGATCGCGGCTTATAACGCGGGGACTTGAGGCGCGGTCGGCCCTGAGCTTGTCGAAGGGCCGATCAATCGACAACGATTTGTCGATTGAAGCGACTCAAGGCCCAGAGCCATAGCGGAGGGCATGGCGCTGCCGTCACCTTTCGCTGATGACGGTTGGGCGAGGCCGTCGAGGCTGCCAATCTCCCCCTTGTGGGGGGGGGTGAGGAGTGGTTGCCGGAGGCAACGAAAAGCCAATTGCTTGGCTTTTCGAACGACGAACGCCCGGCAGGGCAGAGGCAAAGGATCCCTAGGTGTCCGCGGCAGTGCCGGCGGGCCGAGGGAGCGACGAAGCGGGGCCGTGCTACTCTCTAACCCCATACCTTTGCAGAAGCTGCATCGTAGAAGTCTACATTCAGGGGGTATGACGGCTTTCGCATCTCTGCCAAAGCCTGTGCTCGCGCTATGATATGCTTGTTGCTGTCGGAGGAGGGGTCGCCGAACAAACTAACGTAAAGTTTCGGGAAGCGTCCAGTGCCTAGCCGCCTCAGTATGTGATCGTCGTTTTCCGCTAGCGAATGCCCATGTATGAAAAAACATACTTTGGTTTGTTGCGCATTAGCGACCAACTGCTTGAAGCCTTGATACAAATATGCGTTGTGCCGGATCTTCGCCTTTTTCTGCCAACTAGTGCCTTCTGCAACGAACAGCGGAAATTTGTTGCCGGCGATGGCGCTACGAGCTTGGTCCACGAGTCGGGCGTTTGTTCGAATCCAAGTGTACTTTTGAAGGTCATCCCCTGCATCGAACAAGTGCAAGGCGCCGTGAAGGAAATGCACCCTCGCGCTATGGGCTCCGGTTTCGCCTTGCCAAACGACATAGTCCGCAGTCGGGTCGGTCTCGTCATTTCCGAATCCATCATTGGTGGTGAGGTGGATTGGTTCTGTGGCAAGGGGGGCGTCCTCGTGCATGAGAGTCCAATAGAGGAGCAGATCGTAGTTTAACGTGAAAACCTGACCGTCATTGGGGCCGAGGAAGTAGTGAAGGAACGTACGACATGCCCAAAACTTCGCATCCGGAATATCAACTGGAATGTCAGGGTGATTTGCCGCGATAGTCTCAACGAGGATATCTTTTAGAGCTTTTGCGTCGTCCAACATTGCTACGGAGCTTGCGCTGCCATCAATGCCATAGATTGGGATGATTTTGGCGCTAGCTTCCAAGCTCCGAATTGCTAGTTCAAAGTCTTGAGTAGCTAAAGCATCAAAGACCTTCGGCAATTGCGAGTGGTTGGAAAAATCGGCTCTTTGAAACAAAGATCCATAATGGAATATATCGGGCCGCAGTGCGATGCTAAAGCCGTTTCCGAGAAGCAAATGGCGCTTTGAGAATTGTGTTGAGTCGGTAATTGCGTCCTCAAACGACCACATATATGTCTCCAAGAAAAATACCTAGATGTCTCACGATTGCGGAGAGGAGACTGCGTACTAATGACCGCGACCATCGAAACCTATGCTCCGCCTGCCTTGTTGTACAGGTTTCGAAAAATTGGTGTTGCTCCAGATTTTCCAAATCAAAGTACTCGCCGGGAGATCGAAGGCCTAAATGAAGGCAGGCTTTGGTGCGGTGAATATCACGACCTGAACGACGCAATGGAAGGACTTTACCGCGCTGGCGATGCTGCACGTGGACAGCCACAATGGGAGCGTGCGCGAACCCTGATCCGAGATGGGAAGACGTCCGTCGGGATTGCCTGTTTTAGTGAGGTCTGGCAGCAAGCGCTAATGTGGGCCCACTATGCCGACTCATTCAAAGGAATCTGCATAGAGTACGACTTCAGAGTACTGCGAGAGACCCTAGCGGACAATACGAGCTTCTCGCGCGTCAGTTATGCTGATCAATTACTCGATATTGGAAGCGATCTGGAAAATCCACGAAGACTTGCGAAGTGGATACTCTCAACAAAACATCATAGTTGGTCATACGAGAGAGAGTGGCGGTTGTTCATCCCAGAGCGGGGCTTAGTCCGGTTTGATCGAGCGGCAATTCGGCGAATTATTCTGGGTCCACGTATGTCCGCGAACGTTGCTCAATTTCTTGAGGCAAATCTTTCTCGCTATCACATCGTAAGGAGCAGAGTCAGAGGCTACGATGTGGAAGTTGACTAACCCAAGCCTGTGACCATCTGTCAGCAATCCGCACGAAATCCGGCCCCGTTTTCCACGCCCTCGCCACCTCCCGTATTATCGTCCCCCTTAGTTCCTCCCGCGGAAACGCCGGCGACGGTGATATGCGGAGAGGAGCCGGCGCCTCCGGCATTGGGCTGACGTAGGCTGTTGCCGGGGGCGTCCGAAGGTTCACCTCCGGGCAGATGCGCTGGTGGGATCGGGGCGAAAATGCCCGTGCCCGAAAAGCGGAACGGACAGGAACGAAAATCGCCGGCGGGGCGAACGTCGCGCCACTAACTGACATTCGGCAGGCACGGCCCTGCTTTCCGGATTTTCATGCGCAATGTCTAGATCGACAACGGGCCGTATGGAGAGGTGCGTGGGACAGCACCCCCCTCTGTCCTGTCGGACATCTTCCCCGCAAGGGGGGAGATTGGCAGCGTCAGGCGAGGCGCCGGTTCTGCGATGGCGACAATGGGGGGTGGGGGCAAAAGCGCAAGTGGCTGCTGGTCCCCCGAGAGAGATGTCCGGCAGGACAGGGGGAGGAATGAGAGCCGGCAGGTTTGCGCCGCCCCCGCCCTACGGGGTACCTTCTCCCCGTAAACGGGGTGAAGGAAGACCTCAGAGCAACCCTGCCTGTTCGGCCTCGCGCTTCAAATTCTGCCGTGGGCGTGGGCCGATCTGCTGGATGACCAGGCCGGCGGCGAGCGAGCCGAGGTCGCCGCAATCCTTGAGCGAGCGCCCTTGCGTGTAGCCATAGAGGAAACCTGCGGCGTAGAGATCGCCAGCGCCCGTCGTGTCGACGAGCTCGCGGATTTCGGTCGCCTGGATCACCACCGTCTCGTCGCCGCGCACGATGACCGAGCCCTTCTCCGAGCGGGTGACGGCGGCGATCTTGCAGTCCTTGCGGATCTGGGCGAGCGCCTCGTCGAAGGACGACGTCTCGTACAGCGACTTGATCTCGTGGGAGTTGGCAAAAACGATGTCGACGGTGCCCGAGCGCATCAGTTCGAGGAACTCGGCGCGGTAGCGGTCGACGCAGAACGAATCCGACAGCGTCATCGACACTTCGCGGCCGGCGGCGTGCGCGTGTGCCGCGGTCATGCGGATCGCTTCCTTGGCCAGCGGCGGGTCCCACAGATAGCCTTCGAAATAGGTGACCGCAGCGCCGCTCGCCTTGTCGGCCTCGACGTCGTCTGGCCCGAGCTCGACGCAGGCACCGAGATATGTGTTCATCGAACGCTCGCCGTCTGGGGTGACGAAGATCATCGAGCGCGCCGTCGGCGGCGTGCCGTCGAGCGGCGCCCCTTCAAGAGGTTTGGTGTCGAAGGCGACGCCCTGGGCGTGGATGTCGTGGCTGAAGATCTCGCCGAGATGGTCGCGGGAAACCTTGCCGAAATAGGCGGCGCGGCCGCCGAAGCTGGCGATGCCGGCAGCCGTGTTGCCGGCCGAGCCGCCCGAGGCTTCGATCGCCGGGCCCATGCGGGAATAGAGCAGTTCGGCGCGCTCGGCGTCGATCAGGTTCATCGCGCCCTTGATGATGCCGTTGTCGGTGAGAAAGGCCTCGTCGCATTGCGCGATGATGTCGACGATGGCGTTGCCGATGCACAGCACGTCATATTGGCTCATCAGGGTCTCCGCGGCGCTTTGGCCGAAAAAGGGGCCGAGGGGTCGGCAAAACGGATTGCGTTTAGCGGCTCGCGGCCCGTTTGCCTACCGGCAAATTGGAAGCAGCGGCTTGAGGCCGGCGCTGCGGCACCTTATCTCAGCGCGGAAACAGGGAGCCGAAACGCCAACATGATCCTCGACGCCGCCCGCATTGCTGCAAGCCAGCTCTTTACGGCCGAGTTCCGCACGGTGTTCCTGAAGACGCTGGGGCTGACGCTGCTTGCGCTGGTAGCGCTGTGGTTCGGCATCCGCGAGCTCTTCGACTGGCTTGCCTGGCCATGGATCGACGCCATGCTGCCCGGCCTGCCCTCGTGGACCGGCTGGCTCGGCCTGATCGCTGCGATCATTGCTGGCATAGGCCTGGCGCTGGGGCTCGCTTTGCTGATCGCGCCGGTGACGGCGATCGTCGCCGGCCTGTTCCTCGACGACGTCGCCGAGGTCGTCGAAAAGACCAACTATCCCACGGAGCGCCCTGGCCAGCCGGTGCCGGCCTTGCGTTCGCTGGTGCTGGCAATCAAGTTCTTCGGCATCGTCATCTTGGGCAATCTGCTGGCGCTGTTGTTGATGTTCATCCCTCTCGTCAACATCGGCGCCTTCTTCCTGGTCAACGGCTACCTGCTCGGCCGCGAGTTCTTCGAGTTCGCCGCCATGCGTTTCCGCTCCGAGCAGGAAGCCAAGGAATTGCGCCGCCGCTACGCCGGCACGGTTTTCATGGCCGGCCTCGTCATCGCTGCCTTCCTCGCCATACCGATCCTCAATCTTTTGACCCCTCTCTTTGCCGCGGCGATGATGGTGCATCTGCACAAGAGCGTATCAGTCGCTGAGCGTTGGCCGACCATGGCGCGGGCGTGAAGATGATGGTGATGAGGGGCGCTCAGCCCTCGCGGCCGAACATCGCCTGCAGCTTGGCGTAGGCGATGCCGTCGCGGGCGAATTCGAACGTGCCCTGGCCCAGCATTTCGCGCGACGCCTGCTCCATCATGCCGAAGGCGTAGGCGGTCAGCTTGGAGCCGAGCGAGATGCGCTTGGCGCCGGCTTCGGCCAGCACCGCGACCGAGAAGCCCGGCACCGCCAGCACGTTGACCGGCTTGCTGACCGAACTGCACAGCGTCCGGATCATCTCGATGTCGGTAATCCCTGGCGCATAAAGCACGTCGGCTCCGGCCTGCTCGAAGGCCTGCAGCCGCTTGATCGTGTCGTCGAGGTCGGGGCGGTTCCAGAGGAAGTTCTCCGAGCGCGCCGTCAAGACGAAGTCGCCTTTCAGCGCCCGCGCTGCCTCGACGGCTGCCGTCACCCGCTCCACCGCGTGCGAAAAATCGTAAATCGGCCGGTCGGCCTCGCCGGTATGGTCTTCGAGCGAGCAGCCGGCAAGGCCGGCGGCTTCGGCGGCAAAGACGGTCTCGCCGGCACTTTCTGGGCTGTCGCCCTTGCCCTTCTCGAGATCGGCCGACACCGGCAGGCCGGTGGCATGCGCCAGATCGCGGCAATGGTGGATCATCTCCTCGAAGCCGACGTCGCCATCGGGCCGCCCACGCGAGAAGGCATAGCCGGCGCTGGTCGTCGCCAGCGCCTCGAAGCCGAAGGAGGCCAGCAGCTTGGCTGTGCCGATGTCCCACGGATTGGGGATGATGAAGGCGCCCGGCGCCTCGTGAAGTTTCCGGAAGACCGCGCCCTTGTCCATGTCATCGCCCTCGATCCGAACCGATAGGCGATATTAGACCGGCGCGCCGGAGGGCTCAAACCCTGTTTCAGGCGATCGGGATCAGTCCTGCCAGTTTGCGCATGTCGTCGAACAGCACCGCACCCGAAGCCTTGAGGCCGTCACAGTCAGAGTGGGGGTCGCGGTGATAACCGAACACGCGCATGCCGGCGGCGCGCCCGGCCTGGGCGCCGGCGACGCTGTCCTCGATGACGATGCAGTCGGCGGGCTCATAGCCCATCGTGCCGGCGGCGTGCAGGAACAGGTCGGGAAACGGCTTGCCGCGCTCGACCATGGTGGCCGAGAACAGCACGTCGCGAAAATGGGGCAGCAGCCCGGTCTGGCCGAGCGTCATGTGCATCTTGTTGACCCGTGCCGACGACGCCACGCAATAGGAGATGCCGGCCGTCTGCACAGCGGTGACGAAGGTCTCGACATGCGGGATCGCCTGGACGCCTGACGCAAACAGTTCCGGCAGCTCGCGGTACCAGCGCTCGACGAAATCGGGGCCGAGGCTGATGCCCGTCGCCTCGACCTCCTTCTGCACCGACACCAGGCTGCGGCCGACGAACTGGCGGCGGCAGTCCTCGTAGCTGAGGGGATAACCCGCCTCGGTCAGCCAGGCCGAAAGCCGCTGGTTGGCCAGCGGCTCGGTGTCGACGAGCACGCCGTCGCAGTCGAAGATGACGAGCCTGGGCTTGCTCATGCCGTGCCGGTCGAGCCGAAGCCGCCGGCGCCGCGCGTCGTCTCCGCTGCGAGGTCGCGCTCTTCGACTTCGGCGCGGGTCACCGATGCGATGACGATCTGGGCGATGCGCATGGCGCGCTCGACATAGAAGTCCTCGTCGCCGTGGTTGATCAGCAGCACCTTGACCTCGCCACGATAGTCGCTGTCGATGGTGCCCGGTGTATTGAGGCAGGTGATGCCGTGCTTGAAGGCGAGGCCGGAGCGCGGGCGTACCTGGCCTTCAAAACCCTCTGGGATCTCGAAGATCAGGCCGGTCGGCACCAAGGCGCGCTTGCCGGGCAGGATCAAAAGCGGCCGGTCATCCGGCACGGCGGCGCGCAGGTCCATGCCGGCGGCACCCGATGTTTCGTAGGACGGCAGGGGCAGCTCGCCCGAATGCGGCAAGCGGACGATCCCGACGACGGGGGCGGAAGAGGTTGCAGCGGTCGATGTCATGGCGGCGATCCTATGGGACAGCGTCCAGATGAGGTCAATTCACAAGAGGTCGAACTCAGCGAATTTCCACCGGCACGGCAGTCGTTTCGCGGATCTCCTCCATGACGAAGGAGGCCGACACATCCGACAGCGGTACCTTGGCGATGAGGCGCTGGTAGAGACGGTCATACGCTTTCACATCGGCGACGCGGGCACGCAAGACATAGTCGAGGTCACCCGACATGCGATAGACGCCGGTGATCTCGGGAAACGAGGTCACGCCGGCGCGGAACCTGGCCAGCCACTCGGGATCGTGGCTCGACGTGCGCACCAGGATGAACACGGAAAGGCCGAGGCCGAGCTTGTCGGCGTCGACGAGCGCCACCCGGCCGGTGATGAAGCGTTCGTCGTCGAGTCGCTTGACCCGGCGCCAGCAGGCATTGCGCGACAACCCGACCCGCTCGGACAGCTGGTCGACCGAAAGCGTGCCGTCGCGCTGCAGCTCGGCGAGGATTCTTCGATCGATCGTATCGAGTTCTCCAGACATTTGGGATGAATGTCCCTAAATTTTGTGAATGGCAAGGACAGATTGGGACCGGTGAACCTCTCTCCCGTGCGACGATACTCATCTCAGCCAGGGAGGTTCTCATGTCCGCACGCATCGCAAAGCTGTTCACGGCTCACCCCGAGGCGGTCGACGAGACCTATTTCGAACATATGCGTTTTGCCGGCTGGTTCGCCGGCCAGCTGTTTTTGGCGGCGGGCGCCGCCCTCATTCACGCTTTGTTACCCTTCCTGTTCGAATCTACGGCCAGTGCGATCATCCGCCGGCTGTACGAGCGGACAAACAATCGGGGACGCTGAAGCGCATGTGCCGGTGGGCCGCCTATATCGGTGAAGAGGTCTTCCTCGAAGACATCGTGACGGCGCCGTGCCATTCGCTGATCGCCCAGAGCCATTGTGCGCAGGAGGCCAAGTCGCCGACCAATGGCGACGGTTTCGGGCTTGCCTGGTATGGCGAGCGGCCGGAGCCGGGCCTTTATCGTGACATCCTGCCGGCCTGGTCGGACCCAAATCTGAAAAGCCTGTGCCGGCAGATCAAGTCCGGCCTGTTTCTCGCCCATGTCAGGGCATCGACCGGCGGCGCCACCAGCCGCGCCAACTGCCATCCCTTCGTCTCGGGCCGCTGGAGTTTCATGCATAACGGCCAGGTCTCGGGCTTCGAGAAGATCCGGCGCCGGCTCGAGGCCAGTATCAACGACGATCTCTACGAGCAGCGTCAGGGCACGACCGATTCCGAGCTGTTTTTCCTGCTGATGCTGGAGGAAGGGCTCGACGCCGATCCGCAAGGGGCGGTCACGCGAGCGACCGGCCGTGTGGTTGCTGCCGCACACAGCGCCGGCATCGATCCGCAGCTGAAGCTGACCGCTGCCTTCAGCGACGGCCAGAACCTGTTTGCCGTGCGCTTTGCCACTGACGGACATGCGCCGACCCTCTACACGCGCGACGGCGAAACCGGACGCTGCATCGTCTCCGAACCCTTCGACCGCGAAGGCCAGAGCTGGCAGGCGGTGCCGCCTTCGAGCTTCGTTTCCATGACGCGCGATGACATGACGGTCCGTCCATTCCAACCGGCATTGGCCCAACTGGCGCTGGCCGGCTGAAGTCTGCTATCTCCTGAGACATGTTGGCCGCGTTGAAACGGCAATCACCCTTGTGTTTCGCGCAAACGGAGTGTTTTGCGCAAGCGGATCGAGCTGGCTAGAGAAATGACCTTGTCGGCTCGCTACTCGGAACTGGGCCTGGCCGCCGACGTCAGTGACGAGGTCGAGGCCGTGTGGACGTCGGTCAGCGATCGCGCCGGAAGCTACCGTGTCTTGCCGGACGGCCGTTGCGACATCATCCTCAGGTTCGATGCCGGACAAAAGCCGATCAACAGTGCGACTGTCGTCGTTACCGGTCCGGTAACGCGCTTCTACGATGTTGCCATCGAACCAGGCATGGGCTTTGCCGGCGTTCGCATTCGACCGGGCTGTTTCGAAAGCGTGCTCGGTTTTGAACCGACCGATCTGGCGAACGCCAATCTGATCGGCCCGGACGCTGTTTCGGCATGCCCCGGGCTTGAGGCGCTCTGCGCGCCTGCGCGCGACCAAACGGAACTCGTCGCGCGACTGACGGCCTTCGTTGGCCAGCGCGCCACTGCCAGCCGCTTCAGGCCGGCGCCTCTGGCGCGCAGCGTGATCAGCGCCTTTCACGCATCGGGCGGACGACTGCGCATCAGGGAGGTGGCTGAGATGCACGGCCTTTCAGACCGAACCGTGCAGCGCCTTGTGGTCAAGGCGACGGGGCTGACGCCAAAGGCATTCGCGGCCGTTCTGCAGTTCCACCGCGCCCTGCGACTGCTGCGGGATCACCGCCTCAGTCCGGCAGCGGCAGCGCTTGAGGCAGGCTTTTCGGACCAGGCGCATATGAGCCGCGTCATCAGGCGCATGGGCGGCTTCTCGCCGGCGCGGCTTCCCGATGTAACCCTCGTCAGTTTGCTCGACTGATGTCCGATTTGTTCAAGATCGAATTGGAGCGAGGCGTGATGATCCGCGCATAAGCCGGACGGGGTTCCCCTGCTTGCGTGCCAAACTTGGCGCGCGGGCCGTCCATCTGGCACCTTGCCTGGAGATCTTCGATGACAGTGCGCCTTGGCTACACCATCCTGTACGTTGCCGACGTCGAAGCGACCGTTTCTTTTTACGAAGCCGCATTCGGCCTGCGTCGCAAATTCATCCACGAGAGCAATCTCTACGCCGAAATGGACACCGGCCCGACGACTTTGTCTTTTGCCGGCGAGGCGATGGCGGAGATGAACGGCCTGGCCATTCGCGCCAACCGCAAGAGCGACCTGGCGGCGGGCTTCGAACTCGCATTGGTCTTTCCCGATCCTCACGATGCCTACCGAACGGCGGTCGCCGCCGGCGCCAGCCAGGTGAAGCCACCTGAGAACAAGCCTTGGGGACAGATCGTCGGCTATGTCCGCGATCTCAATGGTTGCCTGGTCGAGATCGCCTCGGCGATGCCGGATTGACGCTCAACTCGCTAGTTTGAAAACCACCCGCCCACACGTTGCACAGCGAGCCCATCGATGCGCCCGAAAACTGCCTCTCCCTGCATCACAACGAAACTGGTCGCGGAGACGCGCGACTTCTACTTGAGATATTTTGGCGCGCGAGCGGTGTTCGATTGCGGCTGGTTTGTCAGTCTTGAATTTGAAACAGGGCTTTCGCTGCAGTTCATGGAGCCGCAGGGCGGGCAGCCTTTGTGCAACACCGCAGGGCTGACCTACAATTTCTGCGTCGACGACGTCGATGACGACCACCGGCTGGTGACGGCGGCGGGACTGGTGCCTGTCATGCCGATCGAGGATCATCCCTGGGGTGATCGTGGCTTCGCGATCCAGGACCCAAACGGCATCATGCTCTACATCTATTCCAACAGGGCGCCATCTGCCGAATTCAGGCAGTTCTACGCGCCAGGAGCAGGCCATGACCGGTAATCGCGTTCAAGCACTGCTCGAAGAGATGCGCGATCACCAGCCGGACCACTTCGCGATCGTCTTGCGGGTGCGCGAGATCGTGCTGCAGGCCGGTCCGTCCATCTCCGAGGAGATCAAATACGGCGGCATCCTGTTTTCGGCGCGTACGCCGTTTTGCGGCGTCTTCTCATATGCCGGTCATGTTACGCTGGAATTCAGCCAAGGTGCGGCTTTGCCGGACACGCACGGCGTGCTTCTGGGGCAAGGCAAACTGCGACGACACATCAAGCTGCTGTCGGTGTCGGACATCAAGGATCGGCATGTCGCCGCCTATGTCAAACTGGCGCGCAACGCCGCAGGCGACTGAAAGGCGCGCGCTCGGCGACCACTCAATGATGCGTCAGCGCGCGGTTCATCGGCTCCCAGTACATTTTCTGCCAGCCCTCATCGAGCGTAGCGTGCGCCGATCGGGGGTAGCCGGCTTGGTCGAAGGTCAGCCCGGTGCAGGTGCCGTCGGCCTGCAACTCGAAGCGCACGATCGAGCAGGTGCCCTCGGGCCAGGCGCGCGAACGCCAAGCCTGGAAGATACGGCGGTTGGGCACCAGCTCGACATTGCGAACTTCGATGTCGCCGCCGAACATCGACACCTCGCCGCCTTCATGCGTTGAGATGTGCGCCGCGCGGCCGCCTGACATCGCCTGGAAACGGGCGGAATCGAGCAGCAGCTCGTACATATTCCTGGGCGAACCCTCGATGTGCACTTCCTGGTGGATGGTCATGTGACCTCCTGGAACGGCGCTAGATGGCGCGCGCTTTCGATTATTTTCCGCCTGTCAGGGTCGGTCGTCAACGTCAGCGCAATGCCTTGCAAATGCCACTACCGGCAGGCTCCTGACAGCTCATTGGCAGGAGAGAGGTTGTAGATTGGAGGCGAGCTTCGTATCTGCGCAGCAAGCCCGTGCATCCGGATGGACGCACAGGGGGCCGGCGCGGGGGCGCCATGCAGGACGAGATCGATGACGGAAGACCAGACGCTAGCCGCCCCGGCACTCAAGGAAATCTTCGACCGTGAGCGCCTTCGCCACATCGCCACAGAGACGGCTTCCATTTCTGCTGCCTTCGATGCGGAAAAGTTCATGGCGCTGGCAACCGCCAATCTCGACGATCTCGGCATCATGCAACGCCTGCGCCAGACGGCAACCAGCCTGCACGGAGCACTGCCGGGCAGTTTCGAGAATGCCGTCGATGTGCTGCACGAGCTAGCGCCGCGAATCCAGCACGGCTTCGCCTCAATCGTTCTGTCGGAATATGTCGCGCTTTACGGCAAGGGGCATTTCGACCTGTCGATGCAGGCGCTGAGCTATTTCACCCGCTTCGGTTCGGCCGAGTTCGCCATCCGTCATTTCCTGGCCAGGGATTTCCACGGCACGTTGCAGGTGATGCGTGGCTGGGCGCTCGACGACAACGAGCATGTGCGCCGCCTGGCCAGCGAGGGTTCGCGGCCAAGGCTGCCGTGGTCGTTCCAGCTCAAGCAGCTGATCAAGGATCCGTCGCCGACGGCGCCGATCCTCGAGGCGCTGCGCAGTGATCCGAGCCTTTATGTGCGCAAGTCGGTGGCCAACCACCTCAACGACATTTCCAAGGACCATCCCGACCGGGTGATCGACCACATATCGGCATGGGACATGGACGACAGGAACACTGCCTGGATCGTCAAGCACGCGCTGCGCACGATGATCAAGAAGGGCGACCCGCGCGCGCTTGGCGCGATCGGCTCCACGGGCAAGCCGATGGTGCGTGTCGAGGCCTTCGCGATCCAGCCGGCGGCGATCCTGCTCGGCGGCCGCATTACGCTGAAGGCCAACATTGCCTCGACCGCCGAGACCGTGCAGCAGCTGGTGGTCGACTATGCCGTGCACTATGTCAAGAAAAGCGGCGGCAGCTCGAAGAAGGTGTTCAAGCTCAAGGAGATCAACCTTCCGCCGGGCAGCCAGAAGGAGCTTTCGATCAGCCAGGCGGTACGTGACTTCACCACGCGCAAGCATTATCCCGGCCATCACCTGATCGAGCTGATCGTCAATGGCGAGACCGTGGCCGAGGGCGGCTTCGAGCTGAAGGGGTAGGCGCGACGCTCACGCCTGCCCCTCCCCCGTGGGGGAGGGTGAACTTGCGAACAGCTCCGCTCTACGGCGTACCCCACCCTCTATTCCTCACCACAAGGGGGGAGGGATGTCCTGAACGCCCCGCATCGTTCCAATTCCTCGACAGGCGCGGCATCGGCTGTTAGAAGCCCGCCATCACAAGGAAACCCCGATGGCTGAAGACATCGAAAAGGCGGTGGCGCGCCGCCGTACTTTCGCGATCATCGCGCACCCTGACGCCGGCAAGACGACGCTGACCGAAAAGCTGCTGTTATTCGGCGGCGCGATCCAGCTCGCCGGCGAGGTCAAGGCCAAGAAGGACAAGATCCAGACCCGCTCGGACTGGATGAAGATCGAGCGCGAGCGCGGCATTTCGGTCGTAACCTCCGTCATGACCTTCGAGTATGGCGACAACGTCTTCAACCTGCTGGATACGCCGGGCCACGAAGACTTCGCCGACGACACCTATCGCACCCTGTCGGCTGTCGACAGCGCGGTCATGGTCATCGACGCCGCCAAGGGTATCGAACCGCGCACGCTGAAGCTGTTCGAGGTCTGCCGCCTGCGCGATATCCCGATCATCACCTTCGTCAACAAGATGGACCGTGAGGCGCGCAACACTTTCGAGATTCTCGACGAGATCGAAGAAAAGCTGGCGCTCGACACCGCCCCGATCACCTGGCCGATCGGCCAGGGCAAGACTTTCTCCGGCACCTATCACCTCGCCCAGAACGCGGTGCGCCGCGGCGACGCCGAGGCCGAGCGGACGCCGGTGCATGGCCCTGACTCCAACCGCGCCGCCGGCCTATTGCCCGACAACGAACGCCCGGCCTTCATCGAGGAACTGGAGCTTGCCCGCGAGGCCTGCCGTCCGTTCGACCTGCAGGCGTTCCGCGAGGGGCATCTGACGCCGGTCTATTTCGGCTCGGCGCTCAGGAACTTCGGCGTCCGCGACCTGATCGAGGCGCTCGGCGACATTGGCCCCGCACCCCGCGCCCAGGAAGCCGACGCGCGTAAGGTCGAGGCGACGGAAGAGAAGATGACGTCGTTCGTCTTCAAGATCCAGGCCAACATGGACCCCAACCACCGCGACCGCATCGCCTTCGTCCGCGTCTGCTCGGGCGAGCTCAAGCGCGGCATGAAGGCCAAGCTGGTCCGTACCGGCAAGCAGATGAGCCTGTCGGCGCCGCAGTTCTTCTTCGCCCGTTCGCGTATCACCGCCGACGAGGCCTATGCCGGCGACGTCGTCGGCATCCCCAATCACGGCACGTTGCGCATTGGCGACACGCTGACCGAGGGCGAGGACATCCTGTTCCGCGGTGTGCCGAATTTCGCGCCTGAGATCCTGCGCCGCGTCCGCCTCGGCGACGCGATGAAAGCCAAGAAGCTCAAGGAAGCGCTGCACCAGATGGCCGAGGAAGGTGTGGTCCAGCTGTTCCAGCCCGAGGACGGCTCGCCGGCCATCGTCGGCGTCGTCGGCGCGCTGCAGATCGACGTGCTCAAGGAGCGCCTGTCGGTGGAATACACGCTGCCGGTCGACTTCGAGATGGCGCGTTTTTCGATCTGCCGTTGGATCGATGCCGACGACAAGGCGGACCTGCACCGCTTCATCGAAAGCCATCGCGGCGACATCGCCCGCGATCTCGACAACGACCCGGTGTTCCTCGCCCAGCACGAGTTCTCGCTCAACTATGAGGCCGAGCGCTGGAAGATGATCCGCTTCGCCGCGATCAAAGACTATCAGGTCCGCGACAAGGTCGCCTGAAGCATGATGCGGGGTGGATTTGCCGCTCCGCATCTCGTTTCGTCATTCCGTCATGCAAATCGCCTATTGGCATCGCAGTGCCGCCGTCCGCCCCTTGGTCCAAGCCATGGAGCGTGACAGCGCGGTGCTGGAGATGTTCAATGCGCCGAGCTGAAAAGGGCCGGCGCCGCCAGGGCGGGGGTTCTGGCTAGGAGGAAATGACGTCGCATGATGGTTTCAGCATTGATCGAGCGTGAACTGACCCGCCTTGGCTCGCCTGTCCGCAATGGCGTCTTCGTCGCGGTGGTCGGCCCCAGCGGTGCCGGCAAGGACACGCTGATTGCCTATGTCCGCGCGCGCCTGACCGACGACGATCACGTCGAATTCGCCCGCCGCGTCATCACTCGCCACAGCGACGCTGCCACCGAGGATCACGACACACTCGCCGACGCGGCCTTCATTGAGGCAGAGGCTTCGGGCGCTTTCGCGCTGTCATGGGAAGCACACGGACTGCGCTACGGCATTCCGGCTTCGGTCGACGATGCCATATCGGTCGGTCATGTCGTCGTCGCCAACACCTCGCGCGGGGTCATCCCGGCGTTGCGCCAGCGCTACGCCAATATCGCCGTCGTCGAAATCACCGCATCGCCTGAGATACTCGCCACGCGGCTTGCGGCGCGCGGACGTGAATCGCGCGGCGAAGTGTTGGCGCGCCTCGCACGTACCGCACCGCACGATCTCAGCGGCCCCGGCCATGTGGCGATCGACAACAGCGGTGCGGCCGAGATCGCCGGCGAACGCTTCCTTGCGGTGCTGCGCAAGGCCGTCGCCTTCTCTGACGTGTCAGGTCTTATTTAGGTAAGCAAAAGCTTACGTATTTCCCAGGTCGATGCGCAGCATGTGGTTGTCCCAGACATGCTCGGGATCCTCGGTCTGCTTGCCGTCAGGCTCGACGACCAGGCCGGCGCCTGTCGTGGCGAGGAAGCCGTGGCGGTCGGGCGCCAGTCCGCAAACCTCGACAAGATCGTTCTTTGCCACAACCTTGCCCGTCTTCGCCTCGATCATCGCCCAAGCGTTGCCTTGCGGCGAGGATACCGCGATCAGCCCGGCGTCGCGGTTGGCTGCGACCGAGCCGATATAGTTGCGGAAACCGCCGAGGATGCCCTCGGGCATGTCGAGCATCTCGAGTTCCTTGCCACGCGCAGCACGGCCGATCAACAACGGCTTCTCGCTCGCCGGACCCTCGTGCTGGCAGCCGAACCAGACCGTACCCTCAGCGTCGATGTCCATGTGTCGGATCGACAATTGGTGAAGTTTTTCAGGCAGTTCGTGTTTCTCGATGAGATCGTTTGAGACGCGGTCGACCAGCACGAAGGACGGCTTCATCGTCGGAATGTTGAGCTTGGCGCGGCCGAAATCCGGATGGGTCTCGATGCCGCCATTGCAGATGGCGAGCGTGCGTCCGTCGCCGAGCAGGATCAGCTCATGCGGTCCGACGCCATGGGTCGGGAATTCGCCGAGGCGGCGGAAGCCGTCGCGGGCGTCATAGACGCCGACCATGCCGGCGGCGTTGTCGAAGTCGTTCTCGGTCACATAGAGCAGGGCGCCATCGGGCGAGAACACGCCGTGGCCGTAATAGTGCCGGCCGGCGATGCTCGGGATGGTCAGCGGCGCGTCCTTGCCGGTGTGGTCGAAGAACAGCATGAAGGTGCCGGGCTGGCGCGCGAACACCACCGACTTGCGCGAGATGGGATCGAAGGTAACGTCGTGACCGCGTTCGGGCAGGGTGACGCTGTGCAGAATCTTGCCGGCCTCGGACAGGATCGCCACGCCATACTCGCCAGTCCTTGCTTGGTAAGTCGTGGCGAACATTGAGTCGGTTTCGAGCGCCAACGCGCGCCGGGCCGGGCTGAGCGAAAGCACGAAGCCCGCGCCAGCTGCCTTGAGGAAATCGCGACGGTCGAACAGCGGCGTGCGCATCGTCCTGCCTCCTCAGTCGCCGTCGAGCGACGAGAAACCGGCGGTCAGGCCGAGGGCCCCGGACAGCCTGGTGCCGAACTGCTCGGACAGGCTCGACGTTACCAGCGCGAAATAGCCGAGCTTCTCGCGCTTGGCCGGGTCGGCAAGGGCCGCATCGATCGGGCCGGTGACGGCGGCCGCCGCCGCCTGCGCATTGGTGAATTCGAAGCCGATCGACTCGGCAACCCAGCGCTCGTCGGCCGGCACCAGCTCGCCGAATTTCGAAGCGGCGAAAAGCGCTTCCATGCCTGATATGTTGCCGGCCAGCGAGGCGCCGGTGCCTTCCGAGCGCCAATAAAGCGCCTGCTTCGGCTTGTCGGACGCGGTATTCTTGCCGAAGAAGCCGTTGAGGCGCACGTCGCGCACCAGTTCGACCCCGTTGACATAGACTTCGAGCAGTTCGGTCAGGGCCTCGCTGTCGTCGCGGTAGAGCGGATTACCAGCACCGGGGTTCTTCCACTGGCTGGCGAAGCCATTGTCGTCGCGCCAGCCGGCATCGACGTCGGAGGCGATGGCCCCGATGTTGCCTGAAATCGCCTTGCCATAAGCGCAGCGATAGGCGGCCGAGTTGCCGGCGAGCTCGTCGGCGCCGGTGCCGAACAATACGAATTCCAGCGCACCGAGCCCTTGCATGGCAACGCTCTTCTGGCTCAGCGTGGCTGCGTCGGTGGCGGTGGCATCCTTGTCGGCGAGGGCCGACTGCACCTGCTTCAGCCCGGTTCCCTTGCGGTCGGGCCAGAACAGCAGGCGCTCCAGCCGGTTCTGTTCGGTGATCGGCCCGAAACGGATGATCTCGACCTCCGACCAGGTCGCCGTGGTGCGTGCGAATGACGCG
Organism: Aminobacter aminovorans; assembly: GCF_900445235.1. NCBI lineage: Bacteria > Pseudomonadati > Pseudomonadota > Alphaproteobacteria > Hyphomicrobiales > Phyllobacteriaceae > Aminobacter > Aminobacter aminovorans. Next base: position 436,160 of record NZ_UFSM01000001.1, on the reverse strand, counting down.
CGCGCTGCAGCAAGCGTGTCGGTCGACGGCGTTGCACAAAGTGTAATCATCGACTTACTGAGTTCGGCTGTCGTCTCGACCAGTCGGCCGTATGCCGGACGGATGAAGCCGTCGATGGCATCGGCGATCACCTTGGCCGACGCCTCGCTGGCGGAGGTGGCGGTCGAAGGCAGGAACAGGCAGAAGGCGAGGGCAGCAGCCAGGGAACGTCCAGCCATCACAGCGACTCCAGGAATTTGACCAGCGCATCGCGGTCTTGCGCCGGCAGCGCGGCAAAGTGGTCGCGTGACGTCTGGCCTTCGCCACCGTGCCAGAGGATCGCCTCGCTGAGGTTGCGGGCCCGGCCATCATGCAGAAAGAAGGTGTGGCCATTGACGGTATGGGTCAGGCCGATGCCCCACAGCGGCGGCGTGCGCCATTCGTTTCCGCCGGCGTCGCCGACCTGCTGGCCGTCGCCGAGTTCGTCGCCCATGTCGTGCAGCAGGAAGTCGGAATAGGGCCAGATCAGCTGGAACGACTGCGCCTTGTTGGGGGTGTCGCGGCGGGTGACGAATTTCGGCGTGTGGCAGGAAGCGCAGCCGGCTTCGTAGAACATCTTCTTGCCGCGCAGCACCTGCGGGTCGTCGATGTCGCGCCGGGCCGGCACCGCCAGGTTCTGCGAATAGAAGGTGACCAGATCCATGATCGGGTCGGGGGCTTCGCTGCCGCCGAGCCGCTCCTGCACGCCGTTGGGCATCTCCAGGCATGCCGTCTGGCCCTTGGTGCAGTCGCCCCAGTGCTTGGGCACGTCGGGCGTCGAGATGCCGATGTCGCCGGCGAAGGCATCGGCCGATTGCTGGCGGATCGACGGCGCCGAGGCCTTCCAGCCGAAGCGGCCGAGCGTCAGTTCGCCTGATTTGTGGTCGCGCACGATCGAGGCCTTGCCCGATATGCCGTCGCCGTCCTTGTCGTTGGGATCGGCATTGGCAAGGATGTCGGCGGGGTGGATCTGCTCGACGAGGCCAAGGCCGATCATCGGCGGCGTGAGGCGTGGCGACAGGGTGGTCTTCGGATCCATCGGACCATAACCGAGGTCGGTCACCGAATAGATCGGCCAGCGCAGCGTCGTCATGGTGTCAGAGAGCTGGACCGGAAACTGCTGGTAGGAAATCACCATCCGGCCTTCGCTTTTGAGGCCGGGCACGGCAAGGTCCTGGAACTGACCGCCATAGACCGGATCGGGGAAATTCAGCACCTTGCGCTCGGCGATCGCGGCCTTTTCCTCTGCCGTCTCCGCCGTGCGGGCAAGCCTGAGGAACATCGAGGTTGCGTCGCTGCTGCCTTCCGGCGGATGGCCGCGGCCGTCCTTGAGATGACAGCTCTGGCAGGCGCGGGCGTTGAACAACGGCCCGAGCCCGTCGGAGGCCTGCGTCGACGACGGCGACGACACCCAAAGCTTGCGGAACATGCCGTTGCCCAGCTTGAAGGTGCCTTCCTCCTCGAAGGTGATGTTGGCCGAGGATTGTGAAAACGCATCCTGATTGACACGCTTTTCCGAGGTGCCGGCGCCGCCCTGCATGCGCTCGAACTGCTCGGGCTTGGTGAAATCGGTGGTCGGCCGGACGATCTTTTCGACGCGCGCCTTGTCCTTGGGATTGAGGTCGGTGCGCTCGGTGGCAAGCCCTGCGGGAGCCGCATCGCCTGAAATCGCCGCTGTCGCATGCAGAGCCAGCGTCAGGCTGGCCAGCAGCAGAAGGCGAAGCGCATCTGCGCTCCGCGTTTTTCTCATGTGGTCATCGGGAAATTTGCCGGTAGGTGCGCGGCGCGTGTTCAGAAAAGTGCGCCGCATTCCGGCATGCCCTATTCGGCCTTGTCAGCTGGTTCGGCGTTGAGCTGGCCGTATTTCTCGTCGCCGATCTCGCCGAGCAACTGCAACTGGGTCTCGAGGAAGTCGATGTGACCTTCCTCGTCGGCGAGCAGTTCCTCGAAGAGCTTCATCGATACGTAGTCGCCATGCTGGGAGCAGATGTCCCTGGATTTCTTGTAGGAGGTGCGGGCGTCATATTCACCGGCGAGATCGCTCTCGAGCACTTCCTTGACGTTCTGGCCGATGCGAAGCGGCGAGATAGACTGCAGGTTGGGATGGCCTTCGAGGAAAATGATGCGTGCGATCAGCTTGTCGGCGTGATGCATCTCCTCGATCGATTCTTCGCGCTCCTTCTTGGCGAGCTTGCCGTAGCCCCAATCTTCAAGCAGGCGGTAGTGCACCCAATACTGGTTGACGGCGCCTAGCTCGAGGAAAAGTGCCTCGTTAAGCCGCTCGATGACCTGTTTTTCGCCCTTCATTTGCCTTGCTCCCAAATTGAACGCGCAACTCTCTGACGCGGTCCAGGTGTGAAACGACATCCATCTCGCCCGCTCCAGAACGAGCGTGATAAGCTTCGGTGACCCGAATTATCGTTTCGACCACATTTGGGAAGCAGCCGCAACAACGTCCTCGCTTTTGCAGCGTATGATAGACCTTCGCGGGCACGATCAGTGTCCACGGGTCGCGGTCCAAAAGCTCGACGATTGTGTCTTCGATCTCCTTTTGGGTAATCAGATTGCAATGGCATATGAGCATGGTTTCGAATGACCGTGGCTGACGGCGCGCTCCCTTTGGCGCGCCGTGTGGCTAGAGAAAGTTAGGCGCAGTAGCCCCTCACTGGAAGACCTTGTCAGGCGAATCGAGGCTGTCCGAACCTTCGAATGCGATGGCGTCGAGCTTGAGCGCGGCAACGGCGCGCTCGATCGACTTGGTCTGGTCGACGAGGGCGTCGATGGCAGCCTGCACGGTGGCGTTGCCTTCGGCATTGCCTTCGCCGATCTGCTGGTCATAGGCCTCGCCGCCGACGGCCCGGGCCTGGATGGCTTCCATCTTGGCAACCGTCGCATCCAGCTTGCCGCTGAGCTCGGTGTCGAGCGTTGCGTCCGCGTCCTTGACCATGTCGGAGACCGACGGGCCTTCGACGATCGAGCCGTCGATGCGCTTGTAGCTGCCGTGATAGGCGTTGCGGATGCCGACGGCGTCGTAGAGGTGCGAGATGTGGGTGTTGTCGGAGAAGCAGTCATGCTCCTCTTCCGGATCGTGCAGCAACAGGCCGAGTTTCATGCGCTCGCCGGCCAGCTCGCCATAGGACAACGAGCCCATGCCGGTCAGGATGGTGGAAATGCCAGCCTTGGCGTCACCGTCGAGAAGCGCCTTGCGGGCAGCACCGTCGGCCTTCCAGTTGCCGACCATCTCTTCGAGATCGGCGACGAGCAGGTCGGAAGCGGCGTTCAGATACTGGCCACGGCGGTCGCAATTGCCGCCGGTGCAGTTGGCAGTGTCATAGTCGGTGTAGGGACGGGTGCCGGCGCCGGGTCCGGTGCCGTTCAGGTCTTGGCCCCAGAGCAGGAATTCGATGGCATGGTAGCCGCTGGCCACGTTGGCCTCGATGCCGCCGGCTTCCTGCAGCGTGCCGGATAGCAGTTCCGGCGTGATCTTGGAGGCATCGACCTTCTGGCCGTTGATCTCGATCGACGGGTTGGCGATGACATTTGCGGTGTAAAGCGAGTTCTCGTCGGATTCGGTGCCATAGCCCTTGTCGACATAGTCGATCAGGCCTTCGTCGAGCGGCCATGCGTTCACACGGCCTTCCCAGTCGTCGACGATTGCGTTGCCGAAGCGGTAGACTTCCGTCTGCTGGTAGGGAATGCGCGCCGCCTTCCAGGCATCGCGCGCCGCCTTCAGCGTCTCGTCCGACGGCTTGGCGATCAGCGCTTCGATAGCTGTGTCGAGCGCCTTGGCCGTGGTCAGCGAGTCCTCGTACTTGGCGAGCGCGATGTCGGAATAGGTGGTGAGGACGGCCTTGGCGTCGGTCGCGGCCTTGGCCGGCAGCACGAAAATCGCGGCGGTCAGCGCGGTCGTCGCGGCAATGGCGGCGAGCCTGCCGTAGTGACGGTTGCGCGAGATGGATGCAGGCATGGTCTCTCCTCAGTGAACCAGTTGGCGCCGGCAAGCGCCGAAAAATCGTGTGCCGTCAGCACTTTGCTGGATCGGCGGCATGGCATCGAAAGAAAGCTCAGGGGCGATCCGGCCTCGGATATGCGCGTGGTTCGAGGCCCTGGTGGGGCGCAGCGCGACCATGCTGCAAGCAGCCGCGCCATGGCGCGGTTCGACGAAGGCAGGCACCCAGATAGCTCCAATCGAAAGGGTTAAAGGCCCAGACATCAAAGACAGGCGCTGTGAAGCACGACTTCATAAAAGCCGAGTGGCATCAAAAGTCAACGCAATTCCGGGCAAAAAGCGTAGCGGGATCAATAGTTTAGAATGATTCTAAACTGATTTTGTCCAGTTTAGCTTGGCTTCTTCCGGCCAAGCTGTTGATTTGTCGAGACATGGCACGGGACGTGGCGAGACGTATCGGCAATCCGCTGCGACATCAGGTAGCGCCGCGATGCGGCGTCGGCAGGGTGCTGTGCCTGGCACGATCCTGCCCGCCTTTCGGCCATGAAATACTGCCTGTCAGCCATGAAATCACGTCATGGCCCCTTGCGGCGGAAGCCCCTAGCGGTCATTTCGGTAGAGGTTTCCGGTGTTGCAGAGGCGAGCATGAAGAACGGTGTGGTGATTGTCGGGGCCGGCCATGCCGGCGTGCAGGCTGCAGCCAGCCTCCGTGAGGAGGGTTATGACGGCCAGGTCATCCTGCTCGGCGACGAGAAGGAGCTGCCCTATCACAAGCCGCCGCTGTCCAAGACCTTCATCAAGGATGCAGTCGCCCAGCCGCAGCCCTTGCGCGGCGAGGTATTCTACACCGGCCACACGATCGACTTCAGGCCTGGGACGCTGGTCCAACGCATCGATGCTGCCGCGCGCCGGCTCGAACTCGCCGGTGGCGGCGACCTTGCCTATGACCACCTGATCCTTGCCACCGGCTCGCGCCCGCGCGCGCTGCCGTTGCCGGGCGCAGATCTTGCAGGTGTGCTGTCGCTGCGCTCGGTGGCCGATGCCCGGCTGATCCGCGAACAAAGCGCTGCCTGCGAGGAGGTCGTCGTCATCGGTGGCGGCTTCATCGGCCTGGAGATCGCGGCCACGCTGGCCGCCGGCGGCCGCAAGGTCACGGTGATCGAGGCGCTCGACCGCCTGCTCGGGCGCGCGGTGGCACCCCTGATCGCCGAACATGTGCGCCAGCGCCTGACGGCGGCAGGTGTCCGCATCCTGCTCAAGACCACTATCGAGCGCATCGAAGGCGAGAATGGCCATGTCTCGGGCGTGCTGACCTCGGCTGGCGAACACCTGCCGGCGAAAATGGTGATAACAGGCATCGGCGTCGTGCCTAATGTCGAACTGGCCGAGACGGCGGGGCTGACGATCGCCAACGGTATCCGCGTCGACACGGCGATGCGCAGCTCTGTGGCTGAGATCCTCGCCATTGGCGACAATGCCAGCTACCGGCACTGGCAGACCGGTGGTGATGTCAGGCTGGAATCGGTGCAGAACGCCACCGACCAGGCCAAGCTCGCCGCCCGCACGGTTCTTGGTCATCCCGGTGACTATGCCGCTGTGCCGTGGTTCTGGTCCGACATCGGCGATATGAAGCTACAGATGGTCGGCCTGACCTCGGGCAGCGACCGCCAGATCCTGTCGGGCGATCCGGCCGAGAACCGCTTCTCGGTTTATCATTTCATCGGCGACCGTCTCGTAGCCATCGAATCCCTCAACCGCCCCGCTGACCACATGCTCGGCCGCAAGATGCTCGGCCTCCGCTTCTCGCCGACGCCGGAGCAGGTGGCGGGCGGCGCCGAGGCGCTGAAGGCGGCGCTGGCTGCGCTGCCGGCGGGGTGATGACATAAGGCGCCGAAGTATCGTGGCTAGGCAGTCTTTGACACGTGTCGGCCTTGCATGCGGCGCGACGGTTCCGTCTGGTGGAGATACACGGCGAGTGTGTCCCAGGGCGGCGTGATGGAAAGCTGCGACAGGATGCGACCGACCTCGCCGCGGTGATAGCCGCCGTGCAGGATCACATGGCTCAGCATCTCCTCGCGCGACATGTAACCCTTGTCGCCATCGGTGAAGACGAATGCCACCCGCTCGGCCAGCTGGTCTGAGCGTATGTGCTCGACATAGTCGAGATACCATTGGTCCGACCCGGCGACAGCCGATCGAAGGTCGGCCAGCGCGGGTGTTTCCTCGACATTGTCGGCGGTGTAGCCGTGCTTGTCTGCAGTCAGGTGGGCGGCGAATATACGTGCGACCACATGGTAATGGCTGATCAGCCGCAACGCCTTGGCCAGATCGGCTTGATGCCGCTCGGGGTCGAGCTCCTCCAGCTTGCCGAACAGGTCGGCGTTGGCCCAGGCGTGATAGCCGAACATGGTGCGCAGAAGACCGCTCATCGCCAGGCTCCTTTTGTCTGCGTGCAAATGTGAGTAACGTCCCGATGATCGTCCGGAGCAGCCCTGGTGTCTACTCGCATTGCGAAATCGAACTCCCCGATGCGCAAGCTGCCACGACAGGGCCGTTCGCAGGCGACCGTCGACGCAATCATCGAGGCCGGGGCTCACATTCTGAGCGAGAAGGGCTGGGACGATTTCAGCACCAACAAGGTCGCCGAACTGGCGGGCGTCAGCATCGGATCGCTCTACCAGTACTTTCCCGACAAGCAATCACTGGTCGAGGCCATTCGCCGGCGTCATCTCGACGATTGCCTCGCCGTGATGCGCGGATCACTGCGCGAAGGAAAGACCGTCGAGCAATTTGCCGAGGATCTGGTGCGCGACATGTTTGCGGCGCACAGCATCAATCCGGGGCTGCACCGCAAGCTTCTAGACGAGGCACGGAGTTCCGAGAGCATGAGGGATCCCAACAGCGCGTTCGAGGCCGAATATCTCGGGCACTACGCCGCCGCTGTCGCTGCCTTCCGGGCATCGCGGTCTGGGGCGAATGAGCGGCTCGCCGGCATGATGCTTTCCGACCTGATGAACGGTGTCGTGCACAACGCTGCCCGTCGCGGCATGCTCGACTCCGAGGAGCTGAAGCAGGAGCTGATCCGGCTGGTACGCGCCTACCTGATGATCTCGGACTGAGCTTGGCTCCGGCACCGTCCGATGCCGGAGAGGAGGCCGCCCATTGACGGGAAGCTTACGCTCGCACCTCTCGGATCGACGCCTCGAGGATGTCGAGCGCCTCGGTCATGACGTCGTCCTGGATGGTGATTGGCGCCAGGAAGCGGATGACATTCCCGTGGATGCCACAGGTGAGCAGGATCAGGCCCTTGTCGAGCGCCTTGAGCCTGACGGCGTTGGCGAAGTCGGCCGACGGCAGTTTGGTCTTCACGTCGTTGAACTCGACCGCGTTCATGAAACCGGGGCCGCGGATGTCGGTGATTTCGGGCACCTCGTCGCGCAGCGATTCCAGCCGCTGCTTGAGCCGCGCGCCGAGCTGGTTGGCGCGGTCGCAGAGCTTCTCGTCCTCGATGACGTCGAGCACGGCATGCGCCGCCGCGACGCCGATCGGGCTGCCGCCATAGGTGCCGCCGAGGCCGCCCGGATTGGGCGCGTCCATCAGCTCGGCCCGGCCGGTGACGGCGGCGAGCGGGAAGCCGCCGGCGAGGCTCTTCGCCATCGTCATCAGATCGGGGGCGACGTCGTGATGATTCATGGCGAACATCTTGCCGGTACGGGCAAAGCCGGTCTGCACTTCGTCGGCGATGAGGAGCATGCCGTGCTGGTCGCAGATCTTGCGCAGCGCCGTCATGAAGTCACGCGGCACCTCATAGAAGCCGCCTTCGCCCTGCACCGGCTCGATGATGATGGCGGCGACCCGGGCCGGATCGACGTCGGCCTTGAACAGCCGGTCGAGCGCTGCCAGCGCATCGGCCACCGTTACGCCATGCAGCGGCACTGGAAAAGGCGCGTGGAAGACATCACCTGGCATGGCACCGAAGCCTGCCTTGTAAGGCTGCACCTTGCCGGTCAGCGCCATGCCCATGAAGGTGCGGCCGTGAAAGCCACCGGCAAAAGCAATGACAGCCTGGCGGCCGGTGGCGTTGCGGGCGATCTTGATGGCGTTTTCGACCGCTTCCGCGCCAGTTGTCACGAAGATCGTACGCTTGTCGCCCTTCATCGGGGCGATTGTATTCAGCCTCTCGCCGAGCCTGACATAACTCTCATAGGGCACGACCTGGTGGCAGGTGTGGGTGAAGCGGTCGAGCTGCGCCTTGACCGCCTCGATGACGCGCGGATGGCGGTGGCCGGTGTTGACCACGGCGATACCGGAGGAGAAGTCGATGTAGCGGCGGCCTTCGACATCCCAGATTTCGGAGTTCTCGGCGCGGTCGGCATAGACCTGCGTCGTCATGCCGACGCCGCGAGCGATGGTCTGCATCTTGCGCTGTGAAATTTCGGCGTTTTTCATCGGTGGTCCTCCAACCTCGCCGGCACCTTGCAGGCACCAAACCGGCGTCATATCTGCACCTCTCCCGGCTTTTCACAAGCCGTCACGGCGGCCGAAGGCATTGGTCCTCGCGCACGGCAAAAAAAGTTGCCGACGCCCTGTCGGAATTGCGCATACTCGCGCGTCCTAGTCATGAAGGAACTGAAAAGATGCTCTACGCCATCCTTTGCTACAACAACGAAGACGTCGTCTGCGCCTGGTCCAAGGAGCAGGACGACGAGGTGATGGCGCGCCTGCAGGTCGTCACCGGCAAGCTGCGCGACCAGGGCAGGCTCGGACCGGTCGCCCGGCTGATGCCGACGACGGCCGCCACCACCTTGCGCAAGACCAAGGACGAACCGCTGGTCATCGACGGGCCCTTCGCCGAAACCAAGGAGCAGTTTCTCGGTTTCTACGTCGTCGACTGTGCAACGCTCGACGATGCCGTTGCCGTGGCCAAGGACCTGGCGGAAGCCAATCCTGGCGGCGGCTCTTACGAACTGCGCCCGATCGGCGCATTTTTCCCCGGAAAAGAGGCAGTATGACCGACCCGGCCTGGATCAACACGGCACTTTCTTCCGCCCGGCCTCAGGCGTTGGCGGCCCTGCTGCGTTATTTCCGCAACCTCGACACTGCGGAAGAAGCGTTCCAGGAGGCCTGCCTGCGCGCCCTGCGCAGTTGGCCGGAGAAGGGGCCGCCGCGTGATCCGGCCGCCTGGCTGATCTTCGTCGGCCGCAATTCCGGCATCGACGCCGCACGCCGCCAGAGCAAGCAGGCGCCGCTGCCGGCCGAAGAGCTGGTATCCGACCTCGACGACGCCGAGGCCGATATCGCCGAACGGCTCGATGGCCAGCATTATCGCGACGACATCCTGCGCCTGCTGTTCATCTGCTGCCATCCCGACCTGCCGGCGACGCAGCAGGTGGCGCTTGCCCTGCGCATCGTCTCCGGCTTGTCGGTCAAGCAGATCGCGCGTGCCTTCCTTGTCGGTGAAAGCGCCATGGAGCAGCGCATCACCCGCGCCAAGGCCCGCATCGCCAATGCCGACGTGCCGTTCGAGGCGCCGGGTCCGGTCGAGCGCTCGGAACGGGTCGCAGCCGTACTCGCCATGGTCTATCTCGTCTTCAACGAAGGTTACTCCGCCGGTGCCACCGAGATCGCCAACCGCGCGCCGCTGTGCGAGGAGGCGATAAGGCTGGCGCGGCTGTTGCTGCGCCTGTTCCAGACCGAGCCCGAAGTGATGGGCCTGACGGCCCTGCTGCTGCTCCAGCATGCCCGCGCCGCCGCCCGCTTCAATGCCGAGGGCGAACTGGTGCTGATGGACGACCAGGACCGCACGTTGTGGAACAAGGCGCTGATCGACGAAGGCCTCGCGCTGATCGACAAGGCGATGCGCCATCGCCGGCCCGGCCCCTACCAGATCCAGTCGGCGATCGCAGCACTCCATGCCCGCGCCGCTCGGCCCGAGGATACCGACTGGGCCGAGATCGACCTGCTCTATTCTGTGCTGGAATCGATGACGCCGTCGCCGGTCGTTACGCTCAACCGCGCGGTTGCCTTCGCCAAGCTGCGCGGACCTGAGGCGGCTCTGAAGCTGATCGAGCCGCTGGCACCGAAGCTGTCGGGCTATTTCCACTTCTTCGGCGTCAAGGGTGGGCTGTTGATGCAGCTCGGCCGCAGCGAGGAAGCGCGCGAAGCCTTCGACCGGGCGATCGCGCTGGCCAACACCGCAGCCGAAGCCGCTCATATCCGCATGCATCTCGACCGGCTTTCGGCGCCTTCACCGACTTCGGTTAAAGCGACCGCCAAGGCGCCAAGCCGCCAGCTGCAGTAGCCGCGCGAAAAGGTCGAAGTAATCAGCGCGACGACGTCGGTGCCGCGACTTCGCCCGATCACGCCGGGGTGCCTTCTCCTCGATTGCGGGGAGAAGGTTCACAGAAGATTTGGCCAGGTCGACTATCCGCGAAGCCAGTATGGGAAGTGTCCATCCTCCCCTTTGTCGGGAGCAGGTGGCAGGGGCGTCTTCTTCTCAGCCGGGACTTCCACGACCTTGCGATAGAGGTGCCACGTCGCGTGGCCGAGCACCGGGATGACGACGGCAAGGCCCGCCAGGAACGGCAGCGACCCGATCAGCAGCGCGACAGCGACGATCAGGCCCCACAGCAGCATCGGTACCGGATTGTCCCGCACCGCCCGTGCCGAGGTTTCGATCGCGGCATAAGCACCGACATCGCAGTCGAGCAGCAGCGGCAAGGCGACGACGGTGGTGCAAAGCACCGTCAGAGCGAACAGGAAACCGATCAGATTGCCGAGGATAATCAGCGTCCAGCCGCGCTGAGTGGTGAAGAGGTCGCTGAAGAACGATGCCATCGACAGGGGTGCGCCCGCTCCATAAAGCCAGCTGTAGAGCACCTGCGCGACCAGCAGCCATGCGACGAAGAGCGCGAGCAGCATGATGCCGATGACCAACATCGCAGGAATGGCCGGCGAATGCCTGACATCGAAAGCATGCCTCCAGGACGTGTCTAGGTTTTGCTCACGCCTTCGGCTGATCTCATAGAGACCGATGCCGAAGAAGGGGCCGAGCAAGGCAAAGCCGGACATCAGCGGGAAAATGAGCTGCAGGGCGTTTCCGCCCGATGTCCATGTGATCAGGAACACCCCGACGATCGGATAGATCAGGCACAGGAAAACGTAATGCGAAGGCTTGTCCCAAAAGTCGTCGAAGCCACGTCGCAGCGCGTCAAACACATCCGCGACCGATATTCGGCGGATGGCGGGATGCTCGATCGTATTGGTGGCACCTGCGTACACATGGAAACTTGCCATGACCACTCCTCCGTTAGGGTGGGTCGCGGCTCGCGCTTGGCATGAGTGGTCACGCCAAACCGCGACCTTCACCATGGCAAATCATAGCGTGTTTCGAGTGATTTGACGACCCTGCCGAACATCTTCCTCAGGTTCAGGCAAGGTCGCCGAAGGTTGCGGCCTTGCCCGTCGCCAGCGGACCGGAGCGGGGGCTCCATGATCCGGCTGTCGGATGGTCCGCTCAGGCGCCCGTGCGGGCGACAACCGGCACGTAGTTCTCGAGCTCCGGCGCGGGGAAGCTGACCGAGCCGCTGATTTCGGCCGAGCGATACAGCCCCATCAGGATCTCGACGACGGCGAGCCCGTCATGGAATGTTTCCATCGGCGTTTCGCCCTTGCGGAAGCACTCGACCATGTGGCGGTTCTCGTCGGTGTAGCCATAGACGCCGGCCTCGTCTTCCAGCACCGGCATCAGCCCCTGTTCGGCGTTCTGCTTTTCGACCAGGTCTTCGCCTTCCTCGCCCTTGACCTCGCGCGACATGAAGATCTTCAGCCCGGTGTTGAGCGAGTTGAACTCCATCGCATATTCGGGCCCGAGCAGTTCGAGCTGGATGCGCAGGCCGGCACCGACATAGGCCCACGACGTCGTTGCCTCGATGACCAGTTCGTTGCCCTCTTCGTCCTCGAGCAGGATGGTGCCGCGGGCGAAATCCTCCGAAGGGCGGTTGCGGTAATCGACATCATTGCCAAAGCGCTTGCGCAGCTGGTCGGCATAGCTGGGCCGCGTCCATTTGAGGTTGGCGACCGTGCCGCTGACCTGCTTGATGGTCAGCGACTTGCGCTGAGCACCCGGCTTGGTCAGCAGGTGGCGGGCCACCTCGACGCTGTGGCACATCATGTCGGACAGGACGCCGCCGCCCTGCTTGTCGCCCTGCCAGAACCACGGCTCATGCGGACCGGAGTGCTCTTCCGCCGCGCGCGCCAGATAGGGCCGGCCGGTAGCCGAGGCGGCACGGCGCCAGATGATGTCCTTGCCGCGAATGACCGGTGTGCAGAACACCTGGTTTTCGAGATAGCCGTGGTTGAGGCCAGCGTCTTCGGCGAGGCGCAGCATCTCGCGCGCCTCGGCGATGGTGCGGGCCAGCGGCTTTTCGCAGGCGACAGCGATGACCTTGCTGCGGCCTGCCTTCACCTCGGCATGCAGCGTTCGCATCACGTCGAGGCGGGTGTAGTTGGGCGAAAGGATCCAGATCGCGTCGACATTGTCGGCGTTGACGAGCGATTCCAGGCTGTCGTGGCTGGTGCATTCGCCGAGGCCAAGTTCTGCAACGCGATTGGCGAAGCGGGCGCGGTTCTCCGCCTTGCGGCTGAACACGCCCGTGACATCGACATTGCGCACGCCGAGCATGCCCTTGAGATGGAATTCCGCGATGAAGCCGCTTCCGACGAAGCCGACGCGCAGCCGCTGTTTGGGCAATCCGGTCATGTGAGGTCCCCTAGACTGAAATCATTTCGGCGCAGGCGCCGTGGTGCCGCGAACCTTGAGCGTTGTCGGCAGCATCACCGGTTTGCGCGGCGTAGCACCGCCCGACAACAGGTCGAGCAGCATGGTCATGGCGGCGCGGCCGATGTCGGTGCGCGGCTGGCTGACCGTGGTCAGCGGCGGATAGAAGGCCTCGCTCAGGAACAGGTCGTCGAAGCCGACGACCGAGACCTGGCCCGGCACGTCGAGGCCGAGCTTGCGCAATTCGTGGATCACGCCGAAGGCCATTTCGTCGTTGGCGACGAAGATCGCCGTCGGCGGCTCGGGCAGCTCGAACAGGGCGCGGCAGAGGCGTTGGCCGGTGTGCAGCAGATAGTCGCCGCGCTGTTCGTAGCCTTCCGGAATGGCGAGTCCCGCCGCCTGCATGGCGGCGCGGTAGCCATCGCGGCGGTCGACGCTCATGATTTCCGGCACCGGGCCGGAGACATGGGCGATCCTGGCATGGCCGAGGCCGATCAGATGCTCGACGGCGTTGCGGGCGGCTGCCGCATTGTCGATCATCACATGCGGGAAGCCGGCATCCTGGATCTCCTCCAGCGCGACCACGATCGGCGCGCCGCCTTCGACCGAGGCAACAAAACCGTCGCGGTGGGGCAGCTTGCCGGTCATCAGGATCATGCCGTCGGCATGGCCGTCGCGCAGCATGTCGAAATATTCGATCTCGCGGTCGGAGTCGTTTTCGGTATTGCCCATCAGCACCGAATAGCCGGCGGCGCGGGCGGTCGCTTCGACACCCTTGAGGATCTCGAGGTAGAATGGGTTGCCGACGTCGCGGACCACCATCAGCACCGCCATCGCCTTCTGCGTGCGCAGGTTGCGGGCGCTGACATTTGGCCGGTAGTTCATCTCGCGCGCCACCTCGCGGATGCGGCTCAGCGTCGGCTCGGCGACGAGACCGCTGTCTGAAAGCGCGCGCGACACGGTGGCCGCGGAAACGCCCAGCCGCTCGGCGATGTCCTTGATCTTGGGTCGCTCGTTCATGCGCGCATCGCCCTGCCACGGCCGTAGAACAGCATCAGGATCAGCAAGGTCGCGCCGAACACCATCTGCCGCCCGGACTCTTCGATATGCACCGTCGTCAGGATGCTTTGCAGCACGACCAGCAGCACGGCACCCGCCATGGTTCCGGTATAGCCGCCCTTGCCGCCCGACAGCGGCGTGCCGCCGAACACCACGGCGATGATCGAGGGCAGCATGTACTGCTCGCCGACATTGGCGAAGGACGAACCGGAATAGCCGATCAGGCACATGCCGGCGACGGCGGCGAATGCGCCCGACAGCATGAACAAGGCGATACGGGTGCGCTTCACCGGCACGCCGGCCATGAAGGCCGCCTGTTCGTTCGAGCCGATGGCATAGATGCGGTGACCGAACACGGTGCGGCCGAGCATGAAGGCCATCAGCAGGCCGATCGCCACCCACAGCCAGATGATGCCGGGCAGGCCGAGGAGGAAAGGCTGGGTAACGAACTGCGACAGTCCGGGTGCGGCGCGTCCTGAGGGAATACCGTTGCGGATCACCACGAGAAGGCCCTGCAGGACGCCGAGCATGCCGAGCGTCATGACCAGTGGCGGGATGCGCAGGAGTGTCACGCCGAGGCCGTTGAACAGGCCGATCACGGCGCCGGCGGCGATGCAGCCGAGGATCGCGGGTGCGATGCCGGCGTCAGTACCATTCATCAGGTTGCCGCCGATGATCGCGCTGAGCGAGACGACGCCGCCGACCGAGAGGTCGATGCCTTCACGGCCACCCAGGATTACCAGGTTCTGGCCCGCGGCGACGATTCCGAGCAAAGCGGCAACTATGAGCAGGCGGAGGATCTGCTGGCCCGAGGCGAAGCCGGGCGAGAGCGCCTCGCCGAGCAGCAAAAGCGCGGCGATGAGGATCAGCGCCACGACCAGCGGCTGCTTGAGGACGGTCAGCACCGGCGAGGGGCCTGCCGCTGGGGTTTGGGTTGCCATGGTCATGCGCGTGCCCTCCGCCCCAGGAGAATGCCGGCCATCAGCGCTACCAGGATGGCGAAGCCCTGGACCAGGTTCTGCCATTCCGACGGCGTGCCGACGAAGAACACCAGCGAGTTGATCAGGCCGATGATCAGCGCCCCGATGATCGAGCCGACGACGGTGCCGAAGCCGCCCGACAGTGCGCTGCCGCCGAGGACCACCGCTGCCACCGAGAAAAGTGTCATCTTGCCGCCGACAAGCGGGTCGCCGCTGGCCGTGTCGCCGGTGATGCAGAAAGCTGCGAGTGCCGCGAACAGGCCGCACAGCGCGTAGCCCTGGATGCGGATCTTGGTCACCGGCAGGCCGCTCTGATAGGCTGCCTGCGCGTCGTCGCCGACGGCGAGCAGTTGCGTTGCAAGCCGCGTGCGGGCGAGAACGTAGATCACGATGGCCAGCGCCACCGCAGCATAGAAGACGAAGGGGATTTCGAAGAACCGACCGCCATAGGTGCGCCAGAAGGCAACGGGCGCCGGCGTACCGGCAACCGGCATGACGTAAAGTGCAAGACCCGTGAAGAAGATGCTGGTGGCAAATGTGGCGACGATCGCCTGCAACCTGAGTGCTGCGACCACAATGCCGTTAATGATGCCGCAGGCGAGGCCGACGAGAAGCCCGATGCCAAGCGCTGCAACCACCGAGAAGCCGTTGCCGCCCAGCTTCTCCATCGTCACCACGATGATGACATTGACCAGCGAGACGATGGCGCCGGCGGAGAGGTCGATGTCGCCGGCATAGACGACATAGGTCTGGGCGATCGCGAGCATCATCAGAGCAAGGTAGGTCTTGGTAAGTCCTGTGATGCCGGCGAAGCTTATGCTGCGCGGCTGGTAGAGGCCGTTGAGCGCAAGCAAGACGATGGCGATGACCAGCGCCGGCAGGAACGGATAGCGCTCGATGAGGCGCTTGAGCCCGCCCGGTTTGCTGGAAGGAAGGGTCGCGGCATCCATCACGCGGCCTCGTAAGCTGCCTGGTAAAGATTGTAGCGCGTTCTGTCCGCGCCGGTGAGTTCGCGCCGCAACTGTCCGCCATTGAAGACGAGGATGCGGTCGGCATTGTTGAGCAGCTCGGCATCCTCCGAGGAATAGAGCACGATGCCCATGCCCTCGGCCGCGAGCTTGCGGATCAGCGAAAACAGATCGGCCTTTGCCGACAAGTCGATACCTTTGGTCGGGTCGTCGAGCAGCAGCACGTCGGGCCTGTCGATCAGCCAACGGGCGATGACGATCTTCTGCTGGTTGCCGCCTGACAGCGAGTTGATCGGATGCGAAAGCCCGGCGAACTTGGTGTGCAGCGCCTCGAGCGCCGGCTTGACCCGCTCTGCCAGGGCTGACGGACGCGCGAGGAAGAGCTTCTGGCGGAGATAGTGGATCGGCGTCACGTTCTCGAGGATCGGCCGGCCCGAGATGACGCCGTCGCGGCTGCGGTCGCCGGAGACGTAGGCCAGGCCGTGCCGGATTGCTGCGCGCGGGTCGGACGGGGCGAATGCCGAACCTGATAGCGAAAGCGTGCCGCCGCTGGAGGGGTTGGCGCCGAAGATGGCGCGCAGCACCGCTGACTGGCCCTGGCCATGCAGACCGCCGAAGCCGAGGATCTCGCCCTTGGCGACCTCGAAGCCGACATTGGCAAAGCCCTTGCCGGAGAAGTTGGCGACGGTCAGCACCGCGCCATTGCGCGTCGCAGCCGTGGCAGGCGGCGCACTGGTGCCGGGCGCAAGCTCGTCCTGCCCGCCGACCATCAGCCGGATCACCGCGCCAGGGTTGGTGTCGGCGATTTTCTCGGTGCCGACAGTCTCGCCATCGCGGATGACGGTGACGCGGTCGCCGATGGCGAAGATCTCGTCCATGCGGTGCGAGATGAAGATGATGCTGCGCCCCTCGGCCTTCAGGTCGCGCAGGATTTCGAAGAAGCGGTCGACCTGTGCTCGGTCGAGCGCTGAGGTCGGTTCGTCGAAGATGCTGATCGGCGCCTCGGTCGCCAGCGCCTTCATGATCTCGACCAGCTGGCGCTGGTCGGCACGCAGGTTCTCGACCACTGCCTCGGCCGAGAAGCCCTCGCCGGAAACGGTGTCGAACAAAGCGATGTAACGCTGTGCCCGGCTCTCCAGGGCTGCGCGGTCGACGAAGATGCCGCCTGGCATGTCGGGCAGGCAGATGTTTTCCGCCACGGTGCGATGTCCGGCGAGGCTGAGCTCCTGGTAGAAGATGCCGATGCCGGATGCGCGTGCCGCATGCGGCCCGGTGATGGTGACCGGCCTGCCGTCGATGAGGATTTCGCCGCTGTCTGGGCGCACACTGCCGGCCAGCACCTTGCACAGGGTGCTCTTGCCCGAACCGTTCGAGCCGATCAGCACATGCACTTCGCCGGCGTCGACGGCGAGGTCGCCGCGGCGCAAGGCCAGGGTGGCGCCGTAAGCCTTGCTTACGCCGCGCATGATGAGTTTCGACATGGTGGTGGCTTCCCGGTGCTTCGTCGGTCGCGGGGACGCGGGCCTGCGTGCAGGTGCCGCGTCCCCCGTCTTGGGAGGAAGCTTACTTGAAGAGCTTTTCGGCGTCTTCGATGGAAAGCTGGCTGGTGTAGGAATAATAGCCCGGCTTGCCCTCGACCGCCTTGGCAGCGTCGGCGAGGTTCTTGCTGTCGATGAACGGGATCGGCAGGTACATGGCGTTCTTGTACTGGCCAGCCGTTGCCGGTTCCTTCAGTTCCTTGCCTTCCAGCATCAGCACGGCAACGTTGAGTGCCGACGCCATCACGCCGGGCGGATTCACCGAGGCACCGGAGTTCAGCTTGTCCTTGGTCCAGATGTCGATGAAGTCCTTGCGGATCTCGCCGGTGGCGGCGATCGACGATTCCTTCTTGGCGTCGATGATCGACTTCCAGGCGCCCGCCGCCATGCCGTCCTGTACCCACACGCCGTTGATGTCGGGGTAGGTGGCGAGCAGGTTCTGCATCGCCTGCTGGCCCTGGGCCTGATCCCAGTTGGCATTCACTTCGTTGACGATCTTGATGTCGGGATACTGGCCGAACACTTCCTTGTAGCCGGCGACGCGCATCTCATTGGCCGGGTGGCCGGCGACGCCGTTGATGGCAACGACATTGCCCTTGCCGCCGAGCGTTTCGGCGAGCCACTTGGCGCCTGCCGCACCCCATGCCTTCTGGTCGATGCCGACATAGGTGGCGTCAGGCGACGACACTTCGGCGTCGGTCGAGATCACCAGGATGCCGGCTTCCTTGGCCTGGGCGAAGACCGGGTCGAACGCCGTCGGGCTGTTCGGGTTGATGATGATGGCGTTGACGCCCTCGCTGATGAAGTTGCGGACATGCGCGATCTGGCCGGGCACGTCGACATTGGCGCTCTGCACCACGACCTCGACATTGACGCCCTTTTCCTTCCAGGCGGCTGCCGCTGCCTGGGCTTCCTCGATCATCTGCGTGCGCCATTCCGAGCCGACCCAGCCATTGGACAGGCCGATCTTGTAGTCGGCTGCCTGGGTCGAGAACGCCGACACGGCAAGTGCCGCGACGGTGGTGAGCGCCAGTGCTGAAAATTTCCTCATGAACTCCTCCCGATGCACAAAAAAACTGCTGCAAGGGATCATAAGCTGAAAATGTAATCGATTTCAATGGGGATTTTCAGGGGTTTGCTGGACAGGAGCCCGCGCCCGGCCGAGGCCGCAAATACCACCATTGGGGGTGAACCTTTTCGCGTGCCGCAGCGACCAACGTCCAGGCACCGCGTGGTGCGGTGTCATGAAAGGACAACCCAATGACCACAGACACCAGGTGTTGCGGGTCACCGCGAGCACCCGGAGCACGGCGCGACCATCGCCTCAGGGAGAGGGTGGACGCATTGGGCTTCGGGCTTGTTCCATTGACCCTAGGTAAGCCCCGGCGTATCGTCGCGCCGAGGGACATTCGCAGGACTGCAAGGGAGGAAAGTGCCGGGTATCAGCGCTTTGCACTTGCTTGCGCTCCAGCACCTTCTTCCACACAACTCGGGAGAGGTGCCATGCCGTGCTTTCGTGGTGGTTCCGGTGCGCGTGCGCTGCCGGCCGAACCGTCAGGTGCCCGCCTGAAAGCACTTGCCTTCAACACCGGCATGATGGCTCTGGCGATTGCCGCAGGTCTCGGGCTCGCGCCGACGGCACAGGCCCAGGAAACGCAGATCATCAATCCCGGATCGATGGCCGTTACCGGTTTTTCCGGCACCGTGATCCCGGGGGTAGAAGAAGGGCTGCCGCCCGGCATCGATCCTGTGGACGAAACCTTCATCGATACCGAGCGCGCAACCTTGCGCGTCTTTGACGTTTCGGCCCTCGGCGGCCCGCCGGCCGGCCAACTCGTCAACACGCCGCAGCCCTTCGAGGTCTTGGCCAGCCAGATCGGTCAGGTTTTCGCGCTGACCTATGACGATGGTGTTCGCGACGGCACCCCCTCTGGCGTGCCCGATCTCTATGCGGGCGCGACCTCGCTGCACGGCATTCGCATCGTCACCCCTGACGCCGACGCCGACGGACGCCCCGAACGCGAGCGTCGCGGTAAGGCCGGCGCCACCTTCATGGCCGGCCAGTTCGGCGAGGAAAGTGGCGGCGGCCCCGGCACGATCTGGCGCATCGACGGCATTTCGGGTGCCGTCGCCAAGTTTGCCGATATCGACAGCAATAGCGGGCCTGGCATTGGCGATGTCACCTTCGACAAGGTTCATCGCCAGTTCTTCGCTTCCGACCTCGACACCGGCCTGATCCACCGCATCGATGCAACGGGCGCTCTGATCGACAATTTCGATCACGGCGTTTCTGGACGTCCGGTGCGCGGACTGGCGCCGACGGCCGACGACGGCGCGGTGATGGATATCGAAGGTG
Organism: Aminobacter aminovorans; assembly: GCF_900445235.1. Classification (NCBI taxonomy): domain Bacteria; kingdom Pseudomonadati; phylum Pseudomonadota; class Alphaproteobacteria; order Hyphomicrobiales; family Phyllobacteriaceae; genus Aminobacter; species Aminobacter aminovorans. The sequence goes on along the minus strand of NZ_UFSM01000001.1, from coordinate 416,513 downwards.
CCGCCTTCGACAGCGAGGACCCAGGCACCTGGGGCTACACCCAGGACGAACGCCGGGTCTGGGGTGTCGCCTTCCACGGCGGCCGCGTCTACTACGCGGTCGGCGACAAGGCCGAGATCTGGTCTGTCGGCATCGCCCGGGACGGCAAATTCGCCGGCGACCCGCGCTGGGAGCTGACGGTCGCGGCCGACAACGACCTGCCGGTCACCGATATTGCCTTTGACAACAAGGGCTTCATGTATCTGGCACAGCGCGGCGAGATCGAGAACCGCTACGACTACAGCCAGTTTGCAGATACAGGCGATGGCGAGGTCATTCGCTACTGGCGCGAAAGCCCCGACGATCCGGCGACCGAAAGCATCTGGGTGCCGGTGCCGCAGGAATATGCCGTCGGCTTCCCTGAAGGCAACCGCCGGTCGGCCGGCGGCATCGACCTGCAATATGGCTATGACGCGCAAGGCTTCATCAACCCCAACGCCTGCACCGACACCATCGTCAAGACGGGTGACAGACTGAGGGACAATCCTACCCTGGCCGAACAACTCGCAGTTGGCGGCCCGCTCGCCGTCCATGGCGTGCAGATCACCTCGACCTCGCTTGTGAAGCCGGCGAACGTTCCGCCCTTCGGCTCATGGTTCGTCGACTTTGACAGCTTCTATGAAGACCCCGAGGTCGAGGGGCACGTCGGCGACGTCGAAATCTGGCGTCCCTGCGACGGCCGTGCCGGCTATTACGAGCAGCTTCCCTATCCGGGCGACTATCCGACGCCTCTGTGGCCGCCGGACTTCCCACCGCCCGGCAATATCCCGCCTTGCCTCGACGTCGAGGCGGTCGAGTATTTCTGTACCCCGGCCGGGCTCGAGGCCGATCTCTATCTCCGCGACGTTGCAGGCATCGGCGGCGATTCCGTCAAGGCCGATTCCAGGACGCCGGGCGTTGGCATCACTCCGCTTCAGCAGAGCAAGCCGGCGGGTGCGCCGTTCACCATCGGGGTGACGGGCCACTTCCCCGGCGACACTGTCAATGTCGGCCTGTGCTTCTACAAGCAGTCCGATGCCGACAAGGGTGGTTACTACCCATGCTGCAAAGTGGTGGTGCCGCTTGCCACGCCCCAAGTCAGCTGCGAACCGTGAGGGAGGGAGAGATGAACATTCGCACCCCCGTCCCGCTCGCCACGCAGAGCAACCCAACCGTCATGGAGACGATCATGAAACCCCTGTCATTCGCCAGGCGCGGCGCGCGCTGGCTGGTGGCGGCAGGTATCGCGCTCGCCGCCATGCCCTTGTCGCCGGCAGCAGCCCAACCGCTGCCCGAGGTCGTGCCTGAACTGAGGCTCGACCGCGTCATACCGCATCCCGGCCACGACGACGTCGTACCGTTCTTCACCAAGAAGGGTGTCCAGCGCAATTGCGACTATGTCGTCTACAACCTGCGTTTCGGCGCTCGCGGCAATCCGGAAAAGTTCTTCGATCCGGCCTTCGCCAACGGCCTCAAGACGTTGCGCATGGATTTCCGCGACCAGGTCGCCGCAGGCCTGACGATCGTCAACGTCCAGGCATCAGGCGATGGCACCGATGCCATCGGCGGTCCGCTGCCGGCGGCCACCATCGGTGCCACGGCGAATCCCAACGACACCGCTGGCATTTCCGACTTCCGGCTGTCGGCGACCGATCTTGACGGAGTCGGTGCACCCAACGAACGTTACATCGACATTCGCATCACTGCCCTGATCGACCACGCCGCCTTCCCGGCCCCGGCGATCGTCGACAACCAGGGTGTCGTGAAGCTGTCGGCAGGCCCAGGCTCGATCGAGATCCCCTCGCACGATCCGTCCAAGCCCGACGATGGTGATTTCCGCACCGGCGAAAAGACCTCTATCCGCATCGACGTCACCGATTGCGAGCCGCCTCCGCCCCCGCCTCCGGGTGGCGACGGGCCGTGCTTCAAAGTCGAACGTGGTGATGTCGACTGCGTGCCCGGCGGCGGCGCCTACATCTACAACATGCCTGTCGGACCCGAGATGGCCGGCCGCTGGGTGCAGCTTCGTACCACCACGCCCGGCATCACCATCGATCCGCCCCTGCAACTCGCTCCGCCCGGCGGCGGCGTGCTGCACTGGGAGATCGAGGGCGCAAGCCCCGGTGATGTCGTCAATCTGATCGTCACCGGCATCGAAACCTATGCCGGTCCGGAAGAGGGTGTCGGCCTGTGCTGCACCCAGACTGTCGACATCGTCATTCCGCCAGACCTCAGGTGCCCACCCGAAAAGCGGCCCGACATCAAGGTCGAGAAACGTGCCGAGGTCGCCCGCTGCACCTATCTTGGCGGCTGCGACTTCACCATCCGCGTCACCAATGTCGGCGATGGTCCCTACAATGGCAAGATCGTGCTCGACGAGGTGACCTTGCCAGGCAACGCGACGATAGATTCCGGGCCGAACGCGCCCTGGACCTGTCTGCCGGCGACCAGCCCGATGAGTTGCGAGCATCCGGCGACCACGCTTGATCCAGGCGAGTCTGTCGATCTCAAGATCGGCTTCAAGCCCGGACCCGGCTGGGAGGCACGCTTCATCCGCAACTGTGCCGAATACGACTACACGGCGAGCGGAAAGCCCGACGTGTTCGGCCGTACCGACAACGACAAGGCCTGCGCCACCATTCCGATCTGCAAGCGCGGCGATCCCGATTGCCGTCCGCCTGTGGAGAAGAAAGTCGATCTGCGCATCACCAAGGACCCACGTTCGGTTTCCTGCAGTGCCGATGGCGTCTGCAGCTTCCTGATCCGTGTCTACAACAACGGCACCGAAAACTATGTCGGACCGCTGACCGTGATCGACGACTATCCCACGGGAGCGCCGACGTCCTCGACTTTCGGTCCGACCCCGCCCTGGACGTGCGGTCCGGCCGGTCCCGGCCAGTTCCGCTGCGATCATCCGGGCGTGGCACTCGTGCCGGGCGCGTCGGTGCCGTTGTCCGTGGTCGCCATCGTGCCGGCGGATTACCAGTCCGACATGATCCGCAACTGCGGCGAGGTCCGGGCGATCCTGGGCGAGACGGTGCTCACCAACAACAGGGCCTGCGCCACCATGCGCATCCCGCATCCGGGACGGCCGCGCCTGACGGTTGCCAAGACCGGCGACCGGCAGTGCGAAACCGGCCGGCCCTGCACGTTCGAGATCACCATCACCAACAGCGGCACCGCTCCCTTCAATGGTTCGGTCCGCATCGGCGATGCGATCGGCGTGGACGGTCTCGGACGGCTGGATGGTGTTGCGATCGCGTCGGTCGAACCGCCCTTCGGCTGCTCGCCGGAACCGGCGACGCTGCCGCTGTCCTGTGTTGCCAACATCAGCCTCGGCGCCGGCGAAAGCCGCGTCCACAGGGTAACGGTGGTGATCCCCGACGATGGCCGCCTCGCCAATCTACCCCGGCCGGCGCCCGCCCAGAACTGCGTTGCCGTGCTTCCGCCCGACACGCCGGTTCGCGGCCTCGACCTGGCCGGTGGAACGGCGGTTCCGGGCGGTCTTGGCGGCAGCCCTTATGCCTGCCACCGCTTCCTGATCGACCACGAGGAAAAGCAGCAGTGCTCGGAAGGCTTCGTGCTCAACCAGGCGGGTCGCTGCGTCTGCCCCGAGGGGACGACGTTCCGTAACGGCCAGTGCGTCCAGGATAGCGGGACGGTGACGCCGGTTCCGCCGGTCAAGCCGCAATGCCGCCTGTTGCCGGGACAGATCCGCACCGAAGACGGGCGCTGCATCTGCCCGCGTGGCACGGACCTCAAGAACGGCAAGTGCGTGCGGCCGGAGCAGCCGCCGGAACGGCAGTGCACCCTGCTGCCCGGCCAGATCCGGACGCAGGACGGAAGCTGCATCTGCCCGCGTGGCACCGAGCTGAAGAACGGCCGTTGCGTCAAGGACGTGCCGCCGGTCCGCCAGTGCACGCTGCTGCCGGGTCAGATCCGGACGCAGGACGGACGCTGCATCTGCCCACGTGGCACCGAGCTGAGGAACGGCCGCTGCGTCAAGGATGTGCCGCCGGTGCGTCAGTGCACGCTGCTGCCGGGCCAGATCCGGACCAAGGAGGGGCGCTGCATCTGCCCGCGTGGGACGGAGCTGATCAGGGGCGCATGCCGCAAGGCACCGACGACGCAGTGCCCCGAAGGCACGTCGCTGGTGCGTGGCCGCTGCGTGCCCGACCGGCAGGACACCGTCTGCCGCCGTGGCGAGGTGCTGGTCAACGGCCAGTGCATGACCATCGAGCGTGAATGCCCGCGCGGTACGGTCGGCCAGTATCCGAACTGCCGCCCGCGCCAGCGTCCGACGCTCGAGATCATGCCGATCAACCCGGATGTGTTCCGCGGCCTGATCCCGCAGAGGCAGCAGCAGCCTCAGCGGCCCAACAACAACATCATTCCGCAGTGATCGGAGCGAACGTGATGGAACCCCGCCGGCCTGGCCGGCGGGGTTCTGCTTCCTTCAGGCTGGAGCGGTTTTGCGCAATTCCGGGCGGAGAATCGCTGAACACTTCTCCTGGAATCGCTCCTGGCGGCGATGTGACGGGATTCTCGGCTCGACAAGGGCCGCGGCTGATATTAGGCAGTCCGGAAAACCGGCTCTGCCCCTTTCGAAAGGCCTGAACGTGAGCAACAAGACCCTGATCGCGCCCTCGGTGCTGTCGTCCGACTTCTCCAAGCTCGGCGAGGAGGTCGAGGCCATCGTCGCCGCCGGCGCCGACTGGATCCATCTCGATGTCATGGACGGCCATTTCGTCCCCAACATTACCTTCGGCCCGCCGGTCATCAAGGCGATCCGCAACCGCACCGACAAGGTGTTCGACTGCCATCTGATGATTGCGCCGACCGATCCGTATCTGGCAGCCTTCGCCGATGCCGGCTGCGACATCATCACGGTTCACGCCGAGGCCGGCCCGCATCTCGACCGCTCGCTGCAGACGATCCGTAATCTCGGCAAGAAGGCCGGCGTGTCTCTCAACCCGTCGACGCCGGAATCTGTCATCGAATACGTGCTCGACCGGCTCGACTTGGTGCTCTTGATGACTGTCAATCCGGGCTTCGGCGGCCAGGCTTTCATCCCGGCGGTCATCGACAAGGTCAAGCGCGTCAAGGCGATGATCGGCAACCGTCCGATCGACATCGAGATCGACGGCGGCGTCACGCCCGAAACCGCGCCGCTGGTCACCGCCGCCGGCGCCAATGTGCTCGTCGCCGGCAACGCTGTGTTCAAGGGCGGGCCTGCGGCCTATGCCGCGAACATCGAGGCGATCCGGGCTGCGGCGGACAAGGCGGCGATCTGACCTAGGGGCTGAATGGCAAAGCCCCTCTCCGTCACGGTGAGGGGGCTTTTTGCTGAGCTTTGTCGGCCGAGGCGCCTAGGCGCCAAATACCCTCTTGCCATCGATCCAGGTGCCCGACACGTCGAGCCCCTCGGTCAGCTGCACGGCATTCGCCTGATAGCCCTTGGCAAGGCGGCCGAGGCGCTTTTCCTGGCCGACGGCTTCCGCCGGATAGAGCGAGGCCATGCGGATAGCCTCGCCGAGCTCGTAGCCGATCGTCTCGTGCATGAAGCGGATTGCCGAGATCATGTCGAGGTCGGCGCCGGCCAGCGTGCCGTTCTCAAGCGTCAGCCGTCCGTTCTCGCGCTTGATGGTGCGGCCGTTGAGCTCGAACGACTTGAGGTCGGTGCCGATGGTCGCCATGGCGTCGGTGACGAGGAAGATGCGGGCAGGGCCGTTCTTGGCCTTGAGTGCGATCTTCATCGTTGCCGGGTCGACATGGATGCCGTCGGCGATCAGGCCGGCCGAGAAGCGTGATATCTCGACGGCGGCACCGGCAAGGCCGGGCTCGCGGTTGCCGATCTGGCTCATGGCGTTGAATAGATGTGTCGCCATCGACGCACCCGCCTCGGCATATTCCTTCGCCGTGCGGTAGCTGGTGTCGGTGTGGCCGAGGCTGACGACGATGCCGGCATCGGCCAGCGCCTTGACCTGGTCGGCCTTGACCGATTCCGGCGCGACGGTGGTGAGGAGCACGGGCATCGACGGACGCGCGGCGATCAAAGCTGCCTCGTCGTCGGCGTCCATCGGGCGGATCAGCTGGGGATCGTGCGCGCCCTTGCGGGCAAGCGACAGATGCGGCCCCTCGAGATGCAGGCCGAGGAAGCCCGGCATCTTGCGCCTGGCCGCTTCGATACCGGCCGCGATGGTCGATCGGGTGATCTCACGTGTGTCGGTGATCAGCGTCGGCAGCACGGCCGTCGTGCCGAAGGGCATCTGCGCCTTGCAGATGACTTCGAGCGTGTCGACGTCCGGCTTGTCGTTGAGCATCAACCCGCCGCCGCCATTGACCTGCAGGTCGATGAAGCCGGGGACGAGCATGGCGCCTGCCTCCGTCACCTTCACGCCAGCGGGAATGTCACCCCGCGCGACGATGCCCTCGACCAGCCCGTCCGCGACGAGCAGCGCGGCATCCTGGTGCCAGGCATCACCGTCGAAGATGCGCCCGGCAGCAATGGCAAGACGTTCGCTCATATCGTTTCGGTCACTTTCCGCAGGTTGGGCGGGGCGTCGGGGTTGAGGCCGCGGTGGCGGGCGAAGGCCTCGACGAAGCCGTAGAACGAGGCGATCAGCATCAGCGGATCGGTCAGCGGGTGGCCGGTCGCGACATGCTCCAGCACCTTGGCCTTCTTTGCCAGCGACGATGTGATGTGGATCGCAGCACCGCGGTCGGCGAGGCCATCGGCGGCGTCCGCAATCGACGGCTCTGAGGCGTCGCGGGCAGCCAGCGCCAGCACCGGGAAGCCTGGGCGCACCAGCGCCAGCGGGCCGTGCATCACTTCAGCCGCGCTGTAGGACTCGGCGTGCATGGCGCAGGTTTCCTTAAACTTCAGGGCCGCCTCGTTGGCGATGGCGAAGGACGGGCCCCGGCCGAGGATGAACAGCGAGTTGCCTTCGGTCAGTTCGCCTGCAATGCCCATCCAGTCGCAGTCGACAGCCTTGGCGAAGTGCTCGGGCAGGGCGTCGAGTGCGGCCAGCAGCTTGTCGTCGCCGGTCCAGTGGGCGAGCACGGCAAGACCTGCGACCGCTGAGTTGACGAAGGTCTTGGTGGCAGCGACGCTCTTCTCGACGCCGGCACGAATGTCGATGGCGTGGTCGGAAGCCTCGGCCAGCGGCGAGCCGGCAGTATTGGTCAGCGCGATCGTCAGCGCGCCGCCGGCGCGCGCGCCTTCGGCCATGGCAACGATGTCGGGGCTCTTGCCCGACTGCGAGATGGCGAGGCAGGCGGAATCGGCGAGCTTCAGCCTGGCGCCGTAGATCGACGAGATCGACGGGCCAATGGAGGCCACCGGCAGGCCGGCATTCAGCTCGATGGCATATTTGAGGAAGGAGGCGGCGTGGTCGGAGGAACCGCGCGCGACCGTCGTGACAAAGCGGGGCTGCGCGCGCTTCAGGTGCAGGCCGGTCTCTGCCAGTTCCTTGGCCGAGCCTTCCAGCAGGCGGGCTGTAGCTTCGGGGATTTCGGCGATTTCGCGCCGCATATGGGTAGTCGCGTTCAAGTACCTTCTCCTTCTTGCCCATCCGGGCCGGGCAATCTCAGTTCCGCGACGAAATCGTAGGCGTCGCCGCGATAGATCGACTTTGTGAACTCGATCACCTTGCCGCTGGCAAGGTATGAAATGCGCTCGATCTGCAGGCAGGCCGAGCCCATGGGCACGGCCAGGAGCTGTGCCTCGGCTTCGCCGAGATTGACGGCGGAGATGCGTTGCACGGCCCGGACCGGGCGATGGCCGGTCTTGCCAAGAGCCATATAGAGCGAAGATGTCACTTCGTGAGGGTCTGGCAGCACGGAAGCCGAAATTGTTGCGCGCTCGATGGCGAGCGGCGTCTCGTCGGCGATGCGCAGGCGACTGAGCCGGGACACCAGCTCGCTGGCGGAGAGGCCGAGTACCATCATCTCGTCGGGCGAGGCGGTGTAGATGCCGCGGTCGAGCCATTGCGAACGCGCTGCCATGCCGCGCCGCGCCATGTCTTCGGTGAACGAGGTCAGGCGCGACAGCGACTGCTCGACGCGCTCCATGCGTGGGGCAACGAAGGTGCCCGAGCCGTGGCGCTGCACCAGCACGCCCGACTTGACCAGGTCCTGCACCGCCTTGCGCACCGTGACGCGCGAAATGTCGGCCTGGGCCGCAATATCGCGCTCCGAGGGCAGGGCGTCGCCGGGCCCAATCAGGCCGCGCTTGACCGCTTCCTCGATGTTCTTCTTGAGCTGGAGGTAGAGCGGGGCACCAGACTGGCTGACGTCGCGCAGGGCGGCGAAAATGCGTTCAGCGGCGTCATCCATGGCCGCCTCCCGCCTTGCCATATTTCTTCAACGCCATCTGCACCGCTCCGCCCAGCGCGTCCTGCAGTGGCGGGTGCATGATCGCACGGTAGCGTTTCGACAGCAGCGGCGCATAGAGCCCAGCGAGCCCGCCGAGAAGGCAGAGCCGCTCGTTCGGCGTGAGATCGAAGACGGCAAGCGTTTCCTCGACATCGGCGACGGCGCGGTCGACGAGCTTCTGCCCGACCGCGTCGCCCTTCGCTGCGTGCTCGAACACCATAGGTGCGAACTGGCCGTAGTCTCCTGGCTTGGCGTTGGTAGTGAACTCGACGATGTCGCTGGGGTCGCTGTTGAAACGCTCCAGCATGACGTCGGTCAGCGCCGAGCCGGCATGGATCCTGTCGTAGACCAGCAGGGTTTCCTGCAGCAGGTCACGGCCGATGCGCGCGCCGCTGCCGAGATCGCCGATCTGGAAGCCCCAGCCGCCGAGGGGCTGGAACTGGCCGGCCCTGCGACCGAGATAGACGGTTCCGGTGCCGAGCGCTGCGATGGCGCCATCATGGTCGCCGAGCGCGCCTTCCAGCGAGATCAGCGAGTCGTTTTCGACGGAACTGTTTCGAAACGGCAGCATGTCTTCGAGCCGCTGCTTGTAGTCACCGACATTGGCGCCCGCGAGCCCGAGGACGGCATCGACCGTGGCGATCGATGCCGGGTCCTGGCCGGCATCCACCAATGCTTGGCGGGCTGCCTCGACGATATTGTTGCACGCACCGGCAAGGTCGGTGCGGATATTGGCCGGCCCGCCACGCCCGCGGCCGATGATATCGCCGCTTGCATTGGCCAGAGCGGCCCGGCAGCCAGTGCCGCCACCATCTATCCCGAGCACAAGATCCACGGTGTTTTCTCCTCCAGATTGATAATACCAATAAAATACCAATAGCCAAGTGTTAAATTTCGGATGACGGACCTGGATGCCCATCCGATTGAATTTTATTGAGTTTTTGAATTTCCTTGCGCCGCAGCAAAGGAATTTGTTAACGGCGCTGGACAAGTGGTATTTTTTTGGTATTGTCGATGGAAGGGAGAGACAGAATGGCGCCAAGGCGTACAGAAGCGGTGCACAAGGATGCAGGGGGCATTGATGCCCAGGCACCCGATTCCGTTCTTCGCCTGCTTGCCGATGCGCAGATCGAAGCTGCGCGTGCTGTCCACCCAGCCATCCCCGCCATTGCCCAGGCAGCCGAAAAGGTTGCTGCCTGCCTCGCTGGCGGCGGCCGCCTCGTTTACGCCGCAGCTGGTAGTTCAGGCTTGATGGCGCTGGCCGATGCGCTGGAGCTTCCCGGTACCTTCGGTATCCCGCGCGAGCGTGTGTTCATCCTTCTTGCCGGCGGCCGCGAGGCGCTGGTCAATCTCGCCGGCGGTCCCGAGGACGATGCCGGCCAGGCAGCCAGCGATGTCGCCGCGACCGGCCTTGAGGCGGGCGATTGCCTTGTCGCCATCTCGGCCAGCGGCTCGACGCCTTATGCAATGAGCGCGCTCGAAGAAGCGCGCCGCCGCGGTGCCGCGACCATCGCTTTTGCAAATAACTCGGGCGCGCCGATGTTCGACCTCGCCGATGTTTCGGTGCTGCTGGCAACGCCGCCGGAAGTCGTCGCCGGCTCGACCCGCATGGGTGCCGGCACGGCCCAGAAGATCGCACTCAACATGATGTCGACGCTGGCCGCCATTCATCTCGGCCATGTCCATGACGGTTACATGGTCAATCTGCACGCCGACAACATCAAGCTGCACGAGCGTGCCGCGCGCATCGTTTCGGCCATTTCAGGCTGCGACACCGCGACTGCCGAAGCCCTGCTCGAAAAGAGCGGCGGTTCGGTCAAGCTCGCCATCCTTTTGGCTTCCGGCGCGTCCAGCCTGGAAGCGGCAAACCAACTTCTTGAAGGGGCGGACCAACGGCTCAGGTCCGCACTTTCGAAGCTCGAGGGGAGCAGAGGCTCTCATCAGTAGAGGCCCGAGAGAAAGTACAAAACAGGGAGAAATGAAATGACGAACAGGTTGCTTACTGGACTTCTGATGGCGTCCAGCATTCTCGGCTCAGCCGGGATCGCGCTCGCCCAGGACAAGACGCTGACGATCGAAAGCTGGCGCAACGACGATCTCGCCATCTGGCAGGAAAAGCTGATCCCGGCCTTCGAGAAGGCCAATCCGGGCATCAAGGTCACCTTCTCGCCGTCGGCTCCGACCGAGTACAATGCCGCCCTCAACGCCAAGCTCGATGCCGGTTCGGCTGGTGACCTGATCACCTGCCGTCCGTTCGACGCTTCGCTCGAACTCTACAAGAAGGGTCACCTCGCCGACCTGACCTCGCTGAAGGGCATGGAGAACTTCTCCGACGTCGCCAAGTCCGCCTGGCAGACCGACGACGGCAAGGCCACCTTCTGCGTGCCGATGGCCTCCGTCATCCACGGCTTCATCTACAACAAGGATGCCTTCGAGAAGCTCGGCATCGCCGTGCCGGCGACCGAGGAAGAGTTCTTCGCAGCGCTTGAGAAGATCAAGGCCGACGGCACCTTCATCCCGATGGCGATGGGCACCAAGGATCTCTGGGAAGCCGCGACCATGGGCTACCAGAACATCGGCCCGAACTACTGGAAAGGCGAAGAAGGCCGTCTGGCGCTGATCAAGGGAGAACAGAAGCTGACCGACGCCGACTGGGTTGCACCTTATGCGACGCTGGCCAAGTGGAAGCCTTATCTCGGTGACGGTTTCGAAGCCCAGACCTATCCGGACAGCCAGAACCTCTTCACCCTCGGCCGCGCCGCCATCTATCCGGCCGGCTCGTGGGAGATTTCGACCTTCAACACCCAGGCTCAGTTCAAGATGGGTGCCTTCCCGCCGCCGGTCCAGAAGGCTGGTGACACCTGCTACATCTCCGACCACAACGACATCGGCATTGGCCTCAACCCGAAGAGCGCAAACGCCGATGCCGCCAAGACCTTCCTGACCTGGGTGGCTTCGCCTGAATTCGCGACCATCTATGCCAATGCCCTGCCGGGCTTCTTCAGCCTGAACTCGGCTGCCGTGAAGATGGAAGATCCGCTGGCCCAGGAATTCGTCTCCTGGCGCGAGAAGTGCAAGCCGACGATCCGCTCGACCTATCAGGTCCTGTCGCGCGGCACGCCGAACCTCGAGAACGAAACCTGGGTCAAGTCGGCCAACGTCATCAATGGCACCGAGACCCCGGAAGCTGCTGCTGCCGAACTGCAGAAGGGCCTCGACAGCTGGTTCAAGCCGGCTAAGTAAGTTGCGGCGGGCTTGATGCTCGCTTGGAGGGCGCCGCACAGTCGGCGCTCTCCATCCCCTCGGCGAATTCGAACCTCGCGGAATCGGTTGGAGGGGTTGAAGGATGGCGCACAAAGATGCGCTACTGCTTCCCAGGCCATTGGCGGGAAGCCCGCAGAGGTCCATCCTCGCTATGATGAACAACGGCCCCCTCGCGGCCGGACCCAGGGATTTTGACATGTCGCAGCAAAGCCTAGAGCATAGCCAAGACAGAAGACCGACACGCTGGCATATCGCCGTATTCCTGGCTCCTGCGCTGCTGGTCTACACCGCGGTGATGATCCTGCCGCTGTTCGGGACCTTGCAGCTGTCGCTGTTCCGCAACGTCGACAATGCGCAGGTGTTCGCAGGCTTCGACAATTTCCGCACTCTTTTCGGTGATCCGCGCTGGGCGGCCTCGTTCTGGAACGCGCTCGGCAACAACACCTGGTTCTTCATCATCCACATGCTGGTGCAGAACCCGATCGGCGTGGTCCTTGCCGCCCTGCTGTCGAGCCCCAAGCTGCGCTTCTCGGCTTTCTACCGCACGGCGATCTTCATCCCGACAATCCTGTCCTTCGTCATCGTCGGTTTTGCCTGGAAGCTGATCCTGAGCCCACTCTGGGGCGTCGCGCCCAACCTGCTCGATCTCGTCGGCCTGAAGAGCCTTTTCGTGCCTTGGCTCGGCAAGGAAGAATATGCGCTGACCACGCTCAGCCTGATCTCGGTCTGGCAGTTCGTCGGTATCCCGATGATGCTGATCTACGCCGCGATGCTGTCGATCCCCGACGAGGTCATAGAGGCTGCCGAATGCGACGGCGTCACCGGCTTCTCGCAGTTCTGGAAAATCCAGCTGCCGCTGATCCTGCCCTCCATCGGCATCATCTCGATCCTCACTTTCGTCGGCAATTTCAACGCCTTCGACCTGATCTACTCGGCACAGGGCGCGCTCGCCGGCCCGAACTACGCCACCGACATCCTGGGCACGTTCCTCTACCGCACCTTCTTCGGCTTCCAGCTGCAGATCGGCGACAAGAACATGGGTGCGACCATCGCCTCGATGATGTTCTTCATCATTCTCGCCGGCGTGTGCCTGTACCTGTTCCTTATCCAGACGCGGCTGCGCCGCTACCAGTTCTGAGGGCGTCATGAGCAAGGCTGCCACTTCCCTGCCACGCACCATCGGCGCCCATGCGGTGCTTTTGACCTACACCGCGATCGCGCTGTTTCCAGTGCTCGTCATCGTCGTCAACTCGTTCAAGTCGCGCAACGCCATCTTCCGTTCGCCGCTGTCGCTGCCGACCGCCGAGACCTTCGACCTGATCGGCTACACGACCGTGATGGCGCAGGGCGACTTCTTCCTCTATTTCCAGAACAGCCTGATCGTTACCGTCGCCTCGCTGTTCTTCGTGCTTTTGTTCGGCGCCATGGCCGCCTTCGCCCTGTCGGAGTACCGCTTCAAGGGCAACACCATGATGGGCCTCTATCTGGCGCTTGGCATCATGATCCCGATCCGCCTCGGTACGGTCGCGATCCTGCAGCTGATGGTGGCGTCGGGCCTCGTCAACACGCTGACCGCGCTGATCCTTGTCTACACCGCGCAAGGCCTGCCGCTCGCCGTCTTCATCCTGTCCGAATTCATGAAGCAGGTGTCGGACGATCTGAAGAATGCCGGCCGCATCGACGGGCTCTCGGAATACCGCATCTTCTTCCGCCTCGTCCTGCCGCTGGTCCGCCCGGCCATGGCAACGGTCGCCGTCTTCACCATGATCCCGATCTGGAACGATCTGTGGTTCCCGCTGATCCTGGCGCCGTCGGAAGCGACCAAGACCGTGACGCTCGGTGCCCAGGTGTTCATCGGCCAGTTCGTCACCAACTGGAACGCCGTTTTGGCCGCGCTCTCGCTCGCCATCCTGCCGGTGCTGATCCTCTACTTCTTCTTCTCGCGGCAGCTGATCCGCGGCATCACTTCCGGAGCAGTCAAGTGAGCACAGAAAAGCCTCTTCGCGTCGTCGTAGCCGGCCTCGGCAACATGGGCCGCAGCCATGCGCTCGCCTACCACAACAATCCGGGCTTCGAGATCGCGGCGCTGGTCAACCGCTCCGACGTGCCGTTGCCCGAGGGCATGGAAGGCTACGGCATCCAGCGCTCCTTCGAAGGTGCGTTGCGCGAGCTGAAGCCCGATGTCGCCTCGATCAACACCTATTCCGACAGCCATGCCGACTATGCCGTCATGGCGATGGAGATGGGCTGCCACGTCTTCCTGGAGAAGCCGCTGGCGACCACGGTCGCCGACGCCGAGCGCGTCGTCGCCTGTGCCAAGGCCAATGGCCGCAAGCTGGTGATCGGTTACATCCTGCGCCATCACCCGTCGTGGATGCGCCTGATCGGCGAAGCCCGTGCGCTCGGTGGTCCCTACGTGTTCCGCATGAACCTCAACCAGCAGTCCTCGGCGCACAAGTGGGACACCCACAAGCAACTGATGAAGACGACCTCGCCGATAGTCGACTGCGGCGTGCATTATCTCGACGTCATGTGCCAGATCACCGACGCCAACCCGGTCGAGGTACGCGGCATGGGCCTGCGCATGACCGACGAGATTGCGCCCGACATGTACAATTACGGTCACCTGCAAGTGCTGTTCGCCGACGGTTCCGTCGGCTGGTACGAAGCCGGCTGGGGCCCGATGATGTCGGAGACGGCTTTCTTCGTGAAGGACGTCATTTCGCCCAAGGGCAGCGTGTCGATCGTCGTCAATGAGGCGGCAACCAAGTCCGACGACGTCGATTCCCACACCAAGACCAGCATGATCCGCGTCCACCGCGCCGAGCTCGGCGCCGACGGCAGCTTCGTCCACGCCGACGAGGACCTGTCGATGAAGGACGAGCCCGGCCACCAGGGCCTGTGCGATCGCGAGCAGGCCTTCGTGCTGAAGGCCATCCGCGAGGACATCGACCTCACCCGTCACATGGATGACGCCGTCAAATCACTGCGCGTGTGCCTTGCGGCGGACGAAAGCGTCCGCACCGGCCTCGCCGTCAAGCTTTAAGCCATGCCCCCGAAAAGCTCAGCGCTTTTCGGTCGGGTTCATGCGTCAGGAAAACGAGAGGAATAGCCTGTGGGATCTCTCAAGATCGAAAACGTCAAGAAGTCCTTTGGCCCGGTCGAGGTGCTGAAAGGCATCGACCTCGACGTCAAGGACGGTGAGTTCGTTGTCTTCGTCGGCCCGTCCGGCTGCGGAAAGTCGACGCTGCTGCGCATTATCGCCGGCCTCGAAGACGCGTCCTCCGGCAATGTGCTGATCGACGGCGCCAGGGTCACCAACGCCCCGCCGTCCAAGCGCGGCATCGCCATGGTGTTCCAGACCTACGCGCTCTATCCGCACTTGACGGTGCGCGACAACATGGCGCTCGGCCTCAAGCAGGCGGGAACGCCGGCTGACGAGATCGACAAGCGCATCACCGCGTCGTCGTCGATGCTTTCGCTGGAACCCTACCTCAAGCGCCGCCCGGCCGAGCTTTCGGGAGGCCAGCGCCAGCGCGTCGCCATCGGCCGCGCTTTGGTGCGCGAACCCAAGCTGTTCCTGTTCGACGAGCCGCTGTCGAACCTCGACGCCGCGCTTCGCGTCAACACCCGCCTCGAGATCGCCCAGCTGCACAACCGCCTCAAGGCGACGATGGTCTACGTCACCCACGACCAGGTCGAGGCCATGACGCTGGCCGACCGGATCGTCGTGCTGAACGCCGGCCGCATCGAGCAGGTCGGCGCACCGATGGAGCTCTACAACAAACCGGCCAATCTGTTCGTCGCCGGCTTTATCGGCTCACCCAAGATGAACTTCGTCGACGGCGCCCGCCTTGGCGAAACCGCCAAGACCATCGGCGTTCGTCCCGAGCACATCGCGGTCAGCCAGGCCGAGGGCACATGGAAGGGCACGGTTATCCATGCCGAGCATCTCGGCGCCGACACCAACGTCTTCCTCGAAACCGAGAAGGCCGGCCTGATCACCATCCGCCTGTTCGGCGAATACCAGACCGGCCCAGGCGCTACGCTCTACGCCACTCCAGACGCGGCGCGCACCTATCGCTTCGGCGAAGACGGCAAGGTTCTGGGCTGACGATTTGATGCGGCGACACGGGACGGGGTGGCTAACCCCTCTCCGTCCCGCGTCGCGGTCACCTCTCCCCCAGGGGGAGAGGAAACGCCAATCGTCCTTCCAAAACTCGCCCCCACGGAATGGGGAGAGGTGTCGAGCGTAGCGAGCCGGAGAGGGGGCTAACGCCGCCTAAGGTGAGCTGTAGCTTCGGCATCCACGCCGCCATCCACGATCGCCACGCCGAACATCGCGCTCGCCTGCTCGGGCGAATAGTAGCCAAGTCCGACATCGCGCAGCACCAGTTCGGGATCGCGCTCTAGCGGATCGCCATAACCACCGCCTCCTGGTGTGCCGACCGACACGCGGTCGCCGGCTTTCAGGGGAATGTCCTGTTCCTTGGACAGATGCGGCGGAACATGTGCTTTGCCGTCGCGAAACACGATCACCGAATTGACCTCGCCATCCCGCCCGCCGAGCGCGCCCTGCGGCCCGACGCGGCCGTGGTCCATGACGAAGGAGGCGCGCGCCTCGCCGCGCAGCAGCTCGATCTCGTAGGCGAGG
The DNA here is from genome assembly GCF_900445235.1 of Aminobacter aminovorans. Classification (NCBI taxonomy): domain Bacteria; kingdom Pseudomonadati; phylum Pseudomonadota; class Alphaproteobacteria; order Hyphomicrobiales; family Phyllobacteriaceae; genus Aminobacter; species Aminobacter aminovorans. The sequence continues at coordinate 400,201 of NZ_UFSM01000001.1, read as the reverse complement.
CCGAAGCCGCCGCGCTGTTTGCCGGCGCCGCCAGATCCCTCGCGCAAGGCATATTGGCGGTAGAGCACGGGATAGGCCTGCTCCATGATCTCGACCGGCGGCGATTTGGAGATGCCGATGGTCGAGCAGCCATTCGACAGCCCGTCATGGCCTGAGTTGCCGCCATAGCCGCCGCCCGAGATCTGGTACATGACATAGTCGCGGCCGCGCGCCGGATCGTTGCCGCCGAGCGCGAAGTTGCCGCTCGAACCTGCAGGCGCCGCCGTCACCTTGTCGGGCGCTGCCTGCACCATGGCGGCAAACACCGCCTCGGCGATGCGCTGCGACACCTCGGCGGCGCAACCCGAGACGGGGCGTGGGTAGCGCGCATCGAGGAACGTGCCCTCCGGCCGCTTGACGATCAAGGGCTCGAAGGCCCCGGCGCTGATCGGCACGTCGGGAAAGATGTGTCGCATCGCGAGATAGACCGAGGACAGAGTCGTCGCCAGCACGCTGTTCATCGGCCCGGCGCAAGGCGGAGACGAACCGGCGAAGTCGAAGCTCAGCGCGTCGCCGGTCTTCTCGACCGACAACGCAATGGTCAGCGGCGCATCGACCACGCCGTCGGAATCGACACATGCCTTGGAGTAATAGGTGCCGTCGGGCAGGGCTGATATATGCGCCCGCATCTGCTCGGCGGCGCGCCGGCGCAACTCGGCGATCGCCTCGACAACGGTTTCGTCGCCGTAACGATCGAGGATCGCAAACAGCCTGTCTTGCCCGACATGGAGCGCCGCCGCCTGGGCGCGGATGTCGCCGATGCGCTGGTCGGCCACCCGGATGTTGGAGCAGATGATGGCGTAGATCTCGGGGTCCATGACCCCCTTCTTGAACAGCTTGACCGGCGGCAGCCGCAAACCTTCCTGTTCCACCGCCGTTGCCGATGCCGAGAAGCCGCCGGGCACAGCACCCCCGATATCGGGCCAGTGTCCGGTGTTGGACAGCCAGCAGAAGATTTTTCCCTTGCGCCACACCGGCATGGCGAAACGCACGTCCATCAGATGCGTGCCGCCGAGATAGGGGTCGTTGACGACATAGATATCACCTGGATCGGGCGGCAGCACGCGTCCGTCCGCTATCATCTCGATGATGGTCCTTGTTGAATACTGCATCACGCCGACGAACACCGGCAGCCCTTGCGACCCCTGTGCGATCAGCGCCCCATCAACTGCGGAATAGATGCCATCGGAACGGTCGTTGGCCTCTGCGATGACCGGCGAAAACGCCGCCCGCGAAAACGTCAGGTCCATCTCGTCGCAGGTCTGCTGCAGCGCTGCCTGGATGACGGAGAGGGTGATGGCGTCGAGGGTCATGACATGGGCTCGCGTCGGACGCGCGGCGCGCCCTCGACGGTCCGCAGCGTGAGGGATCGCAGTGTTCCGCGTGGGGCCAGGCAGGTCGACCCCCGCTCCGCCTCGCTGCGCACGACACCTCTCCCCCGTTCGACGGGGGAGAGGAAAAGAGCTGGTTCGACGGAGGAGACGAGGAGAGCCCTGATCGCCGCCGATCTTTCCTCTCCCCTGGGCAGCGGGAGAGGTGTTGAGCGCAGCGAGGCCGAGTGGGGGTGCTTGCGCCGCATCATCTCCCAATCTCGACGATGATGTTGCCATCCCGGTCCGACCGAGCCCGGTCGCCCGGCTCCAGCACGGTTGTTGCGTCCATTTGCTCAAGGATGGCCGGGCCTACGATCGTGGCGTCGAGCGGCAGCTTTTCCCTGAGATAAACAGGCGTGTCATGCCAACTGCCGTCGAACCACACCGGACGCATCTCGCGCAGCGCTTCAGCCAGCGTCGCCGACCGTCCTGCCGGGTCGATCAGGCGGCTCAGGTCGATCTCAGGCCGCGCGCCGGTCACCGACGTGTTGAGGTTGACGAGATTGGCGCGGATCTCCGGCAGTTCGACCTTGAAGCGGGCGAAATAGGCCTTCTCGAACAGGCCCTGCAGCGTCGCACGGTCGATATCCGTCGAAGGCAGCGGCACGTTGACGATGTGCGTCTGCCCGACGAATTGCATGTCGGCGGAGTGGTTGACGCGAATGCTCTTCGGTCGCACCGCCTCCTGGCCGATCAGCGCCTCGCCTGCCGCCCGATGCCCGGCGAGAATGTCCCGGGCCCGTTTCTCGTCCAGCAGTGCCACCGGCTGGTTGACCGTGTTGACGAAGTCGTGGCGCAAATCGGCGACGACGCAGCCGAGCGCGTTGGTGATGCCGGGCCGCGCCGGTACCAGCACCCGTGGCAGACCGAGTTCGCGGGCAAGCGCTGACGCATGCAGCGGGCCGGCGCCTCCGAAGGCAAACAGCGTGAAGTCGCGCGGGTCATGTCCGCGCGACACCGACACCATGCGGATGGCGCCCGCCATCTTGACATTGCCGAGCCGGAGCACAGCCCCTGCCGCCGAAACACCATCAAGCCCGGTCAACTTGCCGATGCTGTCTTCGAAGATCTGGCGCACGGTCTCGACCGTAACCGGCGCGTCGACGGCAAGCAGCCTTTTCGGGTCGAGCCGCCCGAGCACCAGATTGGCGTCGGTGATCGTCGGCTCCGTGCCGCCGCGGCCATAGCAGACCGGCCCGGGGTTGGCGCCGGCACTTTCCGGACCGACCTGGATCAGCCCGGAGGCATCGACACGGGCGATCGAGCCGCCGCCGGCGCCCACCGTATGCACCGCCACCATCGGCACATGGATCGGCATCGCATACTCGATCTCGATCTCGTTGGAGACCGCAGGCTCTGCATCGAGGATCAGCGCGACGTCGGTCGAGGTGCCGCCCATGTCGTAGGTGACGAGATGTCCGTAGCCGGCGCGCCGGCCAGTATGGGCGGCGGCGATAACACCCGAGGCCGGGCCTGACATGACGGTCTTTGCCGCCTCCCGGGTGACGAAGCGCGCCGAGATCATGCCGCCATTGCCGTTCATGATCAGGAAGTCGCGGCCGTAGCCGCGCTGGCTGAGTTCTTCGCGCAGCCGCCCGACATAACGTTCGAGGATCGGCTGCACGGCGGCGTTGACCGAGGCCGTGACCCCGCGCTCGAACTCGCGTGCCTCCGAAAGCAACGAGTGGCCCGTGGTGATGTGCCTATTCGGCCAGTCTTCAGCTGCGATCTCGGCGGCGCGGCGCTCATGGGCGGGATTCGCGTAGGCATGCAGGAAATGGATGACCAGCGCTTCGCAACCGGCGGCGGCCAGCTGATTGACCGCCCGCCGCACCTCGTTCTCGTCGAGCGGCTCGCGCACCCGTCCCGAGGCTTCGACGCGTTCGGTGACCTCGATCCTGAGATTGCGTGGGATGACCGGCACGAAGACGCCGGTCATGCCATAGGGCTGTGGCCGCGTACGCCTTCCGAGCTCGATCACGTCGCGAAAACCGCGCGTCGTGATCATGCCGGTTTTCGCCAGCCTGCGCTCCAGCACGGCATTGGTGGTGGTGGTCGTGCCGTGCACGATGAGGTCGATGTCGGCGATCGGAAAACCTGTTGCAGCGAGTGCCGCGATCACGCCATGCGCCTGGTTTTCAACTGTTGTCGGTGTCTTGGCGATGTGGACTGTCCCGCCATCCCTACCGTCGATCAGCAGCAGGTCGGTGAAGGTTCCCCCGACATCGATGCCTGCCACGACATTTCCCGCCTCTGCGGGAATATTCTCGTCCATGGACTAATCCCGAAAAGCCCGGACTACGTTCCTGTGCCAGTTTAGAAAGGCGTTTTATGCCACAATCTTGACGCTGATATCATTTGTATACTAATTAATAACCCGAACAAGGTCCCATTATTTGCCTGTATTTCCGCTGCGCGCCGGGTCTGGAAACGTCGCCGCGCCGGGCGAGAGGTTTGATCGATGAACACCGCAGCAGCGCTGAAGACGGCCGAAGCCAAGCCGCTTCAGTTCCCAATCCCTGCCAATGTCTACGCCGAAACTGTGGTTTCGGTGAAACATTACACGGATCGCCTCTTTTCCTTCCGCATCACCCGGCCGCAGTCGCTGCGCTTCCGTTCGGGCGAGTTCGTCATGATCGGCCTGCCCAACGCCGAAAAGCCGGTCTACCGCGCCTATTCGGTGGCAAGCCCCTCCTGGGACGACGAAGTCGAGTTCTTCTCGATCAAGGTGCCGGATGGTCCGCTGACCTCCGAGCTGCAGAAGATCGTTCCCGGCGACACCGTCCTGATGCGCCAGAAGTCGACCGGCACGCTGGTGCTCGACGCGCTGACCCCTGGCAAGCGCCTTTTCATGATCTCGACCGGCACCGGCATCGCGCCCTTCGCCAGCCTGCTTCGCGATCCCGACACCTATGAGCGCTACGAGCACGTCTTCCTTACCCACACCTGCCGCGACGTGGCCGAGCTGACCTATGGCCAGGAACTGGTCGCCAATCTCGAAAGCGACCCGCTGATCGGCGAACTGACCCATGGCCGCGTCACGCTCTACAATTCGACGACACGCGAGGAATCCGAGCGTATGGGCCGCATCACCGCGCTCATCTCGTCGGGCAAGTTCTACAGCGACCTCGGTATCGACAAGCTCGATCCCGAAACCGACCGCATCATGATCTGCGGCTCGATGCACATGCTCAAGGACGTCAAGGAACTGGCTGAGAGCCTCGGCTTCGTCGAGGGCTCGCTGAATGAGCCGGGCAGCTTCGTCGTCGAGCGCGCCTTCGTCGGCTGACGCTTCCCTCGGTGCCGGATCGCCTGGCGGTCCGGCGTTTTGACCATCCGGTCAAGATAACGCTTCGCCGTTTCGATTTTTCGTCTATCTTCCGCCCTCGGGGGACTCGTGGAGCATAGCTACACGGGCTATTCTTGTTTGTGCCGCGACGAAAGCATGGCTTGCCGTCGACGGCTCTTGAGATGTCGCGCCGACGACAAGGCGTCCGGAGGAAAGGCAGTCACATGAGCGGCAAGCTGCGCGAAGCCGAGAACCCGTCATCCGCCATAGTGACCGCCTTGCCGTCGCGGCTGGCTGCGAATGCGGCCGACAGGCACGCCATTGCGCGCAACCCCGGCATGGCGCTGGATTTGGGCTTTCTGGAATCGATGCGCAGTGTCAACCGTTCGGCGCTGGAGCGGCGGGTCGGCACGCTGACCAAAAGGCGCTCGATCAAGGCCGACAATCAGGCTGCCTGGCTGCTCAGGTCGATCTCGCTGATGGATCTGACGACGCTCAACTCCAACGACACCGACGAGCGTGTGCGCCGGCTCTGTGCCAAGGCGCTGAACCCGCTGCGCCGTGATCTGACCGAGGCGCTGGGACTGGGCGAGGTGCTGATCCGGCCGGCGGCGGTCTGCGTCTATCATCCGTTCGTGGCGGCGGCTGTCGAGGCGGTGAAGGGCTCGGGCATCCATGTCGCTGCGGTGTCGACGGCCTTTCCGCATGGCCTGGCGCCGTTGTCGACACGTCTCGCCGAGATCGAGGCATCGGTTGCCGACGGCGCCGACGAGATCGACGTCGTCATTCCGCGCGGACTGGTGTTCGGTGCGAAGTGGCAGGAGCTTTATGACGAGATCAGGCAGATGCGCGCTGCCTGCGGCGCGGCCCATCTCAAGGTCATCCTCGGCACCGGCGATCTGGCGACTTTGCGCAATGTCACGCTCGCCTCGATGGTGGCGATGATGGCGGGTGCCGATTTCATCAAGACCTCGACCGGCAAGGAAAGCGTCAACGCGACGCTGCCCGTCGGCCTCGCCATGGTCAGGGCGATCCGCGCCTATCACGAGCAGACCGGCTATCTCATTGGCTTCAAGCCGGCCGGCGGCATCTCGACGGCCAAGGTCTCGCTCGACTGGCTGGTGCTGATGAAGGAAGAGCTTGGCCGGCCCTGGCTCGAGCCTGAGCTGTTCCGCTTCGGCGCGTCGAGCCTGTTGACCGACATCGAACGCCAGCTCGAACACCACATCAGCGGCCGCTACTCGGCCAACCACCGCCACGCCATGGCGTGAGGGGCGACCTGGCCATGCCGCGTTCCTTCGCGCCCCCCGCCCGATCCTCGCGCCGCAAAGTCCGGAGCCCCTCATGAACATCCTCGAACGATACCACGCCATGGATTATGCCCCAGCCCCCGAGGCCCGCAGCGAAGCCGATGCCTGGCTTGCGGCCCGCGACTTCTCGAAGGCGCTGTTCATCGCGGGCGACTGGCGCGCCGGCATCGACGGCAAGAGCTTCGACACATCCGATCCCTCTGATGGCAAGCTTCTGGCCAAGGTCTCCGATGCCTCCGCCGCCGACATCGAGACGGCGGTGGCAGCAGCGCGCAAGGCGTTGCCCAAATGGAGTGCTGCCTCGGGTTATGAGCGGGCCAAGGTGCTTTATGCCATCGGCCGCGCCATGCAGCGCCACCAGCGCCTGTTTGCGGTGCTGGAAAGCCTCGACAACGGCAAGCCGATCCGCGAGAGCCGCGACATCGACGTGCCATTGGCGATCCGCCACTTCATCCACCATGCCGGCTGGGCCCAGTCGCTCGACCGGGAGTTCCCTGGCCGCAAGGCAGCCGGTGTCGTCGGCCAGATCATCCCGTGGAACTTTCCGCTTTTGATGCTGGCCTGGAAGATCGCACCCGCTCTTGCCACCGGCTGCACCGTTGTCCTGAAGCCGGCCGAGTTCACGCCGCTGACGGCCATTCTCTTCGCCGAGATCTGCGAACGTGCAGGTGTGCCCAAGGGCGTGGTCAACATCGTCCAGGGCGGACCCGAGACAGGGGTTGCGATCGTCAACCACCCCGGCATCGACAAGATCGCGTTCACCGGCTCGTCGGAAGTCGGCAAGATCATCCGCAAGGCAACCGCCGGCTCGGGCAAGAAACTGTCGCTGGAACTCGGCGGCAAGTCGGCCTTCATCGTCTTTGAGGACGCCGATCTCGACAGCGCCGTCGAAGGGCTTGTCGACGGCATCTGGTTCAACCAGGGCCAGGTCTGCTGCGCCGGCTCGCGGCTTCTGGTGCAGGAGAGCGTTGCCGAGGCCTTCATCGCCAAGGTCAAGACACGGATGAGCCGGCTGCGCGTTGGTTCCCCCCTGGACAAGAACACCGACATCGGCCCGCTGGTCGACAAGACCCAGCTCGACCGCGTCAGGCGCCTTGTCGAGGAAGGTGCAAGACAAGGTGCTGTCTGCTGGCAGCCCGACCAGGATGTGCCATCACAAGGCTATTATCACCTGCCGACGCTGGCGACCGGTGTCGCACCTGCCAACATCCTCGCCCAGGAGGAGGTGTTCGGTCCGGTGCTCGCCACCATGAGCTTCCGCAACACCGAGGAGGCGGTCGAACTTGCCAACAACACCCGTTTTGGCCTTGCCGCCTCGGTGTGGAGCGAGAACGTCAATCTCGCCTTGCATGTCGCCCCGCAGCTCAAGGCCGGAGTGGTCTGGATCAACGGCACCAACATGTTCGATGCCGCCTGTGGCTTCGGCGGCTACCGCGAGAGTGGCTTTGGCCGCGAGGGCGGGCGCGAGGGGCTGGAGGAATATCTGGCGCCGAGCGAGCCGCATGGCCCTGTCATCAAGCCGTCGACGGCGCCCAGGCAGGCAGCGCGGGACAATGGCGAAAGCCATGGCATCGACCGCACCGCAAAGCTGTTCATCGCAGGCAAGCAGGTGCGCCCCGACGGCAACTATTCGCTGCCGGTTCTGACTTCCAAGGGCAAACTCGCGGGCGAGGTCGGCTTGGGCAGCCGCAAGGACATCCGCGACGCGGTCTCGGCGGCGCGTGCCTGCAAGGCCTGGCCGGAGGCGACCGCCTACAACCGGGCGCAGGTGCTCTATTACCTCGCCGAGAACCTGTCGGGCCGCACGGAAGAGTTCGCTGCCCGCATCGTCGAACTGACCGGTGCTGCCCACAAGGCTGCCAAGGCAGAAGTCGAAGCCTCGATCGAGCGGCTGTTCTACTACGCCGGCATGGCCGACAAGTTCGAGGGCAGGGTGCACCAGCCGCCGGCACGCACAGTCACCCTTGCCCTGCACGAACCGGTCGGCGTGATCGGCATCGTCGCCCCTGACGAAGCCCCGCTGCTCGGCCTGATCTCGCTGATCGCTCCGGCACTTGCCATGGGCAACACCACGGTCGTGGTGCCCTCGACCACTGCCCCGCTCGTTGCCACCGACCTCTACCAGGTGCTCGAGTACTCAGATGTCCCTGCAGGCGCGATCAACATCGTCACCGGGCATACCGCCGAACTCACAGCCGTGCTTGCCAAGCACGACGACGTCGACGGCCTCTGGGTCGTTGCCGAAGCCGAGATCTGCGCCAAAGCGGAAGCTGAATCGACGGGCAATCTCAAGCGCGTCTGGACCGGCCACGGCCGCAGCCTCGACTGGCCGACCGCCCAGGGCGAAGCCTTCCTCCGCCGCGCCATCGAGATCAAGAACGTCTGGGTCCCATACGGCGACTAGGGGAGTAAGGGAATAGGTTATCCTCTTCCCTTACTCCCCTACTCCCTTACTTCCCTGCCCTGCGGCCCTCAGCTTATCTTCGTCAGCAGTTGCAGCAGCGTTTCGGCGTCTTTCGCCGACAGCGGCGACAACGTCTCCTCGGTGATCGTCCGCGCCCGCGGCAGGAGCTCGACGATGAGGCGATGGCCTTCGTCAGTCAGCTTTACCATCAGGCGCCTCTTGTCGACCTCGTGCTTGGCCAGTTGCACCAGTCCGCGTGCCGCTAGCCTGTCGATGACGCCCTTGACGGTTGCCGCATCCATGGCGATCAGGCCGCCAAGCTGGTTCTGAGAGGTTTCGCCGACGTCGCGCAGCTTGGCGAGTGCGGCGAACTGCGGTGGTGTCAGGTCCGCAATATGCGTGGCGAAGATCGCAACGTGACGCTGGTTTGCCTTGCGCAGGACAAAACCAATCTGCCCCTGGACCTGATAACCGCCTCCGGCGGGGTCCGGGCTCATCGCAAGCCATCCCAGGCCTTGATGTCGGAGGCCTTCAATCCACCCATGCGGTCGTGAATGCGCGGACCCGAGGTCATGACCAGTGCAAAGACGATCTCGTCCGGTCGCGGCCCGTCGGGCACTCCCACTTCCATGGCGTCGAAATGGCTGCGCACGTAGGCAGCGTTGACATGGCCGATCGGCACATCGAGCCGCGCGCCGAAAGCCCCCAGCTTCTTGGCCGAGGGCACGATTGCCTTGGCTTCGCCAAGCCGCTCGCGCATGGCGTAACCGCCGGGCACATGCCACAGCGCGCCGTGTTCCAGTTCGCCAGCCGAGCCGACAATGGCGCCTTTGCCATAACCGTCGATGGCTTTCGCATCGCCACCCAGTGCGGCGATCAGCCGGTCGGACAGCATCAGCCCGAGCGGTTTCAGATCCTCCATCGCGGTCTCAAGCTCTTCGACATAGCGGCCGGCGAACGGGTTCTTCACCACCGCAAGCGCTGCCGCTCGTCGTCGGGGGATATGCGCGGGTGGCCCTCCGTCGTGCAGGATTTCCTCGATCGTTACAGCGATCTTCCGGATCGGAAAGTCAGGCATGGACAGGTTCCCCCCTTGTCACACCGTCGGTTACGGCACGCTCATGCGTGCCGCTTATGCGGGTTCGGCCTCCTAGGTATAGAGCTGCAGTCTGGATCGACCCTTGCCGCCGCAAGTTTTCGGCCACGGAAAATCCGGCGTCGAGCGCGACCTCGATTTCGGCGACGGCGAGTGGTGCGACATCTATCGTAACCAGCCTGTCGCCAAGGTCGCTATCGGGGGCCAGGTCGCGCGCCGGCCGGCGGTGGATGGCTGCGTGGCCGGGCAGGTCGACAGCATTGGCGATCAGCGTTGCTGCCGCGTCGGCCGCAGCCCCGCTCGAGGCGAGCACCGTTACAGCATCGGCGATGCCGAGCGAAAAGCTGCGCCCGCGCCAACCGCTGGTGGCGATGCCGCGCACTGCGTCCTGCCAGTGGATCGTCAGCCTGTCGGCCAGACCATGGCCCGTGCCGGCGATCGCCACCGAGACCTCGTGGCCCTGTGCAATGTGCAGCGCGATATCGCCGCCATTGTTGACATAGGCGCGGTCTATCGCACGCCCTGCGACCATCGCCGCCATCATCTCGTCGGCGACCGAGCCGGCAACTGCGGCCATCGGTGTGATGAACTGCCCGGCTAGCGGTGCAACGGCGGCTTCCATCCGACGTGCTGTCGGGCCGTCGAAGTTGCGGGGGCGCAAGCATGCCGGCCGTCGCAGCTCGGCGAGTTCCTCGACCAGTTCGCCAAGGATGGTCTGGAAGCGCGCCGCCGCCTGGCCGTAGGCACAGCGCAGCTCTTCGGTCTCACCAAAAGCCTCGACAATCAGGTCGATGGGGCCATGGTTGAAGTGCAGGCGGTGTCGATCGGGCAGCCAGGAGATTTCGGGGCCATTCATGGTAACCCGCCCGGCGCCATCAGGCGCAATTGCGCCAGCGGAGGCCAGGGGTTATCCGTCCCGGCCTTTGCCGTCGCCCGTTCGTTGAAATACGCGCCGCCGCGCGCCAGCACGTCGTCGATGCTCCTGATCTCGCTTTCGTAGCCGCCCAGCGCAAGATAGTCGTCGCGCCGAAGCGTGAATTCGATCGGCGCTACCAGCGCAGGTGTAGGCACATAACCGAAGGCGTTTTCGGGCACCCTGACGACATCGACCATCAGCGTGATGCCGCCGCCCGGCCAGACATAGACAGGCGCGCCGCCGACAGTGACATAGGTTCTCAGGCCCTGCACCGAACGCGTCAGGTTGACCGGGTTTTCCGTCACCCCTGCGCGCAGGCTGCCGCCGGCCCCGCCGACGAAAAGCACGGTACACATTGCCGGCTCACAATTTTCCTCGATCAGCCCGACCGACTTGCGCAGGCGATCCGGGAACGGCTTCTTGACCGGCTTCAGCGCGTCGTCGAGTTCGTAGTAGGCGAATTGTTCGCCTGTCGTCGAAACCATCAGCAGTGAAAGGCCGGGCCGCGCGCCCTTGTTGGCATTCCATTCGCCGAGAATCTCAAGCGGGTCGGAGATGCTGGTTCCACCCCAGCCGAGGCCGGGCCCCGACACCTTGAAGTAACGTCCCGGCGTCGAACGGCTGCCGAGGATCCTGATGCCGGTATCCTCCCAGCCGAGGACCTTTCCGGCCTGGTGCTCGGAGACGACGCCAGTGATGTGGTCGTCGACGACCACGACCTCATCGACGAGCCCGCGCCATTGCGTGGCGAACATGCCGATGGTCGCCGAGCCGCAGCCGACACGCATGCGGTGTTCGACCGTGCCATCGATGACGGGCGGCTTGCCGGCTTCGACGACGATCGTAGCGCCGCCGTCAATGCTGAGCTCCACCGGCTTCTTGTTGCACAGGTCGAGCAAAGCTGCGCAGGTCACGCGGCCTTCACTCTTGGAGCCGCCGGTCAGGTGGTGGACACCGCCGAGCGACAGCATCTGCGAGCCATATTCGCCTGTCGTCACATGGCCGATGGCCTCGCCCTGGGCACGTACGGTTGCCGTCTCGTGACCGAGATGGCGGTCGGTGTCGATCTTCACTTTGACACCGCAATAGGAGAAGATGCCCTCGGTCACGACGGTGACGAGATCGACGCCTTCGACCTCCTGGCTGACGATGAACGGTGCCGGCTTGTAGTCGGGATAGGAGGTGCCGGCACCAATGGCGGTGACGAAGCGCCGGCCGGTGTTGACCAGTTCGCCATCCCACGCCTCGCCGCCGAAAGGCACCACGGCACTGCCGCTCTGCATTGCGAAGTCGAGCACGCGGACGGGGTCGGCGCGTACGATCCTGCCGCCGAAATTGCCATAGCGATCGCAGGCGCCGGTGCGCCCTTCGGCGATATAGCACATCACGGGACAGGCATCGCATCGCAGCCTTTCGCCCGCTTGCCTGTCACCGGCCGGGTGTGTCTCGAAACGCTCGGAAAGCTCGTTCATCGACGTGCCTCCTCGATTGCTGCCAGGATCCGTGACGGAGTCGCCGGTATCCTGGTCACCAAAACGCCGGTGGCGTGGCGGATGGCGTTGAGGATGGCGGGCGCAGTCGGGATCAGCACATGCTCGCCCAAACCCTTGGCACCAAAGGGTCCTTCCGGGTCCGGAACTTCCACCAGGATGGTTTCGATCGGCGGCACGTCGCCGATCGTCGGGATCAGGTAGTCATGCAGGTTCTCGGTGCGGCCGGGAATGTATTCTTCCATCAGCGCCATGCCGATGCCTTGGGCGATGCCGCCTTCGATCTGGCCTTCGGCAAGCAGCGGGTTGATCGCGCGGCCGACGTCATGCGCCGCGGTGATCTTGACCAGCTTCACCGTGCCGAGCGCCATATCGACCTCCAGCTCTGCGATCTGGGCGCCATAGCCATAGACGGCGTAAGGTTTGCCCTGGCCCTTGGCGTCAAGCGCCGTCGTCGGCGGATCGTAGCTTTCCTCGGCGGCGAAGACGAGGCCGTCCTTGTCCGGTTCGAGCAGCGTCAGGTCGATGCGCCGGCGCTCGCCACCTTCATGCACCAAAAGCAACCCGCCGGCGAGCAACTGCAGCGAGGCTTCGACCGAGACGTTGGCGTAGCGCAGAATGCTGTCGCGCAAGGCGCGAGCGGCCTTTTCCGCCGCCTTGCCCGAGACATAGGTCTGGCGCGACGCCGAGGTCTTGCCGGCGTCGGGAGTAACTGCGGTGTCGGCACCGCGAAGCACGAAATCGCCGAGCGGCAGGCCGAGTGCGTCGGCAGCGATCTGGGCGATGACGGTGTTCGATCCCTGGCCGATGTCGACCGCGCCCTGGTGAAGCACAACCTTGCCTTCGGGCGCGAGGCCCAGCTTGATTGTCGAGGGGTTGGGCAGCGAGGTGTTGCCGCAGCCATACCAGCAGGAGGCGATGCCGACACCGCGCTTGATCTTGCCATTGGCCGCGTTGAAGGCGTTCGCTTCGGCCAGCGCGCGCGCCCAGTGCGAACGCAGCGCCCGGAGGCACTCACCGATGCCGACACCGGTCTCAAGCCGCTGTCCGGTTACTGTTTCGGAGCCGTTTCGAAGCGCGTTTTTCAGGCGTATCTGCAGCCTGTCGATACCGAGCTTGTCGGCCAGCTCGTCGAGCAGCGTTTCCTGCATCAAGGTTGCCTGAGGCACGCCGAAGCCACGAAAGGCGCCCGACACCGGGCCATTGGTATGGATGGCGCTGGCGACGGCGCGATAGTTCGGCGTGGCATAGGGGCCAGAGGCGTGCACCGGCACACGGTTGGCGACGGTCGGTCCAAAACTGGCATAGGCGCCGGTATTGAACTCGCCATCAAATACCATGCCGCGCATGGTGCCATCGGCGTCGGCGCCGATCGTTGCCTGCATAGATGCCGGATGGCGCTTGGTGGTCGAGGCCATCGATTCCGTGCGGCTGTAGGCGAGTGCCGCCGGGCGCCCGGTCTTCAGCGCCACCAGCCCGATCAACGGCTGCAGCGAGACGTCGATCTTCGAGCCAAAGCCGCCGCCGGTCGCCGTCGGCAGGATGCGTATATTTTCTGCGGCGAGGCCAAGGACTCGGGCGGTGTCATCGCGGTCAAGGTGCGGTGCCTGGGTGCAGGCGGCGATCGTCAACATGTCGCCATCCATGAATGCATAGCCGGCTTCCGGTTCAATATAAGCGTGTTCCACATAAGAAGTCTGCATGGTGCCGGAGACCACACATGCGGCCTGCGCCAAGGCACTTTCCGGCTCGCCGCGCTCGACAAGACCGCGCACCAGCAGATTGTCGGGCCGGTTGGTATGAATCAGTGCAGCGCCTTCCGTCTGGGCGCCAGCTGGTTCCAGCGCTGCCGGCAACTCGTGCCAGTCGACGGGGAATGAAGCGATGTCCAGATCGCGCGCCGCCCAGCCCTCGCAGGCGACAAGCGCCACTGCCTCGCCGCGAAAACGCGTCTCGCTCTCGGCCAGTGCCGGTTGGTCGGCAAATGGCGGGATCACGCCGAAGCTGTTGATGCCAGGGATATCCTCAGCAGTGAACACCGCCACGACGCCTGTATTGGCGGTGACATAGGCGTCGAGGTCGCCGAACGAAAACGCCGCGCGGTGATGCGGCGAGCGGATGACAAGCACCGACAAAGCACCAGCGGGAAATGAATCGCCGCCGAATCTCTCGGCGCCTGTCACCTTCGGAATGCCGTCGAGCCTGATGGGCGAGGCGCCTACTGCCGAACCAGCCCGCGGCATGCGAAAATCGAAGGATGGTGGCAGCACAAAGCGCCATGCCTCCTTCACCGCCTCGACGATCTTGCGGTAGCCGGTGCAGCGGCACAGAACCCCGCCGAGCGCGTCCTGGACCTGTTGTTCGCTTGGACGCGGTACCCGTTCCAGCAGCGCGGTCGCGGTGACCAGCAGCCCGGGCGTACAGAAACCGCACTGCGCGGCCCCATATGCAAGGAACGACGCCTGCAGTGCCGAGAGGCTGCTCACCTCTAGCCCTTCCACGGTGCGGACCGCAGCGCCCTCGACCGATGCCATCGGCAGCAGGCAGGCGCAGACGGGATCGCCGTCGAGCAATACGGTACAGGCGCCGCAGTCGCCGGCGTCGCAGCCGACCTTGGTGCCGGTCAGACCGAGGTCATCGCGCAGCACTGACGACAGGCGCCGTAACGGTGCGGCGGATACCGACACGGAGGCGCCATTGACAGTGAAGCTGATCGGCGCCCGGTCGTTTTTCATGCCGCGGCCCGTTTCTGCGAGCCGCCGGCTGCCTGCAACAAAGCTCGCGCCACGATTTCTCGCGCCGCACTTCGCCTGTAACCGGCACTACCGCGCACGTCGTCGATCGGCGACAACTCGTCCAGCCCGGTGGCTTGAACGGCGTCTTCGATGGCTTCCGGACTTTGCCCGGCAAGTGCTGTTTCCAGGACGCGCAGCCGTTGTGCCACCGCCGAGCAGGACCCTACAGAAATCGCCGCGCTGCAAATTCTTCCATCGTCGTCGAGCACGATCCTTGCCGCTGCCATGGCGATCGAAATGACGAGATAGCGGCGCGCGCCCAGTTTGACGAAGGCCGAACGGCCGGCTGCGCTGGCCTTGGGGATCCGCAGCGCCGTCACCATCTCGTCGTCGCGCAGCTTCGTCCGCCGGTTGCCGACGATGAAGTCGCCAAGCCGCAGTATACGCAGCTCGTGGCGCGAACGCAGCTCAACCTCTGCGTCGAGGATCATCAGGGCGGGCACGCCATCCGCCGCCGGCGAGGCATTGCAGATGTTGCCGACTACCGAAGCGACGTTCTGGATCTGGATCGAGCCGACCTCGCGCGCCGCCTGCTTCAGCGCGTCGAAGGCCGGCGGCAACGGCGACTTTTCGACCTCGGTCCAGCTTGTGCGCGCCGCGATGATGAAATGGCTGTCGCTTTCGGCGATGCCGCGCAATTCGGCGATGCCGTTGATATCGATTACATCATGCTGCAGGGGGCGGTTTCCGAGGGCTGGATAGAAATCCGTTGCGCCCGCCAGCACTCGCCACGAACCCTCGCTGAGCAGCGCCAGCGCTTCGTCGAGTGACTTGGGTTTCGCGTAACGGGTCACGCAATGCCTCCGGGCGGTCGCCGGACATCTTCATTCGTACACAAGTGATAACCTGCCGCGATCTTTTGTCAAAGCCTGGCTTTACTTCGCCGGATCACTTCCCGGTGGGATCGCGCTTGGCCAAGTTGACGGTTGACGCAAGGCGCCATCTGGTCGAATTTCGGCGGCCTGCTGCCAAGGCGGCACCGATTGGATCAAAATGGAGCCCGTATGGCCACGGATGCGCTTATTGTCGTCGACCTTCAAAACGACTTTTGCCCCGGCGGTGCGCTTGCCGTGAACGGCGGTGACGAGATCATCCCGCTGGTTAACGACCTCATCCGCAATAGCGAGCACGTGCTTTTGACCCAGGATTGGCACCCGGCCGGCCATTCGAGCTTCGCCTCAAGCCATCCCGGCAAGCAGCCTTTCGAAAGTGTCCGCATGTCCTATGGCTCCCAGACGCTGTGGCCGGATCATTGCATCCAGGGCAGCCGCGGCGCCGACTTCCATTCCGGGCTCGCCTGGTCGAAGGCCGAGCTGGTCATCCGCAAGGGCTTTCGCCCGCACATCGATAGCTATTCGGCGTTCTTCGAAAACGATCGTTTCACGCCCACCGGGCTCGCCGGTTACCTGCGCGAGCGTGACGTCGCTTCGATTACGCTCGTCGGCCTCGCCACCGATTTCTGCGTCGCCTATTCGGCGCTAGACGCGGTCAAGCACGGTTTTGCCACCACGGTGCGCCTCGATGCCTGCCGGGCGATCGATCTGGGCGGTTCCCTCGACACGATGATCGGCAAGATGCGCGACGCTGGCGTCAAGCTGCTCTGATTTGCTGACTTCGGCAGCATCAGACGCTGCGGTCACTAAATTCGAACACAATGCCCGGCGCAAACGCCGGCTCCGAGGGGACGGCATGAAGGGTTCGCGTCTTGCGGCAGCGTCTCTGGCGCTGGCCGGCCTGCTGGTGAGTGCAAGCACGGCGCTGGCCGCCGAGCAGGGATTGCCCGGGGCGACGATGTCGCTCGTATGGGCACTGCCCTTTGCGGGCTTGCTGCTCTCCATCGCAACCGGGCCGCTGCTCTATCCGCATCTCTGGGAGCACCACTACGGCAAGATCACAGCCGGATGGGCAGCGCTGGTCGTGGTGCCGATGGCGCTGTCGTTCGGCTTCGACGTCTCAATCGAGGCCGTGCTGCACACGCTGCTGCTCGAATACATGTCCTTCATCATTCTTTTGTTTGCCCTTTTCACCATCTCGGGCGGCATCCTGGTGGCAGGCAACATCCAGGGCACGCCGCTCATCAATGTCGGCCTTCTGGTCATCGGCGCGTTGCTGGCCTCCGTCGTCGGCACCACCGGCGCGTCGATGATCATGATCCGGCCGGTGATCCGCGCCAATGACAACCGGCCGTTCAATGCCCATGTCATCGTCTTTTTCATCTTCCTGGTGTCCAACATCGGCGGTTCGCTGACGCCGCTGGGCGACCCGCCGCTGTTCGTGGGCTTCCTGCGCGGCGTCGACTTCTTCTGGACGACTGTCCATCTCTGGCGCGAGGCGCTGCTGGTCGGAGGCATCGTGCTCGCGGCTTTCCTCGCCATCGACTGGCATTTCCACAGGCGCGAGGCTGGGCAGCCCAAGATCAAGGATCCGACGCCACACTCCAAGGTGCGTATCCGCGGCCTTGCCAACATAGCCCTGCTTGCCGGTGTCATCGCCGCGATCCTGATGTCGGCGTCGTGGCAGCCCGGTGTCGGGGTCTCCGTCTACGGCGTCCGTGTCGAGCTGCAGAACCTCGTCCGAGACACCATCATCCTGGCGCTGACCTTCGTGTCCCTGGTCGTCACCCGCAGGGAATACCGTGCCGCCAACGGCTTCTCCTGGGGACCGATAACAGAGGTGGCAAAGCTGTTTGCCGGCATCTTCATCTGTATCGTGCCTGTGATTGCCATCCTGCGCGCCGGGCTCGACGGCGCGTTCGCACCACTGGTGTCGCTGGTCACCGGGTCGGGCGGCGAGCCCAACAACCTTGCCTATTTCTGGCTGACGGGCGCGCTGTCGTCGTTTCTCGACAACGCGCCGACCTATCTTGTCTTTTTCGAGCTTGCCGGCGGTGACCCGCGGGTGCTGATGACGACCTTTGCCACGACATTGGTGGCGATCTCGGCCGGCGCCGTGTTCATGGGCGCCAATACCTATATCGGCAATGCGCCGAACTTCATGGTCTACGCCATCGCCCGGGAGAGCGGAGTCAGGATGCCAGGCTTCTTCGGCTACATGCTGTGGTCCGGCGCCGTGCTGATCCCGACCTTCGCGATCGCGGGTCTGGTCTTTTTTGGCTAACCCACGCCGACATAACGTCTGACCATTTCAGGATCCTCGCGCAGCCGCGCGACCTCGACGGTCTCGCGGTTGCGGCCGTTTTCGATGAAGGCGATTCGGTCGGCGACCGGCAGCACGGCGTCGACGCGCTGTTCGACGAGGATGGTCGAGACGCCGCGCTCGCGCAGCCCGGCCACCGTCTCGCGGATCTTGGCGATCATCGACGGCATCAGGCCTTCGGTCGGCTCGTCGAGCAGCAGAACCTCGGGTTCGACGCACAGCGCGCGCGCCATGGCCAGCATCTGTTGCTCGCCGCCCGACAAGGTGCCGGAGCGCTGCTTCAGCCGGTCCCGCAACAGCGGGAACAGGTCGAGCACGCTGTCGCGCACCGCGTTGCCCTTTTTCCGGGTCATCAGGCCGATCTCGATGTTCTCGGCGACGGTCAGTTCGGCAAACAGCCGGCGGCCCTGCGGCACATAGGCTACGCCGGCCCTGGGTACCTCGTGCGGCGGCAGGCCGGTGAGCTCCTGCGCACCCAGCCTGATCGAGCCGGCGCGGGCCGGGACCAGCCCCATGATCGCCTTCAACGTTGTGGTCTTGCCTGCGCCGTTACGGCCGAGCAGGCACAGCACTTCGCCCTTGCGCAGTTCGAGGTCGAGGCCATGCAGCACCTGCACTTCGCCATAGAAGCAGTCGATGCCTGATATCGTCAGCGCCGCATTCATGCTCCGGCCTCCTGAGCGGTGCCGAGATAGGCTTGCTGCACGGCGGCGTTGGCGCGAATCTCGGCCGGCTTGCCTTCGGCGAGGATTTTGCCGGCATTGAACACGCTGATGCGCCGGGCCAACTCCATGACAACAGGCATGTTGTGCTCGATCAGCAGGATGGTGGCGTCACGGGCGATCTCGCGCACCAGGGTGATGAAGCCTTCGATCTCGCCGTCCGACAGGCCCTGCGTCGGCTCGTCGAGAATGAGCAGGCGCGGCTTGAGCGCCAGGCCCATCGCTACCTCGAGCAGCCGCTGGTGGCCATAGGCCAGAGCGCCGGCCTGCTCATGCGCGCGGTCGGCGAGCCCGACGCGCTCCAGTGCTTCCATCGCGCCTTGCCGCACGGCGCCACGCGAACGCCCATCGGTCAGCGTGCGTTGTACCGGCAGGGCAACGTTGTCGTAGGCGCTGAGATTGGCGAAGACACTGGTGATCTGGAACGTGTAGGCGATGCCGCGACGGACCCGGAGATGCGCCGGCATGGCGGTGATATCCTCACCGTCGAAGACGATGCTGCCTGAGGTCGGTGCGTAGCGGCCACAGACGAGGCTGACGAAAGTAGTCTTGCCTGCGCCGTTGGGGCCGATCACCGCCCTGATCTCGCCCGGCTCGAGCGAGAAGTCGACATTGTCGACGGCGCGCAGTCCACCGAAATGGCGCGACAGACCTCTGGTGCTCAGAAGCGCCGTCACGGCAGCCACCCGAGCCAGCGTTCCCGCAGCGTGCCGAGAACGCCCTTGCGGAACCAGAGCACAAGCAGGATCAGCATTGCGCCGACAACCAGCATGTAGGCCGAGGTGTAGCTGCTGGTG
Organism: Aminobacter aminovorans; assembly: GCF_900445235.1. Lineage (NCBI taxonomy): Bacteria > Pseudomonadati > Pseudomonadota > Alphaproteobacteria > Hyphomicrobiales > Phyllobacteriaceae > Aminobacter > Aminobacter aminovorans. The sequence continues at coordinate 380,814 of NZ_UFSM01000001.1, read as the reverse complement.
ATGTCGATCACGTAGTACATGAACAGCGTGCCGAGCAGCGGCCCGAGCGTGGTCGCGGCGCCGCCGAGCAGCACCCAGAGCAGCGGCAGGATCGAATATTGCACCGAGGCGAAGGTCGAGCCGACATAGCCGAACAACAGTGCGTAGGCGGCCCCGGCCGCAGCGCATATGACGCCCGAGGTGACGACTGCCGCCAGCTTGTTGGCGAAGGTGTCGTAGCCAAGCATCCGCGTCCGCTCCTCGTTTTCGCGGATCGCGACGAGCACGCGGCCATGGCGCGAGCGGACGATGGCGAGCGTGGCGAACAGGGTCGCGGCAAACAGCGCCACCGCCATCAGATAGCGCGTCGCCGGGTTGGTCAGGTCGAGTGTTTCGCTGCCGAGCGCTATCCGCCGCGTGTGCTGCTGCAGCACCAGCCCTTCGTCGCCGCGGGTCCATTCGCCGAAATAGAGCGTGGTGAGATAGAACACCTGGGCGAACATCATCGTCACGATCATGAAGGCGACGCCCGAGGTGCGCAGGGCCAGAAGGCCGATGACCAGCGATACGGTGAAACCCGCGCCGATGCCTCCGGCAAAGGCCGGCACGACGCCCCAGCCGAGATGATAGAGCGGCAGGCCGGCACCATAGAGCCCTACTGAAAAGAACATGGCATGGCCGAGGCTGAGCAGCCCGACATAGCCGAACAGCAAGTTGTAGCCCATGGCAAAGACGGCGAGCACCAGCACCCGCGCCAGCACGCCATGATGATACTCGGGCAGCGCGAAATTCAGCGCGACGAGCACGGCTACGACGGCCCCATGCAGCGCGTAGACCTTTGTTGTCGTGCCGTCGCCGCTCATTTCGTTGCTGTCCCGAACAGGCCCTGCGGCCGGAACACCAGCACCATGGCAACGACGAGTGTGGCGATGATCTTGGCCAGCGTCGGCGAGAAGAACACCGAAATGATGCCGTCGGAGACGCCGATCAGCAGGGCGGCGATGACGGTGCCGCGCAGCGAGCCGAGCCCGCCGATGATGACGACGATGAACGACAGCAGCAGCGGGTCGAGCCCCATGAGGTAATGCGCTTGCTGGATCGGCACGATCAGCACCGCGGCGATGGCCGCCAGCATGGCGCCAAGTGCGAACACTGCGCCATAGACGCGCCCGACCGGGATACCGAAGGCAAGTGCTGTCTCGCGGTCATATTGGGTTGCCCGCATGATCAGCCCGATGCGAGTGCGTGTCAGCACGAACCAGGTGGTGAGCAGGAGTAGTGCGGAGGCCGCTATGATCGACAGCTTGTAGCCGGAATAGCCGAACCATGGCAGCTGGATGCGGTAGTTGAACGGCGGCGTCACCGGTCGCGCCTCGGGGCCGTAGAAGGTCAGAGCCAGCTGCTGGATGATATAGAGCAGGCCGATGGTGGCAACGATCGTGGCTTCGGGATTGTATTCGAGCCGGCGCAGCACAAGCCGCTCAGATATCCAGGCGATGAAACCTACGATCAGCGGCGACAGCACCAGGGCTGCGGCGAAGCCGAGAGCTGGGTGTCCGCTAACGGCTGTGGTGATCGCCCAGGCGAGCACGGCGCCAAGCATGAAGAACTCGCCATGCGCGACATTGACGATGCGCATCACGCCGAACACCAGCGACAGGCCCAGCGCCGTCAGCGCCAGTACTGCCGAGGTGACCAGCCCTTCGAGCGTGGCAAGCAGGAGATGCGGGAAGAAGGCCACTAGCCAACCCACCTGGATTGCGCTTTGTCGCACTCCCCTCTGGCCTGCTGGCCATCTCCCCATCCTCCCGCCTGTCGCGACCGTGGCAAGACCCGAGCGAGGTCCGAACGGCCGATCTCCCCCCCTACGGGGGAGATGGCCGGCAGGCCAGAGGGGGGTGGGAAGGAACTCAACCTAGGGAGCATCCGGCAGGCTGCTCACAGCGGCTGCGTCGTGTAGTCCGCCTCCGGCTCGTACATGCCGTCCTCGATCGAGGTCCGGTGGACGACGTTGAGCTTGCCGCCTTCGACCTTGGAGATGTTCTGGTGGCCGAAGACCTGGTGGATCTTGCCGTTGAACTTCTTGTCGCCCTGCGGGTGCTCGGGGCCTTCCTTGAACTCGGTCAGAGCCTCGGTCGCCTCGACAAGCTTGGCGCGGTCCTCGGGGCCCCTGTAGCCCGAATCCTCCATCGCCTTCTTGATGACATAGAGCGTTTCCCAGCAGCCGAACATGTGGGCCGCGGTCGAGACGTCCTTGGCATCCGTCGTCGATGCGCCGTTGTCGTCGATGCCGACGGCTGCGCGATAGGCCTTCTGAGCCTCGCTGTCATTGGCCTGGGCGTAGCGTGGCGAGCCTTCCCAGAAATGGCTGCCGTCGAGGAATTCGAGGCCAGGGCTGTTGATGTCGACGGCTTCCAGCGAGTCGATGAAGCCGAACAGCTGCGGCTTGGTCGAGCCGTAGAATTCGCCGAGCTCCTTGACGAAGGTCAAAACGCCTGGGCCGACCATGACGTGGTATAGCACCTCGGTGTCGGCAGGGATCTGCGGCAGGTATTTGGTGAACGAGCTTTCGGTCGGCGGGATCGGGATCTGGGCGACGACCTCGCCGCCCTGCGCCTTGATGGCGGGCGCGAAATAGTCGCGATGGTCGTAGCCGAAAGCATAGTCCGGATAGATCATCGTCACCTTCTTGCCGAGGTTGGCTGCGACCCAGGGCGCGACCGAGGTGACCTGCGAGCGCACGTCGGTGATGCCGGGCTGGAACACCCAGCGGTTCAGCTTGCCCGAGGCGACGTGATAGCCCTCGCTGACGACATAATAGGGGATCTTGAGCTCGCCGGCGGTGGGCGCAGAGCCGACGACGACATGCGAGAACAGCGTGCCGAAGACGATGTCGGTCTTGTGCTGGCTGGCGAATTTCGCCACCACTTCGGCGCCACGCTTGGGATCGGTGCCGTCATCCTCGACGACGATCTCGACCGGCCGTCCGTTGATGCCGCCGGCATCGTTGATCAGCTTCACGGCGGCGTTGGTGGTCTTTTCGTACCAGCGGCCATAGGCGGCGCCGATGCCGGTGCGGTGGGCCTGGAAGCCGATCTTGATCGGAGCGGAGGATTGCGCCTGTGAGTAGCGTACGAAGCCCGGGGCCGCGATCAGGCCAGCGCCGGCGGCGATGCCCTTCAGCGCCGTGCGGCGGCTGAGGCGCGATTTTCCGAGGTCGAAGAAGCGATTGCTGTCAGTCATGCCCTGTCCCCTTGCCGTGTCTTTGACCAACGATCATGCGGATTGGCAGCTCTTCCGCCGAAGGCGAAAAATTGCATGTATACAAACTAGATCACCAATCCCTGGAGGTGGCAATAGTTGCTTCCCCAAGGTCAAAATCCACCTGCATTTGCACTATCCCGCCGTTGCTGTCGAGAGCAGCCAGAGGCCAAAAACGGTGTAGCCGATCATCAGCACGGTGAGCGGCAACTGGCTGAGCGAGGCGCTGGCCGAACTGGGGTGCATTCGCCAGGCAAGCACATGGGCGACGAGCACCGCCAGCACGTGCCCGCCGACGATCGCCGCCGCCTGGAGGTTCCACAGCAGCCAGGCCGAATGCGCGCCCATGGCGATGCCGGCTTCGACCGGCATGTGGGCTGTGCCGAGCAGGTTCCAGCCTCTTGCGAACGGGTCCGACAGCGCCACCAGCGCGTATTGGCCGTTGACCAGAAGTGCCGTCAGATAGTGCGAGAAGTGATAGGCCAGCGCGATCGGCACGATCGACCAGACGAACAGGCCGGCGGCCTCGGTCAGCGGCACGGTGCTGCGGACCAATCTTTCGCCCGCCACGACCGCGAGCATGCCGACACTGGCGAGTGCTGTGAACATCGCCATCAGGCCGAGGCTGTTGGTGGCAATCAGCGCGGATCGGCCTGGCAGCTCGAGCGGGTTGATGCCGTTGAGCCCGAGCCAGAAGAAGGTTTTGGAGAAACCGTCGAACGACACCGAAGCGAGGGTCGCAAGCAGGAACAGCGCGCCCGGTAGTGGCAGCGCTTCGGCCTGGTAAAGCTTGGCGCCCGGCCAGCACAGTGCGAGGCGCAGGCGGCAGCCGTCTTTGCCGGCCTCGACGATGCCGAAGCGGCCGATCATGGCGAAGAAGACAGACAGGAATTCGCCTTGCCGGCTCCAGCGCTCGAAGCCGAAGGCCAGCATCGTGGCGAAGGAGGCGAACCAGTAGAGACCGGCGGCCGTGGCGAGGCGCGCCGGATCGTCGGGGGCGGGGTCGATCAGCTCGAACCAGGCGAAGGCGAAAAACAGGATCACCGCAGGCCAGTAGCCGAGCCATTCGGGAAGATGCAGCGGGGTCTTTTGCCGAGCCTTGGCACCCAGCGCTCCTGTGACCAGGCGATACGGTCCGTACCATGGATTGAGCCAGTACCAGAGATTGCCGAACAAGCCCTGGGCCAGCGTCAGCCCGACCCAGAGCAGCGTCCAGATTGTCAGCGGCAGCGGGTTGGACAGCGGGTCGCGCGAGCCGGTGAAGCCGGCTGTGACCAGCGCCGCGAGGACGGCGAAGGCGGCGAGGCTCGCCGGCAACCGCAGATCGGGGATGGAACCGAGCGGCTGGCGCCTGCGCCAGAAGGCCACCAGCCGCGCCGGCGGCAACAGCGCCAGCACCAGAAAACTCGCCGCCACCGCGAACGCTGCGCCGGCTATGTAATGCCCGGTCGGCAACAGCAGGACATGGCCACGGTCGGAGGCATGGGCGAAAGCTGGCGAGGTTTGCCATGCGAGCGCAGCGCATGCGGCAAGCATTGCTGCCGCATTGCGCTGGATAGTGGTGGCTGTGTTGGTTCCCCGCATCACGTTGCCGGTGTGCCATATGGTCGGGATCGCGGGAAGGGGGCGACTATCTACGGCGGATGGCGACAGGTGGTGACGCTCGCGCTTTGCGAGGCAACCCTTTAGCCGCGCGATCCTTCGCACCCCCCTCTGGCCTGCCGGCCATCTCCCCCACAAGGAGGAGATCAAGCCTTCATCAGCCGCCCGGCCAACTACCAACGTTGCAAAGGTTCATCCATACGACGTTGCAGAATGAGCGCCGCCGGCAACGAGACTAATCTCCCTCCTTGGGGGGAGATGCCCGGCAGGGCAGAGGGGGTGTGCGAAGGAATGAGAGGTTGAAGGGAACCCAAATCCAGGCCCCAAGCCACCCCTAAACCTTCACCAATTGCTCCACCCGGTCCTTTTCACCGAAGATGCGGAGGTAGCGGGCAATTTCTTTTTTGTCGCCGGTGGCCTTGGCCGGGTTGTCGGACAGCTTGACCGCCGGGCGGTCGTTGGCTTCGGTGACCTTGCAGACCAGCGAAATCGCGTTGAGACGATCGGTTTCCTTGGGGGCGCAGCCCTCGAAGTCGTTGGTAAGATTGGTGCCCCAGCCGAAAGACATGCGCACCTTGCCCTCGAAGTGGCGGTAGGTCTCGATGATGGTGTCGACGTCGAGGCCGTCGGAGAAGATCAGCAGCTTAGAGCGTGGGTCCTGGCCCTTCTTGCGCCACCAGTCGATGATGCGCTCGCCGCCTTCGATCGGCGGAGCGCTGTCGGGGCGGAAGCCGGTCCAGTCGGCGACCCAGTCGGGCGCGTCGCGCAGAAAGGCGGCGGTGCCGAAGGCGTCGGGCAGAACGATCAGAAGGTTGCCGCCATAATAGCGCTGCCAGTCGCGCAAGACCTTGTAGGGCGACTGCTTGAGCTCGGCCTCGTCGTTGGCAAGTGCGGCATAGACCATCGGCAGCTCATGCGCGTTGGTGCCGAGCGCCTCGAGGTCGGTATCCATGGCCAGCAGCACGTTGGAGGTGCCGGTAAAGGCGTCGCCGATGCCTTCCTTGAGCGCTTCGACGCACCAGCGCTGCCACAGGAACGAATGGCGGCGGCGGGTGCCGAAATCGGAGATCTTGATGTCGGGCAGCGTCTTCAGCCGCTCGGTCTTGTCCCACATCTTGGCCTTGGCGCGGGCATAGAGCACGTCGAGCGCGAAGGGGCCGAAGACCTTCATCGCCGAGCGCGAGCGCAGCTCGTTGATGATGGCAAGTGCCGGGATTTCCCACATCGAGGTCATCACCCAGGGGCCGGAGAAGGTCAGCTCATACTGGCCATTGCGCTTTTCCAGGTGATAGGGCGGCAGCTGGAAATTCTCGAGCCAGGCCAGGAACTCCGGCTCGAAGATCTGCTTGCGGCCATAGAAATTGTTACCGCCGAGCCAGATCATCTCCTTCTTGGAGAAACGCAGGGTGCGGGCATGGTCGAGCTGCTCGCGCAGTTCGCCCTCGTCGATCTCCTCGGCGAGCTTGACCGAGGTGGCGCGGTTGATCAGCGAGAAGGTGGCGTCGACCTTGGGGTGCATGCCCCAGATCATCTGCAGCATCAGAAGTTTGTAGAAGTCGGTGTCGAGCAGCGAGCGGACGATCGGGTCGAGCTTCCAGGTGTGGTTGTACACCCGCCGTGCAATGTCGGTCCTGGCCATCCCGCTTCATTCCTCTCTGGCGCATCCACCTGTCATCCAGGCGCGCCGCATCTTCATTGACAGCATTGGGATATAGCGCCCGGCCGATCAAGCTTAAGAGGTGAAAAAAGCAACCCTGGCCCTATGGTTGCATCGGCGGATCAAAGCAGGCGCCGGCGAAGACTAGCCGGTGGCGGCCGCCTTCTGCCCGCGCCGCTTGCGGATGCTGATCTGGCCGGTAACGGCCTGTTCGTTGCGCGCGGGAAGCTCCTCGCGCTCGGCGAACAGCCAGTCGATGAAGACCTGGGCGATCGGGGCCGATTTCACCTCGTTGCGGCAGACGATGTAGAAGGCATCGACAGCCGGCACCGACAGGTTGAACGGCGTGACCAACTGGCCCTTGGCGAGCATGCCCGACGCGGTGACGCTGTCGCCAAGCGCCAGCCCATGGCCGTGCACCGCCGCTTCGGTGGTGAGGCTCGCGCCCGACATGCGGTGCTGCTGCACCGGCTTGACATCGAGCGCGTCGGCGGCGGCGAGCCAGGTGTGCCATTCGCGCCCGTCATCGGCATGGAGCAGAACGTGATCGGACAGGTCGCGCACGCTGCGGATCGGCCGGTTGTTGATCAGGGTCGGGCTGACGACGGGAAACAGCTCGAGCGTCGACCACTTCTTCAGCCAGCAGTCGGTCCAGCTGCCGTCGCCATAGAGCATGCAGACATCGACGTCGGGCGCATGGATCTCGCGTGGGTCGTTGGAGGCGTTGAGGCTGAGGCTGATGCCGGGATATTGCGCGGTGAAGCCGCCGATGCGCGGCACCAGCCACAGGGACAACAGTGCCGGAACGCAGCTGACGGTGAGCTTGCCCGAACTCGTCGGGCGGGTCATGCGCGCAGTGGCGGAAGCGATGCTTTCGAAGGCGCCAGTGACCGCGGGCAGAAGCTCGGCGCCCTGCGGGGTGAGCTTGAGGCGCGCGCCGCTGCGCTCCAGCAGCTTGACCTTGAGCGTGGCTTCCAGCGCCCGGATCTGGTGGCTGATGGCGCCATGGGTGACGTTGAGCTCGCCCGCCGCCTTGGTCAGCGAGCCATGGCGCGCGGTCGCCTCGAAGGCGCGCAGCGGATTGAGCGGGGGCAGGCGCCGGGACATGGAAACTCCACCGGGGGAGAAGCGTCGATTGTGAGAAATTCTCACAGCACAGACCTTAACATTATCAATTGCTATTTCAACGGCGCTGCCGGAAACTTGCCTCATAACAACCAAAAAGCATGCGGGGAACACGAGGTATCAGGCCGACCGCCGGGAGCGGACGGCCGCAGGCGATCGTACCGCATTGCCATCTCGGACCACAGGAGGACACCATGGGTTTCGACGTCAAAAAGCTCGACGAGCTGCGCAAGAAATATGGCGAAGGCCATGGCGGCGACCTGTTCGACCCGAAGTTCCGCCGCGTCGCCGACAAGATCTTCAACAAGTCGGGCACCCGCCTCGCGCCCTATTCGGGCGTGCCCACTTTCCTGACGGCACCTTACCTCCAGGTCGATAACGACAATCCCGATTTCGGCGATCTGCAGGTGGCGATGATCGGCGTGCCGATGGATCTCGGCGTGACCAACCGTCCGGGCTCGCGTTTCGGCCCGCGCGCGCTGCGCACCATCGAGCGCATCGGGCCCTACAACCACGTGCTCGACTGCGCCCCGGTACAGGAGCTGCGCGTGGCCGACATCGGCGACGTGCCGTTCCGCAGCCGCTACCGCCTCGAGCTCAGCCATGAGGACATCGAGCGCCGCATCGGCCAGATCGTCGACGCCGGCGTTGTGCCGCTGTCGGTCGGCGGCGACCACTCGATCACCCATCCGATCCTCAAGGCTGTCGGCAAGAAGCGCCCGGTCGGCATGATCCACATCGACGCCCATTGCGACACCGGCGGCGCCTACGACCTGACCAAGTTCCACCATGGCGGCCCGTTCCGCAACGCCGTGCTCGACGGCGTCCTCGATCCCAGCCGCGTCATCCAGATCGGCATCCGCGGTTCGGCCGAATATCTGTGGGAGTTCTCCTACGAGTCCGGCATGACCATCATCCACGCCGAAGAGGTCAGTGGCATGGGCATACAGGCGGTGATCGAGAAGGCGAAGAAGATCGTCGGCGACGGTCCGACCTATCTGTCCTTCGACATCGACAGCCTCGACCCGGCCTTCGCGCCCGGCACCGGCACGCCCGAGGTGGGCGGGCTGACGACGCGTGAGGTGCTGGAGATCGTGCGCGGGCTGAAGGGCCTCAACCTTGTCGGCGGCGACGTCGTCGAGGTCGCACCGCAATATGATTCGACGACCAACACGGCGCATGCCGGCGCCCAGGTGCTGTTCGAGATCCTCAGCCTGATGATGTTCAGCCCCTCCGTCACCAGCAAGGGCGCATAACCAACAGCAATTTCGACTGGCCGCTGTTTGGGAAGCGGCGGCCAGATGCTAACGCGACACTTCAACAACAAACATCCCAGAGGGAAGCACGACATGAATATCAAGACGCTCCTGCAGTCGACAGCAGCGGCCCTGCTTGTCGCAGGCACCGCCATCTTCGCAGTGCAGCCCGCCAATGCCGACGCGCTCGAAGACATCGCCAAGGCCGGCCAGATCAATGTCGGCGTCTTCGCCGATTTCCCGCCCTTCTCCTCGGCCAGCGCCGACATGAGCCTCAAGGGTTATGACATGGACGTGGCGCAGGCGATCGCCGACGCGCTCAAGGTCAAGCTCAACCCGGTGCCGGTGACCGGCCAGAACCGCATTCCCTACCTGACCGACAAGCGCGTCGACCTGCTGATGAGCGTCGGCTACTCCAAGGAGCGTGAAGAGGTCATCGACTTCGCCGCCGCCTACGCGCCCTACTATATCGCCGTGATCGGCCCCGCCGAGCTCAAGGTTGCCGGCAAGGAAGACCTCGCCGACAAGTCGATCGCCGTCAATCGCGGCACGCTGGAAGACACCTCGCTGACCGAGGCCGCACCTGCCGGCGCCGACATCAAGCGCTTCGACAACTACAACGCCGTCATCCAGGCCTTCATCTCTGGCCAGACCCAACTGATGGTGGTCGGCAACGACGTCGGCGCCCAGGTGCTGGCACGCCAGGAGGCGCTGAAGCCGGAGCAGAAGTTCCAGCTTTTGACCTCGCCGTCGCATATCGGCCTCAACAAGAACGAGGAAGGCCTGAAGAAGGTCATCAACGACACGGTCGCAGCGATGCTCACCGATGGCCGGCTCTCGAAGTCGTCGGAAGAATGGCTCAAGGTTCCGCTCAATCCCGAAAACCTCAAGGATTGATCGGTGAGCTACAGCCTCGACTTCGGCTGGCTTGAAGGTGCCGTGGGCGCGATCGCCCGCGGTGCCGCCATGACGGTCTTGCTGATCTTCGTGACGACGATTGCCGGCACGCTGATCAGCGTGCTGGCCGCCGCCGGCAGGCGCAGCGGGCCGAAATGGCTCCAGCGCGCGATCACTGTCTATGTCGAGGTGATCAGGAACACGCCGTTCCTGGTGCAGCTGTTTTTCATTTTCTTCGGCCTGCCGAGCCTCGGTATCCGGCTTGACCCGATCGTTGCCGCCATCCTGGCGATGACGCTCAATATGGCCGCCTACACCACCGAGATCGTCGGCGCCGGCCTGGACGCGGTGCCGAAGGGTCAGCGCGAGGCGGCCGCTGCTTTGGGCTTGCGGCCACGGCAGGTCTTCGTCAAGATCGTTTTGCCGCAGGCACTGAAGGTCATCTTCCCAGCGCTGACCAGCCAGATCGTGATCATGATGCTCGAGTCTTCGGTCGTGTCGCAGATCGCAGTGAGTGAACTCACCTACGAAGCCGATATGCTGCAGGCACGGACCTTCCGTCCGTTCGAGACCTACTTCGTCGTGGCGATGATATATCTCGGCCTGTCGATCATATTGCGCCGTCTTCTCGTCGGCGTCGGCCGACGCACGCTCTCGGCGGGTGTGTCATGATCGAGTTCACCTTCTGGGACATCCTGCGCAACCTGATCTTCGCCACGCGCTGGACCGTGCTCCTGTCGATCGCGGCCTTTGTCGGCGGCGGCATCGTCGGCGTCATCATCCTGTTCCTGCGCATATCCAAGGCCAAGTGGGCACGGCGCTTCGCCAGTGGCTACATCGCGCTGTTCCAGGGCACGCCCCTGCTGATGCAGCTGTTTTTGATGTTCTTCGGCCTGCCGATGCTTGGCTTCCGCATCGAGCCGTGGACGGCGGCTGTGCTCGGCCTGACCTTCTTTGCCAGCGCCTATCTCGCCGAGATCTGGCGTAGCGGCGTCGATGCCTTGCCGCGCGGCCAGTGGGATGCCGGCGCCAGCCTTGGGCTGCACTATATCCAGGAACTGCGCCTGATCATCCTGCCGCAGGCCTTTGCCATCACGCGCGCACCGGTCGTCGGCTTCCTCGTCCAACTGATCAAGGCAACCGCGCTGACTTCGATCATCGGCTTCGAGGAACTGCTCAGGACCTCGAACGCCATCAACAACGCGACGTTCGAACCCTTCACCGTCTACGGGTTGGTGGCACTGATCTTCTTCGTGCTCTGCTACCCGCTTACCCAGTATGCACGTTCATTGGAGGCCCGCGCCGCAGCACGCTGAACGACACTCCATCATCATAAGAACCCGTGGGAACAGCCGGCACAAAGCCGGCAATAAATGAGGAGAACTAGCATGAGCAAGATTCTGAACCACCCGATCAGCCGGCGCACCGTGCTGGGCGCCGGCGTCGCGTCGGCGAGCCTGCTGGCGATGCCGTCCATCCTGCGCGCCCAGGACAAGTCGATCAAGATCGGCGTCTATGGCGGCTACTTCAAGAAATCGTTCGACGAGCACATCTTCCCCGAATTCACCAAGTCGACCGGCATCGCGGTGGAATCGGTCGCCGAGCCGACTGGCGAAGCCTGGCTGGTGCAGCTGGAGCAGGCCGCCAAGGCTGGCCAGGCCCCGGCCGACCTTTCGATGATGTCGCAGACTTCGATGTTGAAGGGCCAGTCGACCGAGCTGTGGGCGCCGCTCGACCTCGCCAAGATCAAGAACAGCGCGAACCTGATCGACCACTTCGTCAACAAGTACCCGGATGGCCGCGTCGCGGGCATCGGTGCCGTTGCCTGGTACATCACGCTGGTGACCAACACCAACGTCTTCCCGGCTGCACCCGACAGCTGGGCGGCGTTCTGGGATCCGGCCAACGCCGACAAGCTCGGCCTCCTGGCGCTCGCCTCCAACTCGTTCCTGCTCGAAGTGACCGCCACCACTTTCATGGGTGGCACCAAGGCGCTCGACACCGAGGAGGGCATCCAGAAGGCGCTCGAGAAGCTCGCCGAGGTCAAGCCGAACGTGCGGCTGTGGTATCGCGACGAGGCGCAGTTCGAACAGGCGCTGAAGTCGGGCGAAATCCCGATGGGCCAGTATTACCACGACGTCACCGGCCTCGCCGCCGCCGAGGGACAGCCGGTGCGGTCGACCTTCCCGAAGGAAGGCGGCATCCAGGATTCAGGCTCGTGGGTGCTGTCGCGCGCCTCGAAGAAGACCGAAGAGGCGCACGCCTTCATCGACCACATGTGCCAGCCGGCCGTGCAGTCGCTGATGTCGCGCAAGGTCGGCACTGCGCCGACGGTCAAGCGCGAGCTGCTCGATCTGACGCCGGAACAGTTTGCCGGCGTGTCGTCCGACATCCCGCCGATCATCCCACGCTACGACCTCTACACCACCAAGGCCGACTGGATTAACCAGAAGTGGACCGAGCTGATCGTCGGCTGATCTGCCTCATTCCTTCTCCCCGCTTGCGGGGAGAAGGTGGCCCGTAGGGTCGGATGAGGGGCAGAGCCACCGTGGCAAGGTTCGCGCCGCCCCTCATCTACCTGCCGGCATCTTCTCCCCGTGAACGGGGGAAGAGACGCTTTCCGCAACGCTCCACTTCGACGTGACGCGTGCCGCGTTCCGTCTCGACAGTTACAACAACACTTCTGAGGACCTCGCATGTCCGGACTCGTGCTTAAGGACATCACCAAGTCATTCGGCAGCTTCACGGCTGTCGACACGGCCAATCTGTCGGTCCCGCATGGCAAGTTCGTCTGCCTGCTCGGTCCGTCCGGCTGCGGCAAGACAACGCTTTTGCGCATGATAGCAGGCCTCGAGGATCCCTCGAGCGGCGCGATCCTGCTCGACGGCACCGACATCACGCCGGTACCGACCCACAAGCGCAACCTCGGCATGGTGTTCCAGTCGCTGGCGCTGTTTCCGCATCTGTCGGTCGGCGACAACATCGCCTATCCCTTGCGCATTCGGGGCGCTTCGCGCGACGAGCAGAAGAAGCGCTCCGACGAGCTTTTGAAGCTCATCCATCTGACCGGCTTCGCCGATCGGCCCGTCGCCAAGCTGTCGGGTGGCCAGCGCCAGCGCGTGGCCATTGCCCGCGCACTCGCACTGTCGCCGAAGCTGTTCCTGCTCGACGAACCGCTGTCGGCGCTCGATGCCAAGCTGCGCGAGGCGATGCAGGTCGAATTGCGCCAGCTGCAGCAGCGCTTGGGCATCACCACCTTCGTCGTCACCCACGACCAGCGCGAAGCGATGACCATGGCCGACCTGGTCGTCGTCATGGGCAACGGCAAGATCCTGCAGGCCGCACCGCCGATCGAGATCTACCGCAAGCCGGCCGACGCCTTCGTCGCCGACTTCATCGGCATGACCAACCTGCTCGACGTGACCGCCGACCGGCTTGGCCGCGTCTCGGTGCTCGGCCAGGCCATTCCCAATCTGACGATGCCCGAAGGCCTGTCCAAGGCCTCGGTGTCGATCCGGCCCGAAGACGTGCATCTCGGCCCTGTCGGCGGCGACGCCATATCAGGCACGGTGACTTTCGTGCGCGATCTTGGCGGCACGATCGAGACCTTCGTTGAAACAGGCGGCAAGACCATCATTGCGGTGGCCACGCCGCGCCAACGGCCCGAAGTGGTGGCCGGTCAGCAGGTAGGTCTGATCCTGCCGGCGGAAGCCTGCGTGGTGCTCAAGTCATGAAACGCGAGGCGCCAAAATCGCTGGCCGACTACAGCCCGCTGTTCTTTCCCGGGCTGATGCTGATCGTCTTTTTCGTCGTGCCGTTCTCGACGATGATCGCCGTCAGCTTCTTCCAGCGTGATCCCTCGGGCTTCTATACGCCCGACTTTGTCTTCGACAATTATGCCCGCTTCCTAAGCCTGTTCTTCGCCAAGGTGCTGGGCTTCTCGCTGGTGCTGGCGGTGATGGTGGCGATCTGCTGCGTGGTCATCGCCTTTCCCTTCACCTATCTGCTCACCAAGCGGCCGCGAAAGGTGCAAACGGTCTGGCTGGTCTGCCTGCTGTCGGTGCTTTCGTTGTCGGAGGTCATCATCGGCTTTGCCTGGTCGACGCTGTTTACACGGACCGCCGGCATCACCAATTTGTTCGTGGCGATTGGCCTGATGAGTGAGCCGGTGGCGCTGACGCCAAGCATCTGGGCGGTGCTGACCGGCATGGTCTATCAGGCACTGCCCTACACCATCCTGGTGCTCTATCCCGCTTTGGTGCGGCTCGACCCGACCTTGCTGGAGGCGGCGCGCACGCTCGGCGCCTCGCCTGTAAGGGCGTTCATGAACGTCGTCGTGCCGGCGCTGCGCAACACCATCGTCGCGACGCTGATCATGGTCTTCGTGTTCGCGCTCGGCTCCTATCTGCTGCCGCAGATCCTTGGCCGGCCGTCGCACTGGACGTTGTCGGTGTTGATCACCGACCAGGCCATCTACCAGTCCAACATGCCGTTTGCGGCTGCGATGGCGGTGTTTTTGGTGCTGATGTCGCTGGCACTTGTCGGGCTCACTCTGCTCGTCGGACGTAGGGAGAACGCGCTGTGATACAGACATTCTTTCGCCGGCTCTATTTCTTCGCCGTCGCCTTGTTCCTGGCAGCACCGCTGATTGTCGTTGCCGGCGTGTCGGTCAACGAAAAGCAGGATCTGGCCTTTCCGCCGAAAGGCTTCTCGCTGGCCTGGTACGCGCAGATCTTCGCCGATCCGGAATGGCGCAAGGCGCTGTTCGCCTCGCTGTCGCTGGCGGTGACTGCGGCGGCACTTGCGGTTGCCATCGCGCTGCCACTTGCATGGTTCCTGTGGCGGCGCATAGCGCCATGGGCCAACGTGTTCCAGATCCTCGGGCTCGCTCCATTCATCCTCCCGCCGGTCATCACCGCACTCGGCATGCTCACCTTCTGGGCGACGTCAGGCTTCTATGGCCAACCCTGGACGGCTGTCATCAGCCACGCGATCTTCTTTGTCACCCTGCCGCTGGTGACGCTGTCGCTCGGCTTCGCCTCCATCGACCGTTCACTGGTCGAGGCGGCGGCGACGATGGGCGCCGACGACCGCACAGTGCTGAAGACGGTGGTGCTGCCGCTGATCCGGCCCTACCTCGTCTCGGGATACGCCTTCGCCTTCGTCCTGTCGCTCAACGAGTACATCGTTGCCTACATGACCATCGGCTTCACGCTGGAGACGCTACCGATCAAGATCTTCAACGCCCTGCGCTATGGCTACACGCCGACGATGGCCTCGGTGTCGGTGTTTTTCGTCGCCGTGGCGGCACTGGTGTTCGGCTTGATCGCCAAATTCGGCGACATCAGGCGGCTCTTGGGCGCAATGTCCTCGGAGACCTGATCCGCCTGCAACGGCCAGCGCCACACCTTTGGCCGGTGTCGCCTGAGTGACAATTGCCAGTCGCCGGGTTGTCGCGCCTCGTGGCTGGCGCTCCTAGCATCGCTTTCATGCCGGCCAAGACGCTGGCGGCCATGCGGGAGCGAAGCGCCATGTGCGGATTTGTGTGCCTCTGGAACCTCGACGACGAGCAGCTGGCCTCGCGGATGATCCGCAAGATGGAACATCGCGGCCCCGACGCGCTGGAGGTGCTGCGACCGAAGAACATTCCCGTCGTCATGGCGCATGCAAGGCTCGCGATAATAGGCCCCGACAACGGCGCCCAGCCGATCTACCAGGGCGACAACATCCTGGTCGTCAACGGCGAGATCTACAACCATACCGACCTCAGGGCGATCCTCGGCGAGGCCGCCTTCCAGACCCGCAGCGACAGCGAGACCGTGCTGCATCTCTTCCGCAACAATACGCTGCGCTGGGTGTCGCGGCTCGACGGCATGTTCGCCTTCGTTCTGGCAACGCCGGATCGCATCATCGCGGCGCGCGACGCGCTCGGCATCAAGCCGCTCTATGTCGCCCATATCGGCGAGGGGCTGGCCTTCGCCTCCGAGCTCAAGGCCTTCGACGGCGTGGATGCCGCAAAGATCGAGGCGCTCGCACCTGGCGCCATGTTCGACAGCCAGGCCGGCATGCGGCGCTGGTATCGCATGCCGCAAGGCGCCGCCGACCCGGAACCCGGTATCGACGAAGAGCTGACCTGGCGCGAGCTCAGGCTGGTGCTGGAGGAGGCGGTCGCCAAGTGGATGGTCGCCGACGTCGAGGTCGGCTCGTTCCTGTCGGGCGGGCTCGACAGCTCGCTCATCGCCGCGATCGCCGCAAGGCAGTCGCCGAAGCGGCTGAAGACCTTTTCCGTCGGCCTCGCCGGCAGCCCTGACCTGATTGCCGCCCGGCGGGTGGCCGACTATCTCGGCACCGAACACTACGAGCATGCGTTTACGCCTGAAGAGGTCGCCCGCGTCCTGCCGCATGTCATCTATCATCTCGAAAGCGCCGACATCGACCTGGTGCGCTCGGCGGTGCCGACGCATTTCGCCGCCAGGCTGGCGCGGCGACATGTCAAGGCGGTACTGACGGGCGAGGGCGCCGACGAGCTGTTTGCCGGCTACACCTATCATCACGCCTATGTCGACCGGCCGCGCGAACTGGCCGACGAGCTGACGCGGTCGCTCGGCACCATGCACAACATCAATCTGCAGCGCGTCGACCGCGTCACCATGGCCGAGAGCCTGGAGGCGCGCACGCCGTTCCTTGACCGAGAGCTGATCGGTTTCGCCCAGAGCATTCCGGCGACGCTGAAGCTCAGGCGCACCGATCCGGCCTCACCCGAAAGCACCGGGCCGACGACGGAAAAGTGGATCCTGCGCAAGGCCTGCGCCGACCTGCTGCCGCACGATCTCGTCTGGCGCAAGAAGGCGCAATTCGACGAGGGGTCGGGTGCTGTGGCGGCACTTGGCGAGGCGCTGCAGGCGATGACCGGCTCGGCCACACCGCTGGACCGTGCCGCCGAGGGTGCGGTCTATGAGAGCCTCTTGCGGCAAAGCTACAGCGATCCCGACCGCATCATCAATGCGGCCGGCAAATGGGTAGCCAACCGGGTGTCGGTGGCGGCGGCTTAGAGCAATTCCAGGAAAAGTGCGTAGCGGTTTTCCGTCCGGAATTGCGCAGATACGAGAATATAGAGGGGTTCCGCGATTCGAAGAACGGCGCGGAACCACTCTAGACGGGCACTGAGCGCCCGTCAGATCACCGGCTTGTGCATCAGGCCGAGGCGGTCGCGCCTGAGCCAGCGCCACAACAGCAGCACCGACACCACCGCCAGGCCGGAGAACAGGCCGATCCAGATGCCGCGGCCCTCGAAGCCGAAATGGAAGGCGAGCAGCACGCCAAGCGGCAGGCCGATGCCCCAGTAGCCGATGGCAGCGAGGATCATCGGCACCTTCGTATCCTGCAGCCCGCGCAGCTGCCCGGCCGATACCGCCTGGGCGCCGTCGACCACCTGGAACAGCGCTGCGAAGACCAGGAAGCTGACCGCAAGACCGATCACCTGCGCATTCGCCGGGTCGCTGACGTCGATGAAGGCCGAGATCAGCAGGTGCGGCCAGAACACCATCACCAGCGCCATCAGCGCCATGAAGCCTACGCCGAGTACATAGGCCGTCCAGCCGGCACGCGTGATACCGTCGCGGTCCTTGGCGCCGTAAGCCAGCCCGACGCGCACAGTGACGGCCTGGCCGAGACCGAGCGGGATCATGAAGGTGACCGAGCAGATCTGCAGCGCGATGGCGTGCGCGGCGAGTGAGGACGAGCTGATAAGCCCCATCAGGAATGCCGCGGCGTTGAAGATCGTCACCTCGAAGGCGAGGATGCCGGAGATCGGCAAGCCGAGCTTGAGCAGCGCCCTGAAGCGCGGCCAGTCGGCGCGCCAGAAGCGGCCGAACAGGTGGTAGCGGCGGAACTTCTTTTCCATCATCACGACGGCCGCCATGCCGACGAACATCATGCCGCTGGCGATGCTGGTGGCAAGGCCGGAGCCGGCGATGCCCATCTCGGGGAAGCCCCATTTGCCGAATACCAGAAGCCAGTTGCCGAGCGCGTTGGCCGCCACCGCGATCGCCATGATGACCAGCGCCCAGCCGGGGCGCTCCAGCGCCGAGATGAACGAGCGCAGCACGATGTAACCGAAAAACGGCAAGGCCGCCCATTGCAGGTGGTGGACGTAGATGCCGGCCTGCTCGGCGAGCTTGGGTTCCTGGCCCATGGCGAGCAGGATGTCCTCGGCGTACCACAACAGGGCCCAGATCGGGATCGAGATGAGGACGGCGAGCCACAGGCCCTGGCGCACGGTGCGGCGGACGTCGCGCACCGAATGGCGCTTGCGGCCAAGCTCGGCCGCCATCATCGGCGAGGTTGCATACATCAGGCCGAGGCCGAAGATCAGCGGCGCGAAATAGAGGTTGGAGCCGAGCGCGCCGGCGGCAAGCGCATCGGGACCCAGCCTGCCGAGCATCATCACGTCGGTCGCCGTCATCGCGGTCTGGGCGAGATTGGTGAGGATCATCGGCCAGGCAAGCGCCAGCATGGCGCGAAGTTCGTCGCGCCAAGGAGTGGCCGGTGATTGCGCGCCGGTTGCGATCGCAGACATGGTTTTTCGTCTTTCGGTGGCGATATCGCGGCTCATTGGCGTCGATATCGCAAGTTTTGACGACGAAATCCGCCCTTTTGGCGCGTCGTGGCGCCGTTTGTGACCGAAAGTGTGAGTTGTGGCAAGCTGTCACGAAGACCAAGGATTATGCCAGCAGAGGTGGGCTGGCCTGTGCTGTCAGTCGCCTGTCGCATCCGGGGGGCAATTGAGCTCGGCCATGATCCATTCGCGGAAAGCCCGGATCTTGGGCACGTTGCGGCGCCCCTCGGGATAGACCAGCCAGTAGTCGCCGCCATGGGCGGTGAGTTCAAACGGCTGGATCAGCCGGCCCTCGGCCAGTTCCGCGGTGAACAGCGCCGTGGTCAGGACCGTCACGCCCTGGCCGGCTATGGCGGCATTGGCCTCGGCGGCCTGCGAACCCAGGCTGGTATCTGGCATCCTGTCGAGAGCGTCCGCCGGCACATTGGCCTTTGCGAACCAGTCCTTCCACCAGATGTCGGCGGGGTTGAGGATCCTGAGCTTGAGCAGGTCCGCCGGCTCCTTGATCCCGCCGATGCTCTCGGCAAGGCGCGGGCTGAGCATGGGCGAAAATTGCGAGCGCAGCAAAAAATGGGCGGCAAGCCCAGGCCATTTGCCTGAGCCGGATCGGATGCCGATATCCATCTCCTCGCGCGAGAAATCGACGAGGTAGCTCGAGGTGTCGAGGCGGACGGCGATGTTGGGGTGGCGCAGCTGGAACGAGCCGATGCGGGGGGCCAGCCAGTTCGACGCGAAGGTGTGGACGGTCGAAATGCCGAGCGTGCCGCCGGAGCCGGCGCGCGCCACCTGATAGGCCTCGCTCAACAGGCCAAATGCCTCGGTCACCATAGGCACCATGCGGCTGCCGACCTCGGTCAGCACCACCTGGCGCGGTTTGCGCAGGAACAAAGGCGCGCCAACACGCTCTTCGAGCAGCTTGATCTGGTAGCTGACGGCGGCCTGGGTCATGCCGAGCTCGGCCGCGGCCTTGGTGAAACTGCCCTGCCGGGCGGCGGCTTCGAACACCCTGATCGCGGTCAAAGGCGGTAGCTGAAGCGGCATTTCACGCACTCCGATACATAAGGCCATTTAATGGGTTGTGATCGATGTTCAATTGGAAAAGTCAATCATTCCAGACCAATATCTAGGCCAAGACATCAGCACATTTCAAGCGTCTCAAAAGGATGACGATCATGGCCACGGCACAGGCAAGCCTTTTCCATTGCGAGCAGATCGGCTGGACCGCACGTCTGGCTGCGGCCTTCGGGCTGCGTTCGCGCAAACGCGTGCTGGACTTCCGCGACCTGCCGGATCACCTCCAGCGCGACGTCGGCTACATCGACGGCAAGGATACTTGCGGCCGGCGGGTTTGAGCCTCCGCACGCGCATGTGTTTCGCTAGGTCATATCAACGGTTCATTTCCTCCGCCAAAGCTCCTATGAGCAAAGGGGTGAACAGGGACCGGTCATATGACGCCGAAGGCAGTGTATTGGGACATGGACGGCACGCTGATCGACAGCGAGCCGCTGCACGAGGAATCGCTTGTTTCGGCGCTGCGCAGCGTCGGCATCGAGCCGCCCGCCGACCTGCACGCGCGTGTCGTCGGCCAGGCGGCGCGGCCGGTCTATGAAGTGTTGCGCGACAAGTTCGGCCTCGCCCTCGAATTCGACGATTGGATCGCCCTCAAATACGATCACTATATGGGCCGTGCGCCGGACCTGCTTCCGCGCGAGGGCGCGATGGAAATCTTCCGCGATCTGGAGGCAAAGGGTGTGGTCCAGGCGATCGTCTCCAATTCGGACCGCATGGTGGTCGAGGCCAATCTGCAGGCCGTCGGCATGCATGAGCCGACGATGAAAACGATCAGCCGCAACGACGTGCGTCTCGGCAAGCCTGATCCCGAACCCTATCTCCGCGCCGCTTATCTCACCGGCATCGATCCTGCCGACACGGCTGTCATGGAAGACAGCATCACCGGCGCCATGGCAGGCGTTGCCGCCGGCATGCGCACCATCTTCTGGCCGCAAGACAAGATCGATGGCCCGGCGGGTGCGCTTGTGGCGCACAGCGCCGAAGAGGTCAGGGCGCTGCTCGGGCTGGACTAGCTAGCCCTCGTGGCTAACTCCCAACGACGGTGAATGGCATAGCCGTCATCTCAAATTCGTCATCCTCGGGCGGAGCAGGAGTGAAACGACTGCGGAGACCCCGCATCCATGCCGTAACCTCGGCGATCATACGATGACGAACCAAAACCCGCCTCTCAGTTTCGGTACACCGGCTCCTGCTCATCGAGGATCGCCTTGAGCTCGGCGAGGTGGCGCTCGGCCTGGCCGGGATAGTCTTCCTGCTCGAGCGCTGCCTTTTCGGCGGTCTCATCGGATAGCGTGCGCAGAGGACGGCCGGTCCACAGAGCCTTGATGTAAGTCTCGCAGGCGCGCTCGAAATAATAGAGCCGGTTGAAGGTATCGGCGACGCTGTCGCCGATGACCATGACGCCGTGATTGCCCATGATCATCACCTTGACCTTGGGGTCGGCGAGCAGCTGCGAGCAGCGTTCGCCCTCTTCCTCGAAGGCGAGCCCGCCATAATGGCCGTCGACGACATGGCGGCGGAAGAAGATCGCCGTGTTCTGGTCGATCGGCGGCAGGGTGGAATCGGCAAGCGAGGCCAGCACCGTGGCGTGGATCGAATGGACATGCATGACGCAACGCGCGTGCGCGCAGTTGCGGTGGACAGCGCCATGCAGGCCCCAGGCGGTCGGGTCGGGCGCGTTGGGGCCGCTCATCGTCTCGGGGTCGTTGGCGTCGATCAAAAGCAGATCGCTCGCATTGATGCGCGAGAAGTGCACCTGGTTGGGATTCATCAGGAACTTCGAGCCGTCGTCGTTGACGGCAAGCGAGAAATGGTTGGCCACCGCTTCGTGCATATTGAGCCGCGCCGTCCAGCGGAAGGCGCAGGCGAGGTCGACGCGCTCTTCGTAGAACGGCAGATTGGTCTGCTTGAGCTGGGTGACGGGCATTTGTTCCTCCCTCGCAATTTGCTGGCGCATCGTACTTTCCCAAGGCCGTTGCCGGCATCGGGGCGATGCGCTGACAGGAAGAATGCCGCGTCATGACTGGCACGGCAACATCGGCTCAGGCTGAAATCGGCTGGTCCAGCCTCAGCCCGCCATTCTCGACGATGAAGTCGATGACCGCTTCCAGCCCCTTGCCGCGCGACAGGTCGGTGAAGCCGAACGGACGCTTGCCGCGCTGGCGGGCGGCGTCGCCTTCCATGACCTCGAGATTGACGTTCACATAAGGTGCAAGGTCGCTCTTGTTGATGACCAGGAAGTCGGAGCGGGTGATGCCGGGGCCGCCCTTGCGCGGAATCTCTTCGCCCTGGCAGACCGAGATGACATAGAGCGTGATGTCGGCAAGGTCGGGCGAGAAGGTCGCTGCCAGATTGTCGCCGCCCGATTCGATGAAGACGATGTCGAGGTCGGGGAACTTCCTGTTCATCTCGGCGATCGCCTGCAGATTGATCGAGGCGTCCTCGCGGATGGCGGTATGCGGGCAGCCGCCCGTCTCCACGCCCATGATGCGCTCTTCCGGCAGCGCCTGCAGGCGGGCCAGCATCATCGCGTCTTCCTTGGTATAGATGTCGTTGGTGACCACCGCGATGGAGAACTCGTCGCGCAGTGCCTTGCACAGCTTTTCGGTCAGCGTCGTCTTGCCCGAGCCGACGGGGCCGCCGATGCCGATGCGAAGCGGGCCGTTTTTCGAGGTCATGACTGGAATCCTGAGATGGCAAGGATAACGAAACCCGCGCCGATGGCGAGGCACAGCGGTGAATAATACTGCCGGTCGAGCCGGGCGAATGGCATCTCGGGCGTAAGCCTGCGCCATGCTGGCGTGAAGCCGGCAATGCCGCGGCCGAGGAACACCAGCGCGACCATCAGCGCCGAGGCGGCGAGGCCTACCTTGGGGAATGGCGTGGCAAAGATGCCGACAAGCGCCAGCGGCCACAGCGTCGCAACGATAAGGCAGGCAGTGACGGCGAAGCTGGCGACGGGCGAGGGCATCGTCTCGATGCCGAGCGCGCCGACGACGGTACGGGCGCAGGAAGCCTGATCGGTGCCCGGCCAGACGCCGCCAAGCCCCCAATAGGCATGGATCGAGGCAATCAAATAGAGCACGGCGGCGAGGGCGAAGGCGAGGACGGTCATGAGCGGAACAGTCTCGAATGTTGGGTCTCGTGGCGCATCGCCATGATGTCGGAGGTTAGGGCGGCGGACCCCAGATCGTCGAGGGTCGATACTGCCGCACGGGCGCCCACACCGAGCGCCACAGGCTCGAAGCCGGCAATGATGCTGGTTGCAGCCGTCTGGCCGATGACGCTTAGCCGGATTGCCGCCTGAATGAGATTGGTGGAGAAAGCCTGCAGCCAGGCGGCCAGCGCATATTCCAGCGTTATGCCATGGGCGCCGGCGACGGCGCCGACGGCGACGCAATAGGGGCACTCGGCCGGAAGCCGCGCGATGACAGGATGCGGCCAAGCAGCGGCGGCGCTGAGGAAGGCCTCGCCCTGTAGCATCGATTCCATGTGGCGCTCGCGCGAGCCGGCCAATGCTTCGGCGAGTTCCGCTACCTCGCGCAGGTCGCCGTCGGTAGCGGCGCGGCGCCAGCTTTCGGCGAACAGCACCGCGTCGTTCCAGCCCGAGCCGATCTCGGCGAGCGCAGTCAGCCATGCTGCGAGGTCGTCGCGGCTGGCGATCAGATTATCATGTACGGCTTGTTCGAGGCCGTGGCTGTAGGAAAAGCCGCCGACTGGAAAGGCCGGTGACAGCCACGCCATCAGCCGCAACAGCGAGGCATTGCCGCGCTCAGTCATGGTGGTGATGATGGTGGTCGCCATGGTCGTGGTGATGAGCATGGTCGTGCTTATGGTCGTGCCCATGTGAATGGCCGTGCTCGTGGTGATGACCGTGATTTCCATGGCCGGAATAGGCGCCGCGCACCGGCTCGAAGGGGGCGAGGATGTCGGTGACGGTAGCGCCCAGCCCTTCCAGCATCGCCTTGATGACATGGTCGCGCAGGATGAGGATGCGATCGACTGAGATGGCAGCGGCGAGATGGCGGTTGCCGATGTGCCAGGCGAGCTGCGTCAGGTGGACGGCGTCGCGGGCGCGGATATCGTAGAGCTCCTCCTCGGCGGCGACGATGCTGGCGGTGCGATTGTCTTCCAGAAGCACGAGGTCGCCGGTTTCGAGCACGACCGGCTCGGGCAGGTCGACAAGCACGCGTTCGCCATTGGAGAGCGCGATGGCACGGCGCCTGATGTGGCGCTCGTCATGGTCGAGCACGGCGACGTCGAAGGGCTGCGCGCCTGCTGTGACGTCGGCACGGATGATCTTGGTTGCGCGCAGCATGGGTCGTTGTTCCTGTGGCGTGGTGGTGGAGCCGGCGGCGGGTCAGACGATGGTGTCGAACAGCCGCCAGATCCACGATATCTGATACAGCAAAGTAGCTGTCACGAATGCCAGATGATATCGCCTGCTCGGGGTGGCGATGGCGATGAGGCAAAGTGCCACCAGGATCGGCGTGCGGATCAGATACTCGCCGCCGAAATGGGCGAAATGCGCCTCGCCCTTGATCAAGGTGTCGATGATGTCGAGCAGATAGGTCATGGCCAGGAGGCCGAAGAACCAGGCGCGACGCGAGTAGAAGAAGTCCTCGTAGCTTTTATAGTCCTGCATCGAGTCTGGGAAGAGCAGCGCGCACAGCAGGAACAGCGCGATCGCGTAGCCGAGGATGAACAGGTACGTGCCGAAGGTCCAGTTCGGGACGGCGTAGAGGCCGAATTCCCACCACCAGAAATGCACCAGCGTCAGAAGCAGCGACGCAACCCAGGCGAGGTGCACCGGATAGAGCCTGTACTGGTCGGGATGCTGGACGATGCGGGCGACGCCCGACAGAAGCCGCGCCATGCCCAGGCCGATGATCATGCCCATGACGATGCGGATATGCGGGAAGACCTCGGCCGGGATTTCGGGCGTCATGGGACGCTCCTGGGATGGTCGAATGCGGGCATTGTCGGTTCCGGGAAGGTTTTCACGGCGGGGTAGGAGAGAGCATCGTGCGCCGATTCAGCTGTCCAGCCAATAGACGTTGCCGTGAGCACGCCGTGACACAAAAAACCCCGGCGCGCTTTCGCGGCCGGGGTTTGTATCAAGCAAAGACGGTGAAGCTTATGCGGCTTCGGCGACGTCGTCGTTCTTCAGCGCCTCAAGAATGTTCTGCGGCGAGGAGACGCCATAGGGGTCGCTGTCGCAATTGTCGGCGAAACCTTCTTCCTCGAACCACTTTTCGATGCGGCCGTTACTGATGACGGCGGCGTAGCGCCAGGAGCGCATGCCGAAGCCGACATTGTCCTTGGCAACCAGCATGCCCATCTTGCGGGTGAATTCACCCGAGCCATCCGGGATCAGCTTGACCTTGTCGAGGTTCTGCGACTTGCCCCATGCGTTCATGACGAAGGCGTCGTTGACCGAGACGCAATAGATCTCGTCGATGCCTTCGGCCTGGAACTCGCCATGCAGCTTCTCGAAATCGGGCAGCTGGTAGGTCGAGCAGGTCGGCGTGAAGGCGCCCGGCAGCGAGAACAGCACGACGCGCTTGCCGCCAAAATAGTCGGCCGAAGACTTGTCTTCCCAGCGGAAGGGGTTCGGGCCGCCGACGGCCTCGTCGCGCACGCGCGTGCGGAAGGTGACAGCAGGAACGTTCTTGCCGATCATTTGAAACTCCATTTCCAAGAAAGCAGGGTCCCCGATCTTGGGCTCGGGGAATCCTGCCGAATTTTTAGCTAGCGGCGGCTCAATACCAACTGGCTGGAGGTGGTTCCAGCGCTGCCGGCGTGGCATCAGGTCGCGGGCGGTTCCTTGGCGGCAGGACTGCTCAGGCAAGGTGGATCGTGGCGTCCATGTAGATCACTGCCTGGCCGGTGAGGAACATCCTGTCGCCGGCGACTTCGCAGCCGAGCACACCGCCGCGGGGCGACAGCTGGCGCGCTGAAAGGATGGTCTTGCCGAGCTTTTCAGCCCAGTAGGGGGCAAGCGTGGCATGCGTCGAGCCGGTAACCGGATCCTCCGGGATGCCGGCGCCGGGGGCGAAGTAGCGCGAGACGAGATCGCATTCATTGCCGCGCGCCGTGATGCACAGGCCGAACGATCCGAGTTCGGCGATGCGTGGCAGGTCGGGCTGGTAGGCGCGCAGCACAGCTTCGGACGTTAGCTCAACGAAGTAGTTCTCACGGTTGCGGAACAACTGCACCCAGCGGTGATCGCGCAGGCCGTTGACCAGCGCATCGTCCGGGATGGCGAAGTCGGCGTCGAAGCGTGGGATGTCCATGCGATAGCCGCCACCCTGCGGTGTGACGAGGAGATCGCCGACCTCGCGGGTGGAGAAGCGCATGGTCCGCTCGATGCCCTTGCGCAAATGAAGCGCGCAGGCCGAGGCCAGCGTGGCGTGGCCGCAGAACGGGACCTCGTCGGTGGGCGTGAACCAGCGGATGTCCCAGCCATCGTGGCTGGGCTTGAGGAAGGCCGTCTCGGCGAGGTTGTTCTCCAGGGCGATGCCCTGGAGCACCTGATCGGGCAGCCAGGCCGCGAGGAACACGACGGCGGCCGAATTGCCCGAAAAAACCGTGTCGGTGAAGGCGTCCAACTGGATCATTTCGAGCTTCATCGCGGCCTCCTCATCGCAAGCCTGAAGCTAGAACAGGAAGTAGCGCTGCGCCATGGGCAGCACCGTCGCCGGCTCGCAAGTGAGCAGCTCGCCGTCGGCGCGGACCTCGTAGGTCTCGGGGTCGACGTCAATCTCAGGCATGGCATCATTGAGGATCATCGAGCGCTTGCCGATGCCGCCACGGGTATTTTCCACCGCCACCATCTCTTTTGCCACGCCGATGCGGTCGCGCAGGCCGCCCTCCAGCCCGGCCTTCGAGACGAAGGTGATCGAGCTGTTGGTCAGCGCCTTGCCGAAGGAACCGAACATCGGGCGGTAGTGGCTCGGCTGCGGCGTCGGGATCGAGCCGTTGGGATCGCCCATGGCGGCGGTGGCGATCCAGCCGCCGAGCAGGACCATGTCGGGTTTCACGCCGAAGAAGGCCGGGTTCCACAAGACGAGATCGGCACGCTTGCCGACTTCGATTGAGCCGATCTCGTGCGACATGCCATGCGCGATAGCCGGGTTGATGGTGTATTTGGCGATGTAGCGGCGGGCGCGGAAATTGTCGTTGTTGCCCTTCTCCCCAGGCAGCGCGCCGCGCTGGCGCTTCATCTTGTCGGCCGTCTGCCAGGTCCGGATGATCATCTCGCCGACACGGCCCATCGCCTGGCTGTCGGATGAGATCACCGAGAACGCGCCGAGGTCGTGCAGGATGTCCTCGGCGGCGATCGTCTCCTTGCGGATGCGGCTTTCGGCGAAGGCGATGTCTTCGGGGATCGACGGCGACAAATGATGGCAGACCATCAGCATGTCGAGATGTTCGGAGATGGTATTGACGGTGTAGGGGCGCGTCGGGTTGGTCGAGGCCGGGATGACGTTCGGGTACTGGCAGACCTTGATGATGTCAGGGGCATGGCCGCCGCCGGCGCCTTCGGTGTGGAAGGAATGGATGGTGCGGCCCTTGAAGGCGCCGACCGTGTCCTCGACGAAACCGCCCTCGTTGAGCGTATCGGTGTGGATCGCCACCTGGATGTCATAGGCGTCGGCGACGGACAGGCAGGTGTCGATGGCCGCCGGCGTCGAACCCCAGTCCTCGTGCAGCTTGAGGCCGCAGGCGCCGGCCAGCACCATCTCTTCCAGCGCGCCGGGCAGCGAGGCGTTGCCCTTGCCGAAGACGCCGATGTTCATCGGCAGGCCGTCGAAGGCCTGGATGATGCGGGCGATGTTCCATGGTCCCGGCGTGCAGGTGGTGGCGAGCGTGCCGTGCGCTGGTCCGGTGCCGCCGCCGACCATGCAGGTGACGCCCGAGTTCAGCGCCTCGTCGACCTGCTGCGGCGAGATGAAGTGGATGTGGGTGTCGATGCCGCCGGCGGTCAGGATCTTGCCTTCGCCGGCAATGACCTCGGTGCCCGGTCCGATAATGATGGTGACGCCTGGCTGGGTGTCGGGGTTGCCTGATTTGCCGATCGCGGCGATGCGCCCGTCCCTGAGGCCGACATCGGCCTTGTAGATGCCGGTGTGGTCGAGGATCACGGCATTGGTGATGACACAGTCGACGGCGCCCTGGGCGCGGCTCAGCTGGCTCTGGCCCATGCCGTCGCGGATGACCTTGCCGCCGCCGAACTTCACTTCCTCGCCATATATGGTGAAGTCGTTCTCGACCTCGATGAACAGTTCGGTGTCGGCGAGCCGGACCTTGTCGCCGACGGTCGGGCCGAACATCTTGGCATAGGAGGCGCGGGAGATTTGTGCAGGCATCAGAGTTTACCCATCACCTTCTTCTGGAAACCATAGACCTCGCGCTTGCCGCCATAGGGCACCAGCGTCACGTCGCGCTCCTGGCCCGGCTCGAAGCGCACGGCGGTGCCGGCGGCAATGTCGAGCCGCATGCCGAGCGCCTGCTCGCGGTTGAATTTCAGGCCGTTGTTGGTCTCGTAGAAATGAAAGTGGCTGCCGACCTGGATCGGCCGGTCGCCCGTATTGGCGACCTTGAGCGTTACCGTCGGCCGGCCCTTGTTGAGTTCGATCGAGCCTTCGGCTGCAATAATTTCGCCCGGGATCATGGGTCTCACGCTCCGAGCGCCAGCCAGAGGCCGCCGAGCGCTGTCGCAGCGCCGGCGATGCGGGTGACGAGACGGCCGGTGTCGCTGCCGAAGGCGCGACCGATACCGAGGCCAAGACCGACGCCGGCGGCATGCAGCAGCGCCGTCGACAGCGCAAAACCGATGCCGAAGCTGAGCGCGCCGGCCGAACCGAGTTCGCCGCCATGGGCGTGGCCATGGAAGCAGGCAAAGACGCCGACCATCAACATGCCCGCCCATGTCGGCACCTTGAGCGCGATCGCGGCAAGCAGGCCGATCACCACGACGGAAGCGAGGATGAAGGGTTCGACGAAGGGCAGCGGCGCGCCGGCGATGGCAGCCCCGAAGCCCAGAGCCATGGTGCCGACGAACGCCGCGGGCACCAGCCACAAAGCGCGGCCGCCGAGCAGGGCAGCCCACAGGCCGACGGCCACCATGGCGAGGATGTGGTCCATGCCGAACAGCGGATGCGACACGCCGGCGAGCAGCGAGCCGTGCTCATCCGGATTGAGGTGGGCGAAGGCGGGTGCGACCGACAAAGACATCAAGGAGAGGGCGACAGCGAGACGCTTGAGCATCGTTGATAACCTTTCGTTCAGGGCAATCAGGCGGCGGATTTCGACGCGCAGCCTTCGGCTTTCAGCACGCGCCTGGTCGAAGCAGGATATTTCGCAAGCATGGCCGCGGGCCGGATCGGCCGAGCCGAAAAATCGCCGCCGCAATTGGGGCAGCTGCCCGAGAGCACGCCTTCCGCGCAGTCGCTGCAGAAGGTGCATTCGAAGGTGCAGATGACGGCGTTCGTCGCCTCGGGCGGCAGGTCGCGGTCGCAGCATTCGCAATTCGGGCGCAGTTCGAGCATGGCGGCCTCAGCGGATAGGTTCGTGGACGGTGACGAGCTTGGTGCCGTCGGGAAACGTGGCTTCGACCTGGACGTCGTGGATCATCTCGGCAATTCCATCCATGACCTGGGCGCGGGTGATGACGTGAGCGCCTGCTTCCATCAGCTCGGCGACCGAGCGGCCGTCGCGGGCGCCCTCGACGATGAAGTCGGAAATCAGTGCCACGGCTTCGGGATGGTTGAGCTTGACGCCGCGCTCCAGACGCCGGCGCGCGACCATTGCCGCCATGGCGATCAGAAGCTTGTCCTTTTCCCTTGGCGTCAGGTTCATTCGCGCACCGAAATTCTTAGAGTGACCACAATCTGGGCAGGCCTGCCTGTCCATTGAGCAGGGCGACCAGCGGCATGAGTCGTTTCCGTAGCGTGTAGCCGTCCCCGGCGTAAAGCCTCGCAAGAAGCTTGCCAGTTGGCCCGACCGACCAGAAGCTGGCGCCGCCGTCGTCGCCGACAATTTGCCGCGCCGGCTCCAGCAGATGTTCGCTGCGTTCGGAGACGAGCAGCAGCGTTGCCATGGCGATGCGCCCGCCGCTCGATGCCTTTCGGCCGAGCGTTGCTTCGATCTCTGGTCCGACGGAGAAATCTTCGGCGTGGATGAGCCGGCCCGCGCTCCTGACGCGCCACCGGTCGCGGAACGTGCCGCTTTCGACGCGCTCGCCCATGGCGCTGCGGCCGAAGACGGTCGCTTCGACGATCAGCGCCTCGGCACCCACTGCCAGGTCGGCGTCGAGCCTGCGTGAAAAGGCGGAGCGATCGTAAGTGATCGTTTCCTGCGGCAGCCAGCCGAGGTAACCGCCGGCGCCGACCGACAGGCGAACCTCGACCTCGGCACGGTCGGTAAGCGCGCGGTAGACCTTCTCGCAGGCTTGGGTTGTGATGACGGCGCGTGCGCTCGCGCCGACCGAAACCTCCCAGCCGAGCCTGTCGCCGCCGGTCAGCCCGCCGGCCATATTGATCAGCACGGCTTCGAGCGGATCGGCGCCTGTCTCGGGCAGCCTGATCTTGGCAGCGCCATCCTGGTAGAGGCGGGCGAGGCGGCTGCGGCCGGCACGGTGATCGATCTCGATGCGGCCGCGCGCCGCCACGCGCTGCGTCGAAATTGCCGCTGCGTCCGCCTGGACGGACGATGATATGCCTGAAGTCATGGTGCCCCAAGGTTAGCCGCACAGGCGGAATTGTCGATATACAAGCTTGTTGCCTCCTCGCGTTTCGCTTTCTATACAGGGATGCCTTTTTGGCTCAATTCGGGGGCGATATCGTCTGAAAGGTCTGGCTCGGGCCCGGCGCAAGTGCTGCGCGGCGCGGGCATGACAAATGTGAGAGTTCTGGGGAAGGGTACTTATGGCCGACCAGTTGGCAACGGACATCATCGCCAAGATCAAGGCGCATGCTGAGGAAGGTGGCGAAGAGATCACGCTCGGCACAGAGCTGACCGCGCTCGGCATCCACTCGCTCGAACTCACCGAGATTATCTTCGACCTCGAGGAAGAGTACGGCATCGAGATCGAGATGAACACCGTCGACGCCTGGAGCAGCCTCAAGAATGTCGGCGACATGGTCGAAGCCGTTCGCGCCCTGATTGCAAAATCGGCCTGAGATGAAGCGACCCCGCATCGTCATCACCGGTATCGGCGGGCTGTGCGGTCTCGGCACCGATGCTCCAGCCATCTGGGATGCCATGCGTGCCGGCCGTTCGGCCATCGGGCCGCTGACCAATGGCGAGTTGCATGAGCTCAAGATCCGCATCGGCGCCGAGATCAAGCATCTGCCCGAGCACGGCATCGACCGCAAGCAGCTCGTTTCGATGGACCGGTTCAGCCTTCTCGCCGTGATCGCGGCCAAGGAAGCATTGCGTCAGTCCGGCCTGGTGGTCGACGACAGCAATACCCATCGTGTCGGCACCATCGTCGGCGTCGGCGTCTGCGGCTGGGAAGCGATCGAGGAAAACTACCGCGCCATCCTGCTCGAAGGCAGGAACCGCGCCGGCATCTTCACCGTGCCGAAGGTCATGCCGGGTGCGGCTGCCGGCCAGGTCAGCATGAACCTTGGCCTGCGCGGGCCGGTGTTCGGCGTCACCTCGGCCTGCTCGTCGTCCAACCATGCATTCGCCACCGCAATGGACCAGCTTTTGCTCGGCCGCGCCGACGCGATCGTTGCCGGTGGCACCGATGCGCCCTTGGTGTGGGGCGTGATCAAGGGCTGGGAAGCGTTGCGCGTCGTTGCGCCCGACACCTGCCGTCCGTTTTCCGCGGACAGGCAAGGGCTGGTTCTCGGCGAAGGCGCGGGCATGGTCGTGCTCGAAACCCATGACCACGCGGTTGCCCGTGGCGCGACGATCCTGGCCGAACTTGCCGGAACCGGCATGTCCGGCGACGCCTCCGACATCGTGGCGCCGACTGTCGAAGGCCCGACCGCGGCGATGCGTGCCTGCCTGCTCGACTCTGGGCTGGCACCGGAAGAGGTCGACTACGTCAACGCCCATGGCACCGGCACCAAGGCAAACGACCAGATCGAAACGGCGGCCATCCGCCGTGTCTTTGGCGCCCATGCCGACAAGCTGTCGGTGTCGTCGACAAAGTCGATGCATGCCCACTGCCTCGGCGCCTCAGGCGCGCTCGAGATGATCGCCTGCGTCAACGCCGTGCGCGAAGGGATCGTGCCGCCGACCGCCAATTATCGCGAGGCCGATGCCGATTGCGATCTCGACATCACGCCTAATGTCTCCAGGCAGCGCCCGGTGCGCGTTGCGATCAGCAACGGCTTTGCCTTTGGCGGCACCAATGCCGTGGTTGCGGTGAAGGCGGTCTGACCGCGCCTTCTTCGGCCTAATCTGTCATCGAGACAAAACAGGTGCGCTGCATATTGATGCGGCGCGTCCGCATGACTAACTCTTGTGTGCCCCACCATTCTGGCTCGTGCGCTTCACGCCGGCCACCCCACGAGGAACCGTCGATGAGCGATCTCACTCCCTTTCCGATTGCTGCCCGCTGGCCGGCGCAGCACCCGGACCGCATCCAGCTTTACTCGTTCCCGACGCCGAATGGCGTCAAGGTGTCGATCGCGCTCGAAGAGCTCGACCTGCCCTACGAGGCGCATGCCATCAATATCGGCAAGAATGAAAGCTGGACGCCGGAATTCCTGGCGCTGAACCCGAATGGCAAGATCCCGGCGATCATTGACCCCAACGGTCCCGGCGGCAAGCCGCTGGCGTTGTTCGAGTCGGGCGCCATCCTGCTCTATCTAGCCGAGAAGACTGGCCGCCTGATCCCTGCCGACCGCGCCCGCCACTACGAGACCATTCAGTGGGTATTCTTCCAGATGGCGTCTGTCGGCCCGATGTTCGGCCAGCTCGGCTTCTTCCACAAATTCGCCGGCCGCGAGATATCAGACAAGCGACCGCTCGAGCGCTATCGCGACGAGTCGCGCCGCCTACTCGGCGTGCTCGACAAGCGGCTCGAAGGCCGCAAGTGGATCATGGACGACGACTACACCATCGCCGACATCTCGATGCTTGGCTGGGTGCGCAACCTGATCGGCTTCTACGACGCCGGCGACCTGGTCGGCTTCAAGAGCTTCGAGAATGTCGGGGCATGGCTGGAGCGCGGCCTGGCCCGCCCGGCAGTGCAGGCGGGGCTGAACATTCCGGCACGCTCGTAGCCAACAACGTCAAGTCAGGGTCAAGCTATTTGGTGCTGGCCTTGGCTTTCGCCTTGGAGCCGTCGCGCTTCACCACGGAGGCGGCAAAACCGGCGACGCCGGTTGCCACACCCTTGACTTTGCGCATGATCCGAGTAGCCACCGACGGCCGCCTCTCGGCTGCGGTCTTTTGCGGAGTTGCCGCCTTGACCGGTTTTTCAGCTTCAGGCGTCACCTTTTTCGGCGCGCTCTTGCCGAGTTCCGGCTTGGCTGCGTCCTTGGATCTTTCGGCCAACGCCGGGCCAGCGCCCACCTTCGATTGAAGTGCTTTGCCCGTCTTCGGGGCAGCTTTTTTCGCCTTGGTCGCCATTGCTGTCGCCTCGCTGTTTCGTGAATTTCTGGACGCGCATTTGCGAATCGTCCGATGCGAGACAACGGGCATGCTGCGGTTCGGTTCCGCTTGTGGTCAGATCACCAGATCGGCCTTGCGTCGCGCGGCGAGCACGCGATCGATGTTGGGCATGTCGTTGCTGTCGATCCAGTTGCGCGCGTCGGCGTCCGAGCGGCCATGCTGGCGCCAGCGCTCGACCAGCCGCCGCTCCAGCTCCTCGCGCGGCACATCGACGAAGATAGTGAAGTCGAACAGCTGATGCAGCCGTTGCCAGGGCTCCTCGTCGAGCAGCAGGTAGTTGCCCTCGACGAGGATGAACTTGACGTCGGCCGAGACGATGTCCGCCGCCGCACGCGACAACTCGATGCTGCGGTCGAAGACCGGGATGGCGATGTCGGGCTCGGCGGCGCGCAGGCGCTTGAGCAGAACTTCGAAGCCGGCAAAGTCGAAAGTCTCGGGCGCGCCTTTGCGTTCACTGAGGCCGCGCTTTGCCAGTACCGCGTCGTCGAAGTGGAAGCCGTCCATCGGCACCACCGCGGCTGAGCCTTCGGGCAGCACGTCGTGCAGCGCCGCCGACAAGGTAGACTTGCCAGATCCGGGCGGTCCGGCGATGCCGATCACGAAGCGCTCGGCATGATGGGCGCGCTTGAACAGGGTTGCGGCGATGTGGGCGATTTCGGACATGGATCTCCCCGATGGTTTCGATGACATTCTGCCGCCGCACCCGTCAAAAATGAGGCGGCGGCGGCGTCACTTCAAGATCGGCTG
Source organism: Aminobacter aminovorans (assembly GCF_900445235.1). NCBI lineage: Bacteria > Pseudomonadati > Pseudomonadota > Alphaproteobacteria > Hyphomicrobiales > Phyllobacteriaceae > Aminobacter > Aminobacter aminovorans. The sequence continues at coordinate 346,964 of NZ_UFSM01000001.1, read as the reverse complement.
GCCGATCCGCAGGAATGTTTCGTCGAACGGCGCCTCCCGCCGGCCGCCATCGGCGAAGGTGAGCTGCAAGCGGCCCGGCAGGGCTTCGACCTGCGATGGCGGATCACCGCCATCCAGCGGCATCGCGCCGACGATCTGGCGGAAGGCGACGCGGCCACCCAGCCCAAAGGCTGTCTCTATGCCTTCCTGCTTCAGCCAGTTGTCGCCGAGGGATGCTGCATGGCCGATTGCCGAGCGCCCGTCCTCGATGCCCAGGACGCCGTGGCGGCCGTTCCATGGCGCATAATAGCGGCCGCCATTGCTGATCCACAGCATGGTGACGGGCAGCTCGGCCGGGTTCTTCAGCACCAGGACGACATCGGCCTCGGCCTTGCGCGCCACCGCCGTCCAGCCCATGCCGCCGTGATCGGCCTCGACCAGGGTGACGAAATCCTCGTGCCGGCGCACGGCACTGTAACAGGTGAGGTCGGTCTGCCCGCCATCGGCGGCCGGGAAGCTGGTGAGGTCGTCGCTGCGGGCAGGGTAAGCAAGCAGATGGGCGCCCCGTAGCGGATCGGGCTCGGTCACATCGGGCGGGGTCACAGCCAAACGCTTCGGCGAAAAAGCGAGGCGGCCGCCCGCGGCCATCTCGGTCATCGGGTGATGGGCGACCGAGATTGCCCCCGATCCGCCGGTAAATGTGTGCTCCTGGTACAGGAACGGGTGGCCGTCGCGCAGGACGAGCGTCTTGTCGACGGTGGCCCCCATCACCTTGTGCCGGAGCCGGAAGCTTACGCTGTGGCCGCCTGGGATGGCTTGGTCGGCGACGAGATCCCAGGCGCTGTTGGCCGGCCAGCCATGCAGCGGCGCTGCCTCGACGTCGCTACGCGAAAACGGTGCACACAGGAAATCGCCTGACAGCCTGACGACACCCTTGGGCAGGCCTTCAGGCAAGTCTTGGCGGTCGATCCAGGCTGCGCGGTGCAGCGGCTTCAGCGTGCGTCCGCCGCTTGTGATGGCGAAATCGGCAATGTGGCCGACGGCAAGGTCGAGCGCGGCTGAAATGCCCTCGGCCCGGAAACCATGTTCGCTCATGCCAAATCACCCCGCTGCATGGCCCAACAGAGCCGATTTGGCATCCTTCGCGCAAGCCGGCGGGTGTAACCAATATTCAACACCGCCGGCGCAACATGCATCTGGTGCGTCCGACCAAATGGACGGAATGGCGTGCGTTCTGTAGTTTTCGGCTGTTGTTGCCGGCCGACATGTGACAAAGCCCAATTTTGGCGATCACCGACAGGTTCTTTCTTGTTAGCTCAGACCCACTCGATTTTGCTGCCTCTCGGACACCCCCGGTTTTCTGGGCTGTGGCGCAATGTCGTGGCACTGCTTGCGGTGATAACTCTTGTCGCTGGCTGCGCCACATCCGAGACGCTGAATGTTGCGCCGCCAGCCGCGGCGCCCGATAAGTTCGCCGCCATAGTCGTCGACGCCTCCAACGGGCGCACCCTCTACCAGGCCTATTCGACGGCACCCCGCTATCCCGCCTCGCTGACCAAGATGATGACGCTGTATCTGACCTTCGAGGCGATGCAGCAGGGGCGCGTCTCCAAGACGACGCTCATCCCGGTGTCGGAGAACGCCCGCTCGCAGCCGCCCTCCAAGCTCGGCTTCAAGCGTGGCGAGCAGATCGAGCTCGAATCGGCGATCCGGGCGCTTGCGACCAAGTCGGCCAATGACGTGGCGGTGGCCGTCGGCGAATATCTCGGCGGTTCGGAAGCAGGTTTTGCCAGCCAGATGACGGCAAAGGCGCGTCAACTCGGCATGACCAGCACCATCTTCCGCAACGCCTCGGGCCTGCCCGACCCGCAGCAGCGCACCACAGCGCGCGACATGGCGGTGCTCGGCATGGCGCTGCGCAAGCATTTTCCGCAGAATTACTACTACTTCTCGGCGACCGACTTCAATTTCCGCGGCAAGCGCATCCGCGGCCATAACGACCTGCTCGGCCGGGTCAACGGCGTCGACGGTATCAAGACCGGCTATATCAGGGCCTCGGGCTTCAACATCGTCACCTCCGTGCAGGCCGACGGCCGCAAGCTGGTGATCGTCGTCATGGGCGGCGACACGGCGCGCAAGCGCAACGCCCAGGTCGAAGAAATGATCGTCCGCTACATGCCACAGGCCGCCGGCGGCAGCCTGGCGTCCTCACTGTTCACCCCGGCACCGGCGGCTACCGCATTGGCAGCACCCTTGCCGGCACCCGCTGCCCCTGGCATGCCTATGCCTGTCGACACGTCCGCGACCATCCAGCAGGGCGACGCGCCTGTGCCGATGGGCGAAATCCAGTAGCCTTGCTGGTTGGCGCAGCGCGGCTCACGCCGGCGCGTTGTACTGATCATCCGTGACGTGCTCGAGCCAGTCGACGGCGCGGCCGTCGAGCGCTTCCTGCAGCGCGATGTGGGTCATGGCTGTTGTCGCGGAAGCACCGTGCCAGTGTTTTTCGCCGGGCGCGAACCAGACCACGTCGCCGGTCCTGATCTCTTCGACCTTGCCGCCCCAGACCTGTGCCCAACCGAGACCCGAGGTTATGACCAGCGTCTGGCCGAGCGGGTGCGTGTGCCAAGCCGTGCGTGCGCCCGGTTCGAAGGTGACGGTGACGGCGCGCAGCCGCGCCGGCGCCGGCGCTTCGATAACAGGATCCTGACGCACTGCGCCGGTGAAATAGTCGGGGGAGGGCGTTGCCGAAGGACGCGAACCGCTGCGTTTGATTTCCATTCTGGTCTCCTATGGTCGTGCCTGGCCGCTCTCTCTTCGGATCGCGGAGCCTCATTTCCCGTTGCTACGCTATTCCGGACGGAACACCACTGCACGCTTTTCCTGGAACGTTGTTCCAGCGAGCGGGAACGCCCTTGGTGGCCGTCCCTGCGCATCCCGCTGGGCGCGCACCGCGTCACAAGCTGAAGCAGTGCCTCTTGGCCGCCGACAAGTCTAGCCGCGCTTGATCGATTGAAGTATCGTGGCTGCGTCAGTCCGGCAGGGCGACGATCGCTCGCCCGCTGGTCAGGTCGGTTATCATCCGCGCGGTCGCAGCCGTGTCAGCCACGGGCAGCGCAACCACAAGCTCGGCGCCGGTCGCGGTGAAGGTCTCGGCGACGATGCGCACGCCCGGCTGGGCCGCGAGCCTTGCCTGAACGATCGCAAGATCGGCGAAGCCGCAGGTGATTGTTGCCTCGACCGTAATGACGATCTCGGTCTTGGCAGCACTGCGCAGGCAGGCGGCCGCGGTGCCGCCATAGGCTCGTACCAACCCGCCGCTGCCCAAAAGGATGCCGCCGAACCAGCGCGTGACGACGACGGCGACATTGTCGAGGTTTTGGCCATCAAGCGCCTGCAGGATCGGCTTGCCCGCCGTCCCGCTCGGCTCGCCGTCATCGCTGAAGCGGTAGCTCTGGCCGAAGCGCCAGGCCCAGCAATTGTGATTGGCCCCGGCATCAGAACTCGCAGCGATAAACGCCTTCGCCGCCGCCTCGTCCGCCACAGGCGCGGCGGTTGCCAGGAACCGGCTCTTCTTGATGTCCTGGGCGAAGGTTGCGGGGTGAGCGAGCGTGAACATGTCTGAGGGCGTTAGACAATGCCGGAAGGGTGGCCGTCAATTGCGCCTTGCTTGAGTCGACCGATAGCCGCAACACCCGATCGGTCTGGGCATTGCGATTTGCCACTTCCCCCGTTGAAGCTTGCCGCCGCATCGGTTATGAACGCGCGTCGTCCGGTGCGCCGGGCGTGTTCGGCGCGAATTCGCCGACGAGCACCCGTAGCTCAGCTGGATAGAGCGCTGCCCTCCGAAGGCAGAGGTCACAGGTTCGAATCCTGTCGGGTGCGCCAGACGTTTCGATTGCTTCCCGAATTCGCTGGCTAAAGTGGCACTTTCGCCACGCTGTCCTTGTAGTCCTGCTTCGGGTCACCCAGGCCCAGGAACATCTTGACGCCGGCAACGAGGCTGGAAGCGTCGAGCCAAATCTGGGCGTCTGCCGGTTCGAACCGCAGCAGCCTGAGCTTCGGATCATCCTTGCCCTTCTCGAACCACGCGGCCACGAAGCGGTTCCACAGCCGATCGATCGTGCCACGGTCGCTGTCGATCCTGAGGGTGCCATGGACGGTGGCAAACAGGTCATGCTTCTTGGAGGCGTAGACGAGCGTGGCTTTCCTGGCCCGCGCCAGCTTGCCTGCAAGCTCGGTGTCGCTTGCCGTGAAAAAATAGATGGTCGTGCGATCGCCATCGAACTGCGCGGTCATCGGGCGTGAGTCGATACCAGCTACACTCACCATCACGGTCATGTCTGAACGTATCGATTTCCAGAACTTCGCTTCGAACTCTCTCTTGTCGGCCATCGTGAATGTCTCCTTGAAGGAGGTTCAACCCCTGGCGTCACGGGAGGTTCCATCTGGCCGGCGATCCTAAGTGGGCGACGCGTGCTTACAGCCCAGCCCGCTATTGCTGCTCGGCGCTGATGATCCATGCACGCGAGTCGAACATCACACCTTCGGCAGTCATATGCTTCTCGAGCAGGTTGCGCAGCCGTTGGAGCGGCTTTTCAGGTGGTTCGTCAGCGCCGGCAAGCGCGTCCTTCACCATGTAAAGGCCGACAAGCGCATCGAGCGCCGCATTCACGTCCGACCCGTAGAAGACCGGCTCCCGCACCTCGGCAAAGCCAAAGCCGGCCGTGCTCAGGAGCTCCGTGGCGATGGCGGGATCGCCAAGCGAAAACGCTTTGCCGGCGTCCGTGACAACGGCGGCTCCTGGAGCCAGCGCCTGTCTGATGGCGCCGGACCATGGGTTTCGATCCTGGCTTTGCCACACCATCCAGGCAAGACGGGCGCCTGGGCGCATTGCCCGCGCGATGTTGGCGAATGCCGCCGCAGGATCGGCAAAGAACATCACCCCGAAGCGGCTGATGCACAGATCGAAGCCGGCAGCCGGGAAGTCGTGATGTTGCGCGTCGCCCAGTTCGAACGCCACATTCGCCAGCCGTGCCTTCGCGGAACGCTGCCGTGCGATCTCGAGCATGTCGGCTGAAATGTCGATGCCGAGCACATTTGCCTTCGCCGCGGCACGGGCGGCTTCGCGGGTGGTCTGGCCCGCGCCGCAACCGATGTCGAGCACCCGGTCGAACGTTCCGACGCGGGCAGCGGCCAGCAGATGCGGATGATGCCGCGCCAACTCCGCGTCGTAGAAATCAGCGCACTGGCATGCCATGCAACACTCCCTGTTGGTCTTGGAGGCCCTTGCCGTTTCTACGACGGATGAACCCTGTCAACAAATGGTCGGGTCATGGATTTCAGTAACCGGATAGCTGGCTTTGAAAATGCAAGACGACCCCTAACAGGCCAAGCTGCTGGAGCCACCAGTCTTACCGTGATTTTCTGGATGAATGCATGACGCGAAGATCGTAGGAGCGGCGTCTCCGCCGCCCCGACTGATCAGAAACTCACGCCGAGATTGGCCCTGAAGCTCTGGTCGACCACGCCGGAACCGAACTGGCCGGCATAAGTGACGCCGAGCTTGGCATCAGGGGTGAGCGCGAGGTCGAGGCCGGCTTCGACGATCGCCACGTCCTTGGCGACCGGCGAGCCGGCGATGGTGAAGGCGCCGCCGCCTGAGAAGGCGACCGAGGTCATCGGGGTGACGTCGCCGAAGGCGTGGCGCCAGCCGGCCATGCCGTGCAGCGTGGCATCCATGCCGCGGATGGCGATGTCGGTGCTGGCCCTGACGCCGAGCGTCGTGAACGTCGTCTCGGCGGTCGAGGCGTCGGCCCTCAGCGCTGCCTGGCCGCCCTTTTCGGTGAAGCCGTCGGTCTTGACGTTGATGTAGGCAAGCGCTGCGAAGGGCTCGACGATCGCGTCGCCCGTCTGCAGGCGGTAGCTCGCCTCGCCGAAGACCTGGGTGATGCCGGCGTCATAGCTGGCGGTCAGCTTGTCTTTGAAGTTGGCAAAGGCAACGGTGCGGCTGGTTTCGATATGGTTCCAGCTGTAGGCGGCGCCGGCGCGCAGGCTGAACGCCTGCCACCGGCCGCCGGCAAAGACACCGGCATGGTAGGCGCTGCTGTCGCCCGAGGACGCGCGGTCGTCGGCATCGAAGCTGCCATTGCTGAAACCGGCGAAGGTACCGACGCGAAGGTTGTCGCCGATGCCGGCATCGAGACCGCCGATGAAGCCGCCGGTGGTCCGGCCGAAGGCTGCCGCGTTGCCGTCGCTGCCGGTTCTGCCCCAGGAACCATAGGCCTGGCCCCAGAATGCCATACGCTCGGTCGTCGCCTCGGCGATCTCTGGGCCGTCAGGGCCATAAGCCATGACGGGCAGGGCTGCAGTGCCGATGTCGCCGAAGGCAGCGCGGATACGGTCGTTGGCGGCACTGGCGAGGAAGCGGCTGTCCTGGACGAGCATGCCGCCGATGGAGGCGTGAACCTCGCCCGACAGCGTGTCGAAGGCCTTGCGCGCCGCGTCCTTGTCGAGATTGACGATCGCCTTGTAGATCGCGTGCTTGTTGCCCAGCTTGTCGGCCGCCCCGCCGGCGGCGAACTGGTTGCGGGTCGCGGCGATGTCGGTGAACTTGATGTCGTTGCGGTCGAGCGACAGGCCGACGGCGTTGCTGGTGTAGGTCAGCGTGGGGGTCAGGAAGGCGAGGTTGCTGGTGACGGAAGTGAACTGGCCGAGCACACCGGTTGCCGCGGTCAGGATGGTGTACTGCGTCGACGGCGCGTAGTTGCCGCTGCCGGCGAGCACTTGGACAGTACCGCCCGAGAGCGTCGCCTTGCCGGCGACCGAGAGTCTGTCCGATTTGGTCGTGTCGACGTCGACCTGGAAGGTCGAGCCGGCGGCGAAGCTGGCGTCACCAGTGACGCTGAGCGTACCGATCGAGCTGCCGGTGTTGACGATCGAGCCGGACTGCGCGGTCAGCTTGCCGACAATGCCGGTGCCGCCAAGGGTCGCTCCCGAGGCGACCGTCACCGCCGACTTGGCGAGCGAGCCGTTCACCGAGAGCTTGCCGGTGCTGACGGTCGTGTCACCCGAGAGCAGGCTGGTACCGGTCAGGGTGAGCGCGCCGTTGCCCGACTTGGTGAAGCTGCCGGTGCCGTTGATGGCATTGGCGAAGCTGGTGTCGGTGGCCTGGTCGATGATGAAGGCGGCGTTGTTGAGGATCGCGCCGCTGCCGAAGCTGGTGGCCGAGCCGGAGAGCGTGCCGGCGGAGATGGTCGTGCCGCCGGTGTAGCTGTTGGTGCCCGTCAGGACCGTCTTGCCCAATCCGATCTGCTTGACCGCTCCGCTGCCGGAGATCGCGCCGGCGAAGGTCAGCAGGTCGGAGCGGTTGAAGGCAAGCACGGCATTGTTCTCGACGTTGCCGACGATCGAGCCAGCCGTGCCGCCGCTGCCTATCTGCAGCGTGCCGGCGCTGATGGTGCCGGTCAACGTCAGCGTTTCCGAGCCGGTCTTGGTCAGCTTGCCCTGGCCGGAGATCGTGCCAGATGCGGTGAGGTCGGCCTTGACGTCGAAGGTGCCGCCGGCAAGGCGCAGCTCGATGTCGCGATCGGTGGTCATGGCGGCGGTATTGGTCAGGATGCCGCCGACGAAGGTGAGGCCGCCCGAAGCTGCGCCGAGATTGCCGTCGGAGGAGATCGACAGCGTGCCGCCTTTGATCGTGGTGCCGCCGGTGTAGCTGTTGGCGCCGCTGAGGACCAGCGTGCCGTAGTCGTCCTTGACCAGCCCGCCGGAACCGGTGAGCTCGGATTCGATCGATGCAACGGTGCCGGCGCTCGACACGGTTCCGTCGCCGACGCGGATGGTGGTTGCGGCATCATGAAGGCCGATCGCGTCGCCCTTGATGACGTAGCCGCTGGTGGCGAACTGCATGCCGGTGACTGCAATGGCGCCCTGATTGGCGTCGACAGTCACAGTGCCGGCGGTGCCCTGGAAGATGGCGTAGCCCGGTTGCGGCGTCATCGGCGCGTTGAAGGCGCCGTCCTGTCGGGTCCAGTTGCCGCTTGCGGCGCTCCATGTGCCGTCGCCGCCGTCGACGGTGCCGTTGTTGAGATTGCCACTGGCGCCGCCATCCCAGAAGGCGAGCGCCGTACCACCGGTGTTGATCAGGTTGATCTGCTGGGCAATCTGCGTCTGGATGGTGAGGTCGCTGGCCTGGAAGGCACCGGGAACGGTGCCGATGACCATGCCATTGTCGGTCAGCGAGCCGCCATAGTTGATCAAGCGATAGACGCCGGCGCCGAAATCGTTGCCGCCGCTGACATTGAGCTTGCCGTCGAGGATGAGGTTGCCGTTGACGTCGATACGGTCGCTCTGGGCGCCGAGTTCGAAGTCGAGATTGGCGCCGCTGGACAGGCTGAGCGAGCCGACCGTCAGCGTGCCCTTGCCGGCGCCGGGGGCGATATGGCCGCCGTCGGAGACTTCGACGCTGCCCGATACAGTGCCCGAGCCGGACAGCGTCGCGCCGCTGTCCACGGTGATGGCGGTGTTGCCGAGCTTGCCGTTGACCTGGAGCTCGCCCGCCTTGACCGAGGTCGCACCGGTGTAGATGCTCTCGCCTGACATGGTCTGCTTGCCGTTGCCCTGCTTGGTAAAGCCGCCAGTGCCCGACATGACGCCCTGATATTCGGTGTCGTCGCCGTTGCCCGATGTCAGCGTGCCGGCACCAAGCTTGACGTCGCCGGCGCCGGCCAGCGAGGCGATGGTCTGGCTGTGGCCGTCGAGGTCGAAGGTGGCGCCTGAGGCGACGCTGACGGCGCTGGCCGATGCGATCGTGTTTGCAGCCCCAGCCTTCAGCGTGCCGGCGTCGATCTTGGTTGCGCCGGTGTATGTGTTGGAACCTGACAGTGTGAAGGTGCCAGAACCCTGCTTGGTCAGGCCGCCGGAGCCGTTGATGACGCCGGAGAAGTCGGTCCAATCGTTGTTGCCGCCTGTGGTCAGGGTACCGGCACCGAGGGAAACCGTGCCCGCACCGGCGAGAGATCCGATGACCTGGTCGAAGCCGTCGAGATCGAGTTCCGTGCCGGTGGCGACTTCAACTGCGCTGGCCGAGGAGAAGCTGTTGACAGCCCCCGCCTTGAGGCTACCGCCATCGAGCCAGGTCTTACCGGTGTAGCTGTTGGCGCCGCTCAGAGTGAAGATGCCGCTGCCGACCTTGGACAGGTTGCCGGCGCCGGAAATCGAGCCGGAGAAAATGGTCGAGGCGTCGTTGCCGCCCGTCGTCAGCGTGACTTCTTGCGGCGAGCCCCAGAGCGGCCTGGCCACGCCGAGCGTGACCGAACCAGCGCCTGCCAGCGAGCCGATCTGCTGGTCGTAGCCGTCGAGGTCGAGCGTGGCGTCGGCCTTGACGGTCACCGCGCCAGTCATGTCAAATGCATTCGCATTGCCCGCCTTGAGCGTGCCTTCGCTGACTGTGGTCGGGCCACCGTGCTGCATGGCCTTGACGACGAGCGTGCCGTCGCCGGTCTTTTCCACGGCGCGTGGCACGCCGCCGCCCGACAGGATGACGCCCGACTGCGTGGCGGTGCCGGACGCGACCGACAGCACGGTGTTGTCCTGCTGCAGGGTCATGATGTTGGCAAGCTCGACGTCGGCGCCGTAGTCGAGGGCGCCGCCGAACATCATGATGTAGCCGGTGCCGGCGGCGAGGCTGTTTTCGAGCCGCAACGTTCCGGCAAGCGAGTAGACGATGCCGTCGAAACCGCCGCTGTCGCCCGACAGCGTAAGCTTGCCTTCGCCGTACTTCTTGAAGTCGCCTGAGCCTGAGATGTCGCCGTCGAAGGAACTGTCGTCCGACCGGTCGAAAGCGAGCGTGCCGGAATTGCTGACATTGCCGGACAGCGTGCCGCTTGTCTCGGATTTGCCGATCTGCAGGACGCTGCCGCTGTCGATCGTCGTGCCGCCGGAGTGGCTGATGTCGCCGCTCATCAGGACGATGCTGTTGCCAGTGAGGGTCACCGCGCCGCTCCCGGTGATGTCGCCGGCAAACTCGCCATTGGCCTCGGTATTGTTGAAGACCAGTCTGCTGTTGTTGAGCACGTCGCCCTTGATCGAGCCGCCATTTCCAATCTGCAAGGTGCCGGCGTTGATCGTCGTGCCGCCGGTGTAATAGTTGGCGGAGGTCAGCGTGGTGGTGCCGTCGCCGTTCTGCTCGACGCGCCCGGTGCCGCCGATGTAGCCGCCGATGACGAGGGCGTCGTCGGAGCGGTTGAAGGCAAGCACGCTGTTGTTGACGATGTCGCCGGCAACGGAGCCCGACGTGCCGCCATCACCAAGCTGCAGGGTGCCCGACGAGATGGTGGTCTTGCCGGTGTAGGTGTTTTCGCCGGTCAGGATCAGCGTGCCGAGGCCGAACTTGTCGAGCTCGGTCATGTCGCCGTCGGCGATGACGGATCCGATGGTTGCCGTCACGCCGTTGTCGGTGTTGATGAAGCTCGCTTTTTCGTTGCCGTGGGGATTGCCCGACAGGGCGAGGATGCCGCCGACGAGATGGTAACCGTCGGTCGAGAACTGCAGGCCCTGGAAGGCCAGCGTGCCATAGGCGTTGACCGTGCCGGCCGTGCCGGCGAACACGCCGACCTCGCCGCGCCAGCCTGCGTTGATGGTGGCTTCTCCTGGCGCCCCGGTCCAGTTGCCGTTCGACGCGTTCCAGGTGCCGGTGCCGCCGTCGACCGTGCCGTTGCCTGAAGTATCCGAGCCGTCCCAGAACTGCAGCAGCTGGTTGTTGTTGCGGATGAGCAGGTTGACCTGGTTGGCGACCGCCGTGCTGATGAAGGCGTCGGTGGGAAGCGTGTGGAACGATCCGGTGACCATGCCCGAGAAGTTGAACAGGCGGTAGTAGCCGGTCACTGCGTCGGGGGTCTCCAGCGTGCCGCTGAGCGTCAGGTTGCCATTGACGACGACGAGGTCGTTGGTCAGGCCACCGACAACGCCAGGTTTGCCGAGCTCGAAGACGCTGGTGGAGCCACCATCGAGGGTAAGGTCGCCATCGACGGTCAGCGTGCCCGGGCTATTGCCGGCCGAGAGCGTGCCGTAGATCGTGGTGTCGGCAATGGTGCCGCTGCCGCCGATGGTCGCGCCGGCATCGACCGTGACGCTGGAGGACGACGCAATCGAGCCGTTGACGACCAGCTTGCCGGCGGAAACCCTGGTCGCGCCGGTGTAGCTGCTGGTGCCTGTGAGAATGGTGGTGCCGGACCCGACCTGCTCGAACGTGCCGGTGCCCGAGATGGCGTTGGCGACGGTGACGATATCAGAGCGGTTGAAGGAAAGGGTGCCGGCGTTCTGGACGTTGCCCGAACCTAGCTTGCCTGACGTAGCGCCATCGCCGACCTGCAGCGTGCCGCCGATGACGCTGGTGGTGCCGGTATAGCTGTTCTCGCCCGATAGCACAGTGGTGCCGCTGCCCTTCTGCGCGAGACCACCCGTGCCGGACAGGATGCCATTGAAGGTCACCTGGTTCGACCTGTTGAACGCAAGTGTGCTGTCGTTCAGGGCGACGACCGAGTTGCTGCCGATGCCGCCGCCCGAAGTGCCATCGCCGATCTGCAAAGTGCCGCCGAAAAGCGACGTGGTGCCGGACATTGTGTTGGGGCCGCTCAGGGTCAACGTGCCGTAGCCGTACTTCTCCATGGTGCCTGTGCCGGAGAAGCTGTTACCGAGGGTGAAGTCGCCGTCGCGGTTGAGTACCAGCATCGCGTTGTTGACGACCGCGCCGCTGCCGAGCGTGGCAGGGTCGCCGTTGCCGAGGATAAGCTTGCCAGCTGCGATGGTCGTTCCGCCGGAGTAGCTGTTGACGCCATTGAGGGTCAGCTCGCCCGACCCCGTCTTGACAAGGCTGCCCGAGCCGCTGATCGCGCCGTTGAGCAGCATGTAGGTGTCGGTGTCGAGCGTGGCGGCGGCATCGAGATCGAAAGCATTCTCGAGCCAGGCGTTGGCGCCGTGCAGGGTTGCCGCGCCGCCGAAGGTGACGGTGCCGGTGCCGAGCCCTCCGCTTCCGTCGACCTCAAGGGTGCCGCCATCGATGTAAGTGCCGCCGGTATGAGTGCTGGGCCCGCGCATGAGGAGCCTGCCGGAGCCGGTTTTCACAAGCTCGGTGCCGGCACCGCTCAGGCCCCAGATGCCGGTTCGGCCGCTGCCGTTGACGGTCAGCCGGTGGCCGTTGCCGTCCACGCCGCCGAAGAACACGATGCCGGTGTCCGCTTCCGTCAGGACCAGCGCGGTGCCGCTCAGGCTAGCCCGGGTCATGGCACTGCTTTCGCCGGAGACCGTGTGGAGGGCACCCTTTCCGTTTGCGCCGATACCATTGAGCCTCAGCGCGCGTGTGTTGATCGACATTTCACCGTCGATCTCAAGCGTTGCGTTGGCCGCGACATCGATGGCGCTCGAACCGCTGCCGAGTGCACTTGCGTTGCCGACATTCAAGGTGCCGGCATTCACGGCGATGCCGCCGAGGAAGGAATTGGTGCCGGTCAGGATCGTCTTGCCGGTGCCGTTCTGGCTGAATCCGCCATTGCCGGAGATGCTGTTGGCAAGTGTATAGGTGTCGGAGCGGTTGACGGCGAGCGTGCCATTGTAGTTGCTGATCGCGCCAAGAACGGAGCCGGTGGTCCCACCATTGCCGAGCTGGAGCGTGCCTGAGTAGATCTCGGTGCCGTTGGAATACGTGTTGTCGGCGGCAAGGATCGTGGTTCCGCCGCCCAGCATGGTCACCGTGCCGCCGCCGGAAATGACGCCACCGAAGGTCAGCGTGCCGGCGCGGTTGAACGACAGCGTGGTGCTGCTGGCCAGCTCGACATTGCCGGCGAGCGAGCCTGATGCGCCGCCATCGCCGATCTGCAATTGTCCACCGCTCACCGTGGTGCCGCCGCTGTGGGTATTGGCTCCTGTGAGCGTGAGCAGGCCGCTGCCCACCTTGGCCAGCGAGCCGGAGCCCGAAGTAGCGCCGGCGAAGGTCGAGGAGACATCGCCCAGGCCGACGGTCAGGGCACCCGCGCCGAGCGCAACCGCGCCGGTGCCGGTCAGCCTGCCGATGGTCTGGGCCTTGCCGTTGAGGTCGAATGTGGCGCCCCAGGCGACGGAAAGATCCTTGCCGAACAGCAGGCTGCCGCCGGTGGCGAGCCTGAGCGTGCCGGCGTTGACCGCGGTGCCGCCGGCATAGGTGTTGGCGGCGCCGAGCACCACCGTGCCGTCGCCTGATGTGCTCAGCGCGCCAGCGCCGCTGAGCAGGCCGTTATAGGTCAGCGTCATACCGGCATCCGCCGAAAGCCCGGCGCCGCTGGCGCCAAGGGTCGCGTCGCGGCCGGTGGCGAAGGACGCGGTGGCGTTCAGCGTGCCGCCGCTGAAGCTCAGCGCGCCGTTGCCGAGGCTGGCGTCTGAAGCCACCGACAGCGTGCCGCCCGAGATGTTGGTGCCGCCGGTGTAGGTGTTGGTGCCGGTCAGGGTGACCGTGCCGGCGCCGATCTTGTTGAGCACTGCCGTGCCGGTGAGTTTCGTCGCGTAGGACCCGGCGTTGAAGTTGAAGGCGGTCGACGCCTCGATGGTGCCGGCGCCGGCGGCGTTGCCGCCGGTCGAGGTCAGGGTGGCGAGCGAAAGCGTGCGCCCCCCGCTGATGTCGATGGTGCCGCCCGCGCCGTTGGTCAGTTCGCCGATGCCGGTCAGGTTGCCCCCCGTCAGCGACAGCGTGCCATTGTTGCTGAAGGTGACGTTGCTGGCGGTGACGTCGCCGGCCTTCACGTTGACGGTGCCGCGATTGACGAACTGGCCCCAGCCGCCCGACAGCGTGCCGCGGCCGTTGAAGTTCAGTGTCGCGCCGGTTTCGTTCGTCCATCCGCCGGCAGCGTTGACGGTGCCGGTGTCGGCGACATTGATGGTGCCGTTGTTGAGGACGCCGCCATTTGTCGTTTCGAGCGTTGCACCCGAGGCGATGTTCATCGTCGCGAAGTTCGTGCCCATGTCCAGGCTGAGCGACCTGCCGGTGTCGACGGTGACGAGGCCATAGTTCTTCAGGTCGTAGATGGACCTGGCGTTGTTGGCGGAACTGGCCCCTTGCACCTTCATCTCGGCGCCGCCGTCGATCAGGACCCAGGTCGGCCTGGTGCCGTAGGAATAGGTGCCCGAGATCGTAGTTACGCCGGCGTCGAGATGGATCGCACCCTGCACCGTGCCCTGGTTGGGGGCGGAACCCAGGCTGTTGATGCTGTTGGTGCCGCCGGTGATGTAGATTGCGTCCTGCCCGCTGAGCGTGCGCCTGATCGCGCCCGCGGTGCCGATGGTGATGTTAAGGTTCTGGCCGCGAATACCGACACCGCTGGCGCCGCTCGCCGCCCTGTTGCCATTCCAGCCGCCGCCTGCGGCGCCTTCGACGCCAGAGACATCGCCATTGACGATGATCGTTGCGCCATTCGGGTCGGTGACCGAGATGCCATGGCCACCACTGCCGCCGCCGCCATGATCGCGTGGGTACAGTGTTCCACCTGGACCGCCATTGGAGTTGCCGGCTTCCCCCTCACCACCCAGGCCACCACGCACGAACACGCCCGCGCCAACTGTTACGGTTGTCGAACCGCTGGTGCCGCCGATTACAATGCCGCTGCCCCCGCCCCCGCCCCCGCCGCCGCCGGCGATCGAGGTGCCGCCAATCTGGACGCCGCCGTAACCACCCTTGCCGCCTTTGCCGCCAGTCGAGCTCTGGCTGACGGTAACGTTGCCCGAGTTGATCACCAGCCCCGCGCCGCCGCCGCCACCACCACCGCCGCCGCCAGCGCCGTTATAGCCGGCGCCACCGCCAGCACCGCTGTCGGCAGCACCGCCGCCGCCGCCGCCGAAGCCGTTGGTCCCGCCGTTGCCGCCGTTGGTGCCGGAAGGCTGTCCGTTGCCCGACTGGCCGCCAGCGCCGCCGCCGCCGCCCGACGCTAGCACTGCACCCATGCCGGTACCTCCGGCTCGGGTGCCGGAACCGTTGCCGCCATTGCCGCCGTCTGCACCCGTGGTCTGTGCGGCAGCCGGGCCGACGGCGGCTGGCATCACCAGCGGAGCAACAAGTGCTGTGCAGGTCAAAAGCGCGGCGCGGTAGATGCCATAGCGGGACGGCGCGCAGTGATCTCCGGTTACATGGTCATGCCGTGCTGCTTCATTTCGGCTGCGAATGCTGCTCACGTGATATTCCCCGGATCGCGGACGCAAACCGGCAGCCGGCGGCGCGCAAGGCTCCGCCGGCGCCGCGACAGGTGTTGTCGGCGCAGTTCACATCGGCTGCTAAGTTCAGCTCCGGCGCCCGCCCAAAAACCCCAAGCGCCGGATGAACGGGACCCTATGCCCGCCGAAAAAGGGGGTCAATTGTTAGAGACTGACTATTATTGGGGGGAATTTCGGCCGTTATTGCAGGTGTTTAGCCGATTTCGGGGCGAGGGAGGCCTCGTATGCCGCGTCGATGACGGCGAGCTTCGCGGCCTGTGCGGCGGCAATTTCGCCGAGGAAACCCCTGGATACCCACATCACCGAACTGCCGCGCTTGCCGCGCCAGCCGATGCTGCCAAGGCTCTCGGCCTCGCGCAACTTGCGGGCGAGATGCGACCGCGACAATTGCAGCCACAGGCCCATTTCGGCGATCGAGGTGATGCTTGTCGACAGCTGCTCGGCATCGGTGGTGGCTTCTTCCAGCCCGGCGATCAGCCGCTCCATGATGATGCCGCCATTGTTGAGCCATGTGAACAGCGAGAAGGTGTTGGCCGGCTCGCGGATGGCATGCGAGGACAACAGCCCGTCGCAGATCAGCGGCTCGATACGGGCCAGGCCGTCCGATGTCGCCAGATAGGTGGCTAGGCGCTGGCCGCCGTCGAGGCCGTCGAGCGTCGCCAGATGCACCATGACCCAGCCGTGTATCGCATCTATCGTCGATTGCGAGGGACGCACCGGCCGTGCGCGTCGATCGTCGGTCTCGGGGCAATACTCGATGTAGCCGTAGTTGAGCAGCTCCTTGATGAAGGCGTCGGCTGTGTTGCGGCTCGCCACCGCATGGGCCTGGGTCATGTCGAGGAAGCGCGAGGTCAGCAGCCCTGACTCGCCGGCTTCCCGCCGGAAGTACAGGGCGAAGCCGATATGGCCCATCAGCCAGCGCTGCTGAGTGGCGAAGACGGAGGACTGACGGGGATTGGCCTCGTAGGCCATCAGCAATGCCTGCGACTGCCGCCGGATGAACTCCTGCAGCGCGGCGTGGCTGGCGATTTCGTCCGCAGTCATCGGCAAGAATCGGCCCTCGAACTGTTTGCTATATCCGCGCATCGACCCTTATCTGTCCAGCCCCGTCGAAGTAGTCTGGCATGCTGTCGATGAAGTGATGGGCATGGCATGCGCCTGAGCAAATCTAACTCGGCAAATCACCTTCCGATGAGCCTTAACAAGGGAAATTCAAGCTGCCGATGCAAAAACTGCCGGCTGCATGCGTCACGACAGATTGCTGCAATGGTGCTCTGTCATTTGGCTGATCATGAAAACGGGTCTGGCCCAAATATTAGATTGATCAATCGAATAATGGTACGCTGGCTTGGAGGATGCCGGCGGACGCCGGTCTTCGGAGACATCTGACTGTGGAAAGTTTGTACCAATGACGCACTATCTTCACCGCCGGGCGCGGATCGCGGCGGCGGTCGCGGCGCTGCTGGCAAGCACGGTCCTGCCCGCGGCGGCCGACACCGCCGCCAATGCCGCGGTGCAGGGCGAAACCGCCAGGCGGCTGGTGTCGACCTTCGTCGTGGCCAGCGACATGACCGAATGGACGCTGTCGTTCACCGGCGTGCTTGCTGCCCGCGAGGAGGTTGCCGTCGGCGCGCCGTTCCAGGAACAGCGCATAGCAAGCGTCGAGGTCGAGGTCGGCGATCGGGTCGAGGCCGGCCAGATCCTGGTCCGGCTGGACACGGCGATGCGCGAAAACCAGCTGCACGAGAGCGAAGGCCGGCTGGCGCGGGCCAAGGCAGCACTTGCCCAGCAGCAGGCCAAGGCGTCACAGGCGCTGGCGGCACTGCAGCGCGCGACGACGCTGAAGCATTCGGGCGCGCTGTCGGCACAGGGCTATGCCGACCGTGCCTCGACCGAGGCTGTCGAGCGCGAGGGTGTTGCCTTGGCGCAGGCCGAGGTCGACCAGGCCGAGGCCCAGCTCACCGAATCCCGCCGGCTGGTCGAGCGCAACGTTATCGTGGCGCCGGTCGCCGGCGTCGTGTCGGAACGCCACGCCAATGCCGGCGCGCTGACCGGATCGGACCCGCTGATCAGGCTGATCCGCGACGGCGACGTCGAACTGGCGGCGGAGATCCCGGAACGCGAGTTGCCGCAACTGGCCGTCGGCCAGGCTGCCTCGGTTACCTTGCCGGGCGTGGACGGCAAGATCCCTGGAACGGTCCGGCTGATCTCGCCGAAGATCGATCGCGAAACCCGTCTCGGCGTGGCACGCATCGCCTTCAAGACGGCCACCCCCCTTTTTTCCGGCGCCTTTGCTCGCGCCGCGGTCGTGGTAGCCAAGCGCCAGGCGATTGTCATCGCGGATTCGGCGCTGATCTACGGCGGCAAGGACAAGACATCGGTCTTCGTCGTCGAGGATGGCAAGGTCGACCTGCGGCCGGTCCAGACAGGCATGCGCAACAATGGCAGGCTGGAAATCCGCGCCGGCCTCAAGGAAGGCGACATCGTCGTCGCCAAGGCTGGTGCCTCGCTGCGCGACGGCGACGTGGTCGCCACCACCGACACCGGCGCCAAGACTGGAAGCGTCAGGCCATGATCAGCAACATCTCCGCCTGGGCGATCCGCAAGCCGGTACCCACCATCGTGTTGTTCGTCGTGGCGACGCTGGCCGGCATCGCCGCCTTCATGCGCCTCCCGGTCAACGCCAATCCGAGCCTGTCTTTCCCGATCGTCACCGTCTCGGTGACGCAGCCAAGCGCCGCGCCCGCCGAGATGGAGAGCCAGATCACCCGTCGCGTCGAGGGCTCCATCTCCGGCCTCGCGGGCGTCAAGAACATCCGCTCGACGATCAAGGACGGCGTGTCGACGACCACGGTCGAGTTCAAGATCGGCGTCGATCCCGACCGCGCGACCAACGACGTCCGCGAGTCTGTCGGCCAGATAAGGTCCGACCTGCCGCAGTCGATCCAGGAGCCGGTCGTCTCGCGTGTCGACGTCGAAGGCGGTGCCATCCTCTATTTCACCATGCAGGCGCCCCAGATGTCGGCACTCGACGCCTCGTGGTTCGTCGAGGACATGGTCAGCCGCGAACTGCTTGCAGTGCCGGGCGTGCAGAAGGTCGAGCGCTTCGGCGGCGTCAACCGCGAGATAACGGTCTCGCTCGACCCCGACAGACTGCTTGCGCTCGGTGTCACCGCCGACCAGGTCAATACCGCGCTACGCAGCATCAATGTCAATGTTCCCGGCGGACGCGGCGAGGTCGGCGACCGGGAGCAGTCGATCCGCACGCTTGGCAGCGTCACCTCCTTCGACCAGTTGCTCAGCCTCTCCGTGTCCCTGCCGGGCAAGCGCTGGGTGCAGCTCAACGACATCGCCACCATCACCGACGGGCCGACCGAAGCCCGCGGCTTTGCCCGCTACAATGGCGACGCCGTCGTCGGCTTCTCGGTCTATCGCGCCAAGGGCTACAGCGACACGGCTGTTGCCGACGCGGTGACCAAGCGGCTTGGCGAGATCACAGCGCGGACATCCGACGTCGCCTTCGTCGAGGTGATCTCCAACGTCGAATACACGCTCGAAAGCTACAACGCCGCGGTAACCGCGTTGCTCGAAGGCGCCGGCCTGACCGTCCTCGTGGTGTTCCTGTTCCTGCGCAACTGGCGCGCCACGCTGATCGCTGCGGTCGCCATGCCGCTGTCGATCCTTCCGACCTTCGCCGTCATGGATCTGCTCGGCTACACGCTGAACGGCGTCAGCCTGCTGGCGCTGACGCTGGTGATCGGCATCCTCGTCGACGATGCCATCGTCGAGATCGAGAACATCGAGCGCCATGTCGACATGGGCCGGCGGCCATATCTCGCCTCGATCGAGGCGGCCGACGCGATCGGCCTGGCGGTGGTGGCAACGACGCTGACCATCGTCGCCGTGTTCGCGCCGGTCAGCTTCATCGGCGGTGCCGTCGGCCAGTATTTCCGGCAGTTCGGCATCACCGTTGCCGTTGCCGTAATGATCTCGCTGGTCGTCGCGCGCCTGCTGACGCCGCTGATGGCAGCCTACCTGCTGCAGCCCAAACCTGCCGGTCACCACGCCGCCGAACCCTCGCGCCTGTCGCGACGCTATCTCGCGCTTCTCGGCTGGACGCTCGATCATCGCAAGACGACGTTTGCGCTGGTCGGTGCGTTTTTTATCGGCTCGGTGCTTCTTTTGTCACAGCTTTCAACCGGCTTCGTGCCCGGCACCGACAGCAACGTCTCCGAGGCCAGCATCACCTTGCCGCCGGGCACCAGGCTCGACGAGACGGCGCGTGTCTCCGACCACATCGTCGCGCAGCTGCTGAAGCGCCAGGAAGTGGCGAGCGTCCTGGCCATCACCGGCGACGTCAACAGGGTGTCGCTGATCATCAGGCTGAAGCCGCGCGACGAAAGGCAGGTCTCGCGCAAGGAGTTCGAGCTCTCTGTGCTTCCCATCCTGGCCAGCGTGCCGGATATCCAGTTCAGCTTCGCCAGCGACTCCGGCGGCAAGGAGCTGTCGGTCTTCCTCGCCGGCAACAATCCGGAGGAGCTGAACAAGGCCGCACGCCAGCTCGAGAACGAGATGCGCAAGCTGCCGCAGCTGGTCAACGTGCTGTCCAACCAGCCTCCGGCGGCGCCGGAACTGCTGGTCAGGCCGCGCATGGACGAGGCGGCACGCCTTGGTGTCTCCGTGGTCTCGCTCGGCACCGTGGCGCGCATCGCAACCCTCGGCGAGACCGACGCCAATTCGGCGCAGTTCAACCTCGGCGACAGGCTGGTGCCGATCCGCGTGCTGCTCGACAAGTCGGCGCGCGGCGACCTCGAGACATTGCGCAACCTGAGGGTCGGTACCGACAGCGGCGCCGTGGTGCCACTGACGTCGGTGGCCGACATCGACTTCGGTGCCGAGGAAGGCAAGGTCGAACGGCTCGACCGCAAGCGCATGGTAGCAGTCGAGGCCAATTTGAACGGGGTGACGATCGGCGACGCGATGGCAGCCGTCGAGGCACTGCCGCTGCTCAAGAACCTTCCGCCCAGCGTGGCACACGTCAAATATGGCGCCTCGGAAGAGATGGGCGAAATGTTCCGCGGCTTCGCGCTGGCGCTGGTAGCGGGCATCCTGATGGTAATGGCGGTACTGGTGCTGCTGTTCAGGAACTTCCTGCAGCCGCTCACCATCCTGGTAGCCCTGCCGCTGTCGCTGGGCGGCGCCGCCCTTGCCCTGCTGCTTTATGGCGCGGCACTCGACCTGTCGTCGACGATCGGCATCCTGATGCTGATGGGCATCGTCTGCAAGAACTCGATCCTGCTCGTCGACTACGCCATCGACTGCCGTGCCCAGGGCATGGAGCGTCGCGATGCGCTGATGCAGGCGGGCATGACCCGCGCCCGGCCGATCATCATGACGACGATCGCCATGGTCGCCGGCATGGTACCCGCAGCGGCAGGCATCGGTGCCGACGCCAGCTTCCGCGCACCGATGGCGGTTGCGGTGATTGGCGGACTGATCACCTCGACGCTGCTCAGCCTTGTCGTCGTGCCGGTCATGTTCACCTCGATGGACGACCTCAACGCCTGGTTCGCCCGTCGTCTCAAGCGCCTGACGTCGGTGACCGAGGCGGATCGCGCCGAAGGCGAGCTGATCGCCGAGCGGGCGCAAGGCTGAAGGGCGGCCTGTCCGGGACCGAATGACGATACTGGCGGTCGATGGAAATTTAGCCCCCGGTTACGCCGGCTCGCATCTTTTGCGGGGCGGCTTTTCCGAAAGCGATTCCGAATCCTGCGCTCATGTACTAAGGACTTGTTTGGATCGGTCTGCCACAAAGAGGTAGCGGATTTCAGGCGGAGTGTGGCACAGCAATGGATCTCTCATTCGATCTCGGGCGCGGTCCTGCGTCCTATGGACACCGGTTTCTGATCGGCCTGCAGCCCGGCCACACGCTCGGCGACAAGGACAAGCGGCTGCTGTCGCTGCTCAAACCGGCCGGCGTCGTGCTGTTCCGCGCCAACTTCCTGCCCGACGCGCCCTATGAGGACTGGCTCGACAACCACGCCAGACTGCTGTCCGACGTGCGCGAATACATCGAGCGCGACGAGGTGATCGTTTCGATCGACCATGAGGGCGGCGGCGTGCTGCGTCCGCCCGCGCCGATCACCGCCTTCGCCTATGCTCGCGAGTGGCCGAAGCAAGCCGCCGATGTCGGAAAGGCAATGGGCGTCGAATTGCGCTCGCTCGGCTTCAACGTCAATTTCGCGCCCGTCGTCGACGTCAATTCAAACCCGGCCAATCCGGTCATCGGCCAGCGCTCGTTCGGCACGACGCCTGACGATGTGGTGCCGGCGGCGCGGGCGTTTCTTGACGCGATGCAGGCCGAAGGCGTGCTCGGTTGCCCCAAGCATTTCCCCGGCCATGGCGATACGGCCGTCGATTCGCACTATTCGCTGCCGGTCATCGACGTCGATCCCCGGACCTTCCGTAGCCGCGAGCTCGAGGCATTCCGACATTTCAACGATGCGCAGACGCGGATGATCATGACCGCTCACATCGTCATTTCGCAGATCGATCCAGGCATCCCGGCGACGATGTCGAAGGTGATCCTGCAGGATATACTGCGCAAGGAACTGGGTTATGAAGGCGTCGTCGTCAGCGACGATCTCGGCATGAAGGCGATCTCCGACCGTCTCGACAAGCCCGAGACGACGATCCGCATCATTAACGCCGGCTGCGACCTGCTGTGCATGTGCGCCTACTGGGCCGACACCGAGATCATCACGCGCATGATCGACTACATGGCGGCCGGGCTGAAGGCGGGCGAGATCAAGGAGCGCGCGCTCGAACAGTCGTTCACCCGCGTCGCCGGCCTTTTGGCGGACCTGCCCAACCACAAGGTGGAAGTGCTTGGCGAGGAGACCTTCGAGCAGCACGCCTCGGTCGCCCCGCTGCGCGCCCGTTCGCTGCCGGCCAACCACGGTGGCGCCACCAAGATCTAGGTTTTCGGCGCGGCTACTGCGCCGCGCCCTGGGCCTCGGCGAGGGTCGCACTTTCGGCGGCGTTGCGCTCGGCGTAGCGCCTGGCCATCCAGGCGCAGACCATCAGCTGCATCTGGTGGTAGAGCATCAAGGGCAGCACGATCGCGCCGATCTCCTGGCCGGCGAAGATGACGTTGGCCATCGGTACGCCCGAGGCCAGGCTCTTGTGCGAGCCGCAGAAGGCGACGGTGATCTCGTCCTGCCGGGAAAAACCGAGGAAGCGACTGGCAGAGATGGTGACGGCCAGCACGGTCGACAACAGGAAGGCGGCGATCAGCAGCAGCACCACCAGCGACTGTAGCGGCAGCTGCTGCCAAAGGCCTGCGACCATCGCCTTGGAGAAGGCGAGATAGATCACCATCAGGATCGAGCCGCGGTCGACGATGGTCACCAGCCATTTGTGCCGGGCGAGCCAGCCGGCAAGCCAGGGCTGGACGAGCTGGCCGGCGATGAACGGCGCCAGAAGCTGCAGCATGATGCCTTCGATCGCCGACAGCGACACGCCGCCGCCTCCGGTCTTGGCGAACAGCAGTCCGACCAGAAGCGGCGTCAGGAACATGCCGATGATGTTGGAGGCGGAGGCCGAACACACAGCGGCCGGAACATTGCCGCCGGCAAGTGCGGTAAAGGCGATGGACGACTGCACCGTCGACGGCAGCACGCACAGGAACAGCACGCCGGCATAGAGCGCTGCCGGCAGCACGGTCGGCACCAGCAGGCCGAGCGCCAGCCCGATGATCGGGAACAGCACGAAAGTGGTCGAAAACACCAAAAGGTGCAGCCGCCAATGCGTCATGCCGGCAATCACCGTCGCCCGTGACAGCCGTGCGCCATGGAGGAAGAACAGCAGCGCGATGGCAATGTTGGTCGCGGTGCCGAAATGGCCGGCAAAGCTGCCCTGCGCCGGCAGCAGCGATGCCAGCGCGATGCAGGCGACCATCAGCATGATGAAAGTGTCGGGACGAAAACGTGCAAACAAGGCGAGGCATCCCTTGGCAATGAGTTAATTTTGTATACAGTATGCCAAATGCCAGCGGCATTGTGAATGGCACATACAGGAATGATGCTCATTTCGTTTCGTGAACACAGGGAGGGATCATGTTCGATCCGATACTCCTCCAGACCTTCGTAGCGGTTGCCGGCTCGCGCAGCTTCACCGGCGCGGCGGTGCATCTCAGGCTCGGCCAGTCGACGGTGAGCCAGCACATCAGACGGCTCGAAGTCAGCGTCGGCCGGAGGCTTCTGGTCCGCGACACCCATTCGGTGATGTTGACGCCGGACGGCGAGGCGATGCTGGGCTTCGCCCGCTCGATCCTCGACGCCAACGAACGTGCCCGCAGCTATCTGCAGGGGGCCAGGCTCAGCGGCCGCATCCGCTTCGGCGCTTCGGAGGATTTTGTCACCACCCGCCTGGCCGACGTGCTGCACAAGTTCACCGAGCGCCACCCATCCGTCGAGCTCGAGCTGACGGTGGCACTGTCGAGCACGCTGTTCGACCTGCTTGACGAAGGTGCGCTCGACCTCGTGATCGCCAAACGCCGCGTCGGGCTCAACCAGCAGCGCGAGGCGCGCAGCGGCGTTGCGGTCCGCACCGAGCGGCTGGTATGGGCGGCACGCGACCCATCGGTCGTCGAAGCCGGCAAGCCCTTGCCGTTGATCCTGTTTTCGCGTCCGGGCATCACTCGCGTCGCCGCGATCGAGGCGCTCGACCGCAAGGGCATCCCGTGGCGCATCGTCTGTACCAGCGGCAGCTTGAGCGGGCTGCAGGCAGCCGCCCGTGCCGGCCTGGGTGTCATGGTGCAGCCGCGCGGCATGGTGTCGTCGGGACTGATGGTGCTGCCGACGAGCCAGCAGCTGCCGCAGCTCGAGGAGGTCGAGTTCATCCTGACCAGCGCCGCCAACGAGCCGACGGGCGTTGCGGCGGCACTTGCCAAGGAGATCCTCGACCGTAACGCCCGCCAGGAATTCGAACTGCCGTTTCGCGAGGCGGTCTAGCCGGCCCGCTTCGGTCGGCTACGCCATTCAAACCCAAAAATAGTCAGTATACTGCTTAAATTGATCGGAGAGCCACATGGACGTGATGATCATCGGCGCAGGTATCGGCGGGCTGACGCTGGCCCTTATGTTGCACAAGGCGGGCATTCCTTTCCGCGTCTACGAAAGTGCACAGGAGATCCGGCCGATCGGCGTCGGCATCTCGATCCTGCCGCATGCCAGTCGCGAGCTGACCGAGCTCGGCCTTCAGCCAGCACTCGCCGAGGCCGCGGTCACGGCGCGCGAATCCTGCTTTTTCAACCGCTTCGGCCAGCTGATCTACAAGGAGCCGGTCGGCACCTTTGCCGGCTATGATTACCCGCAGTTCCAGATCCATCGCGGCGACCTGCAGCAGATCCTGTATCGCGCACTGGTCGACCGCGCCGGCCTCGATTGCGTGGTCACCGGCTGGAAATGCATCGATGTCAAGCAGTCCGATACGGCAGCTACCGCCCGCTTCGTCGACGGACGCACCGGTGAGGACCGGCCCGTCCAGCATGGCGCGGCCATCGTCGGCTGCGACGGCATCCACTCCGTCGTGCGCCGCAAGCTGGTGCCCGACGATGGCGGCCCGATCTATTCCGGCGTCAATATGTGGCGCGGCACGAGTTGGTGGCAGCCATTTCTCGGCGGCGCGAGCTACGTCCGCGCCGGCTGGCTGACGCATGGCAAGATGGTCATCTACCCGATCCGCAACAAGCTCGACGCCGACGGCCGCCAGCTGATCAACTGGGTCGCCGAGATCGAGACGCCTGACTATCACCAGCAGGACTGGAACCGCCGCGGCCAACTCGACGATTTCATCCATGCCTTCGCCGACTGGCGCTTCGATTTTCTCGATGTGCCCGGCCTGATCCGAGGTGCCGAGTCGATCCTCGAATATCCAATGGTCGACAAGGACCCGCTGGTGCGCTGGAGCTTTGGCCGTATCACGCTGCTCGGCGATGCCGCCCATCCTATGTACCCGCGCGGCTCCAATGGCGCCGGCCAGGCGATCCTCGACGCCCGCGCGCTGGCCGACAGTCTTGGCGCAGGCGGCGATGTCGCGGCTGTGCTCAAGGCCTATGAGGACAAGCGGCTGCAGGCGACCGCGACTGTCGTGCGCACCAACCGCACCACCCCGCCCGACGTCATCCTCAAGGAGGTCTATGAGCGTACCGGCGACCGCCCTTTCGCGCGGCTCGACGACGTCATCACCCAGGACGAACTGGCAGCACTGTCGAACAGCTACAAGAAGGTCGCCGGCTACGACAAGGCAACCGTGGCCGAGCGACGGCGGGCGTGAATGAGTGGGCTAGGTCAAAGTTCAAACCCGGTAGCCGACTAACCTGGTTCGGCATGGCGAAGCTCGACTGGAAATTTGCCGACATGATCGAGCAAACTCCTGAATCGCTGCTCGTCTGCCCGCGATCGCTCCCTTTTGAGGCTCCCTTGTGAGGCTCCCTTGAGGGAGTTCCTGGCTTCTCTCCACGTTGTCACCACGCGCGCGCTAACCGGCAACCCGTTAGCATCCTCCAAAGTCCGCCTTGCGCTGTGAGCGGAAGTTGACGGGCGGAACGGATCTCGCAAAGGAAGCGGATTGACATGCAGGTATTTGCCTGCATATCTTGTCCTTCCAGATGGTGAAGCCGATGAAAGCCACAAGCTGTTCAAATTACTTGGCTACCCGGTCCGCAAGAAACGCTGGGTCCATATAGGCCTGGTTCTGCGGCAAGAAGCCTTCCACGGTTGAGACCTGGCGTTCCAGAGCCGAACAAGGCCCATATTCGGTCGCCCACGAAAGGCAGGACAATGAAGATCGGTGTTATTGGCATTGGCGAGATGGGTGGCACCTTGGCGCGCAAATGGAGCGAGAAAGGCCATGACGTTAGCGTGGCCAATTCGCGTGGCGCAGAGGCGGCGCTGGCATTTGCGACCGAAATCGGCGTTCAGTCGACCGACACCCATGGCGCGGTCGAAGGCGCGGACGTCGTGCTGCTTGCCATGCCTTTCCCGGCTGCGGCGACGCTTCCGAATGATTTGTTCGAGCGGGCTGCGGGCGACGTGGTCATCATTGATGTCAGCAATTATTTTCCCGGAATACGCGACCCAAACATCGCCGAGATCGATGCCGGGATGCCGGAAAGTGTGTGGGTCTCGCTGCAGCTTGGGCGCCCGATCTTCAAGGCGTTCAACAGCATCTTGTTCTACTCCCTCGCCGAACTTGGCAGGCCGGAAGGGGAACGCGGACGTCTCGCAATTCCAGTCGCTGGCGATGATGGGCGTGGCAAGCAGATGGTCATGAGCCTGATAAATGAAATCGGCTTTGATCCCGTCGATGGTGGGTCGTTGGCGGAGTCCTGGCGCCAGCAGCCGCTGACCCCTGCATATTGCTGCGATTTCGATGCCGACAAGACCCGCCACGCCCTCGTGGCGGCGGTCAAGGGAAAGGCTCCGAGAATCCGTGACAACGAATGGTGGGACAATCACCGCAGGCTCTTTGCCGACAATCCGACCTATCGCGAAGTCCACGCAGAGCAGATCGCCGTGAACCGCGCCCTCAACCCACTAGGCGAAATGTAGCCCTCTCGACGTCGGGTCTTTGTTTGATTGGCGCAACTCGAGATAACGGTCACCGGGCTCACATGGCGGACCTCTTCAGCGAGCCAAAGAAGCCGATGTCGCACGCCATTTGGCACAGGTGCGCAAAGTCGCGCGCAGAAACGTGGCCGGCATTTTACCGCCTTGAGGAAGTCGCGGAGCCGGACAGGGCCGCGATCGCTTCGATGTCGTCAGCCGGTAATCTGCGCCAATCGCAGGAGCGGCCGGGTCGCACCCAGACGCCGAAAGGTTGTTCGAGTCATTTTTGCAATGTTGCCGCAAGGCTGTCGGTTTAGTCAGAGCATTGCCGTTGCGGTGGAGGAGCATCCTGCATGAGCATTGCCAGCGACGCCCGCTTCTGGGACCGGTCTTCACGCAGATATGCCAAGTCGGCGGTGGCAGACCGCGACGGCTACGCGCGTACGCTGGACCGGACGCGCGGGCTGTTGCAGGCCGGCGACCAGATGCTGGAACTCGGCTGCGGCACCGGATCGACGGCCATGCTGCTGGCTGGCGACGTGAAAACCTATCTGGCGACGGATTTCTCGCCGGCCATGATCGCGATCGCCGAAGAAAAGCGCCTGGTGTGCCCCCTCAAAGGGCTCGATTTCCTGACCGCGACGGCGGAGGCGCCTGAACTCGGGTCCGGCCAGTTCGAGGTGGTTCTCGGCTTCAACTACCTGCATCTGGTGCGCGACCTGCCTGGCACCTTGCGGCGCATCCACACCCTGCTTGCCAGCGACGGCCTGTTCGTCTCCAAGACACCTTGCCTCGGCGACATGAACCCGCTGATCCGGCTGGCGCTGCTGCCGGTGATGCGCGCCACCGGCCTTGCACCCCATGCCGGTGCCTTCAGCACGGCGGAACTGGTCAGGCTCATCTCGACCGCGGGTTTCGAGGTTGTGGCTACCGAAACCCACGCGACGAAGGGCAACGACAACAGGCCCTACATCGTCGCTCGCAAGCGCTAACCGACACGGCCGAGCCGCGGGTTCAGAAGGCGTCGGCCTGCAGGCTCGGATGCGCCTCGGCGAAGGCGGGCAGGGCGGTGGCGGCACCTGATATCTCCACCGATAGCGGGAATGCGGTAAGATCGCAGTCGAAGCGGCGGGCATTGGCCACCTGTGGCACCAGGCAGATGTCGGCGATGGTAATGGTGTCGCCGAGACAGTAGCGGCCGTGGCGGGCGGCGGCGCGAAGCGTCGCTTCGAAGGAGCGGAACCCTTCTTCGATCCAGTGCCGGTACCATTCGTTGGTGTCGTCGTCAGACATCTGCCAGCGCGATTTCAGGAATTTCAGCACACGCACATTGTTGAGCGGGTGGATGTCGCAGCCGATGATCTGGGCGAGGCCCCTGACATAGGCGCGCCCGGCCGGGTCAGTGGGCAGCAGCGGCGGCTCGGGGTGGGTTTCGTCGAGATATTCGAGCACGGCGAGGCTTTGTGCGAAGACCTGGCCGTCCTCGACCAGCGCCGGCACCAGCCCTTGGGGATTGAGCGCCATGTAGTCGGCCGTGCGGTGGTCCATCCTGGGCAGGCTGATGAAGCGGGGCTCGTAGTCGAGCCCCTTGAGCGCGAGCGCGATGCGCAGCCGGTATGATGTCGACGACCTGAAGAAGGTGTAGAGCGTGCGCATCGTTTTGGCAGTCAGTGTGACGCGGCGTTGAGGATCTCGTCGGGTGTCGACGAGACGACCTCGACATATTTCGGCACGAATGTGCGGCCTTCGATCAGGCCGACAAAAGCCGGCTTGAGCTCTTCCGCCAGCACCTTGCGGATCTTGGCGTGCTCGACGATGTCGGACCACTCGGCGATGAGGAAGAAGCGCTGCGGATCCTCGGTGTCGCGGCACAACACGCCGTCCTTCACCTGGGCCGAGGATTTATGCATCGGATTGCCGTCCGAATAGTCGAACTCCTCGAACAATTGGACGAATTCCTCCTCGCGTCCGGCCTCGACGCGGAAGTCGTAGATGTGAAGGAAGTTGCCTTTCGTGGCCAGTGGTTCCTGCGCCATGCTGCTCTCCTTTTCCGGCGTTCCCAATAATCATCAGTATACCGCCTTTTATTGCGTGCGCAAGGCGCGACGCCTTGCCAGGCAAAAGTTCCGGAGCGGCGGGCGTCCCGCGACTGCCGTCTCGAGAGCCTGGAAATATGCGGTGGTACCGCTCTTTCCCGCGGGTCTGGCAAGGGATAGAGATGGGCAGTGACAGGCGAGGGGAATGAGCGTGGCCAAGTCGGTTAGGACGGACGGGACGCAGAAGAAAAAAGCAACGGCCGCCGCGCCCAATCCCGAACTGCAGCAACTCATCGAGCGGCTGCCGCTGTGGAAGCGGCCGGGCTATCTCATCCGCCGGCTGCACCAGGTCCACTATGCCCTGTTCTTCGAGGAGTGCGAGGGTTTCGGCATCACCCCGGTGCAGTACGGGCTATTGACCATCCTCTCCGGCAATCCCGATTCCGATCAGATTTCGCTTGCCCAGGCGCTCGGCATCGACCGCACCAACGTCGCCGACGTGCTGTCGCGGCTGGCCCAGCGCGGGCTGGTCGAGCGCACCCGCAGCACCGAGGACAAGCGCATGGTGCTGGCGCGCTTGACCGGCGAGGGCGAGAAGCTGGTGGCGGCCATGCATCCGGCGATGAGCCGCGCCCAGGAAAGGCTGCTCGACACGCTCGGTGACAAGGAACGCGAGGCGTTCCTGTCGACGCTGATCAAGCTGCTCGAGGCCAACAACAAATATGGCCGGGCCGCCCTTGCCACCGGCAAGTTCGGCGACTGACCGACGGCCGTCAGCTTGATCGCGGAGGTTATCTGTTCCAGCAGGCGACGAGATGGCTGGCGGAGCGCTCCGACAACTTCGGCGCTTCCTTGTGGCACTGGTCCGTTGCCAGCGGGCAGCGGGTCGAGAAGCGGCAGCCGGCCGGCGGGTTGACCAGATCGGGGATCTCGCCGCCATAAACGATGCGCTTGCGCTGGCGTTGGGTACGCGGGTCGGGTACCGGCACCGCCGATAGCAACGCCTCGGTATAGGGGTGGATCGGATGCTCGTAGAGATCGTCGCGGTCGGCAATCTCGACCATGCGCCCGGCATAAAGGATCGCCACGCGATGCGAGATGTGGCGTACGACAGACAGGTCGTGGGCGATGAACAGGTAGCTCAACCCCAGCTCGCGCTGCAGGTCCTGCATCAGGTTCACCACCTGCGCCCGCACCGAGACGTCGAGCGCCGACACCGGCTCGTCGGCGACGATGAACTCGGGCTGCAACGCCAGCGCCCGGGCGATGCCGATGCGCTGGCGCTGCCCCCCAGAAAAGGCGTGCGGAAAACGGTCATGCGCGTCCGCCGGCAGGCCGACGATGCGCAGCAATTCGGTGATGCGGTCGCGCGCCTCGTCGACATGACGGATCAGCCCGTGCACCAGAAGCGGCTCGGCGACGAGGTCGATCACCCGCATGCGCGGGTTGAGGCTGGCATAAGGGTCCTGGAACACCAGCTGCATGTTGCGGCGGAGCTTGCGCAGTGCCTCGCCCTTGGTGTGGGTGATGTCCTTGCCCTGGAAGACGATCTTGCCCGACGAGGCCGTGATGCGCCGCAGCACCGCGCGGCCCGTCGTGGTCTTGCCGGAGCCGGATTCGCCGACAAGTCCGAGCGTCTCGCCAGGGTGAAGGTCGAAGGAAACATCTTCCAGTGCCTTGAACGCCTTTGGCCGCCCCCAGAAGCCCTGCGCCCCGGTTTCATAAGTCACGTCGAGGCCCTGCACGCTGAGCAGCGGCGGTGCTGGCGGCTGGGCTGGCACGGGGTTGAGCATCGAAAAATTCCTGTCAGGGGAAGGTGGGCGACATCAGTGGCGTTGCCCAGGCCGGCACCGATGGCTGCCAGCAGGCGGCCTCAGCATCCGGGCGGATATGTTCGAGCTTGGGCGCCTTGCGGCAGGCCTCGCCCGACAGCGGGCAGCGCTGCTGGAACGAACAGCCCTCGGGCGGCGTCACCAGATTGGGTGGCGTGCCCTCGATCGAGACCAGCCTGTCCGACACCTCGTCGAGCCGCGGCGTCGAGCGCAGAAGCCCTTGCGTGTAAGGGTGGGCCGGGCGCTCGAACACATCTTCGGCAAGGCCGGTCTCGATGATCTGGCCGGCATACATCACCGCAACGCGGTGGCAGAGGCCGGCGACGACACCGAGGTCGTGGGTGATCAACACCACCGACAGGCCGAGCGATTGCTGTAGCTCGGCGAGCAGTTCGAGGATCTGCGCCTGTATGGTGACGTCGAGCGCCGTCGTCGGCTCGTCGGCGATCAGCAGCTGCGGCTCGCAGGCAATCGCCATGGCAATCATCACGCGCTGGCGCATGCCGCCGGAGAATTCGTGCGGATACTGGTCGAGCCGGCGACCCGGCGCGCTGATGCCGACGGCGGCGAGCAGGTCTGCGGCACGGTTGCGCGCTTGAGCGCGCGTCATGTCGAGATGCCGCTCCAGCACCTCGCCGATCTGCGTGCCGATCCTGAGAACCGGGTTGAGCGAGGTCATCGGGTCCTGGAAGACCATCGCCACTTCCTTGCCCCTGATGTCGCGGGCATAACGCTCGCCATCGGGGCCAAGCAGCGAACGGCCCTTCCATCTGATGTCGCCGGAGGCGATGCGGCCGGGCAGGTCTATCAGGCCCATCACAGCTTGCGCGGTCACGCTCTTGCCCGAGCCGGATTCGCCGACCACGCCGAGCGTCTCGCCGCGACCGATCGACAATGTCACGCCGCGCAGGCCCTGGACCAGCCCGCGCCTGGTGTCGAACTCGACCTTCAGCTTTTCGACCTCAAGCAGCGGTTCCTGGTTGCTCATGGCGCTGATGTTCATGACCGGCCTCCCTGGCTTGCAGCTTTGGGGCTTGCAGCTTTGGGGCTTGGAGCTTTGGGGCCCTTGGCTTTCGGGCTTTGGGCTTTCGGGCTACGGCGCGCCTGCCGGGCGGCAAGCCTGGCACGCTGGTAAGCAAAGCGCTTCTCGCGCTCCTGCGGGTCGGTGGTGACGCGCACCCAACTAGCGAAGAGATTGACTGCAAGCACGGTTGCGGCGATCGACAGGCCGGGGAAAGTGATCAGCCACCAGGCGACGAAAATGTAGTCGCGACCGTTGGCGACATCGAGGCCCCAGCTCGTCGCTGGCGGCTGCACCCCGAGACCAAGGAAGGAAAGGGCTGCTTCGGCCAGTACGATGTTGGTGAATTCGAGGATCCCTAGCGTCAGAAGCGGCGACGTCAAATTGGGCAGGATGTGGCGGAAGATGACGCGCGAGGTCTTGCAGCCGATCATTTCGGCCGCCTCGACATAGGGCGTCTGCCGCACCGACAGCACGATGCCGCGCACGACACGCGCATAGACCATCCAGTTGGTGACGACGAGCACGATGATCATCGTCGTCATGCTCGGGCCGATGACCGAGATCACAAGAAGGATCAGCAGCAGGCCCGGGAATGCCACCTGCACGTCGACGATGCGCATGATGATCGAGTCGGTGCGACCGCCCCTGAAGCCGGCCCACAGGCCGAGCACGACGCCGAAACTACCGGCGAACAGCACCACCAGCACGCCGACAAGCAGTGAGGCGCGGGCACCGTAGATGACACGCGAAAGCACGTCGCGGCCGAGGTGATCGGTGCCGAGTATATGCTCCCAGCTGCCCTTGGGCAGCCAGGCCGGCGGCTTGAGACGCGAGATCACCGACTGTGCGGCCGGGTCGTAGGGCGCGATCAGTGGTGCGAAGATCGCCATCAGCAAAAGGGCGACGATGACGGCGAAGCCGAGCGTGCCGAGCTTGTCCTGCCAGAGCTCGCGACCGAGCTCATCGAGCCTGGTCAACAGCGTCGGGCGCTGCGTGGCCTTGCGGGCGATTGCCACCGGCGTCGTCACAGGCATGGGCATAGCCATCTCAAGCCAACCTTATCCGCGGGTCGATGAGTTTGTAGAGGACATCGAGGCCGACATTGATGACCACGATCAGAACGGCGACGGTGAAGACGATCGCCTGCATCAGGAACAGATCGCTCTTCTGGATCGCCTGCATCGCCGTCAGCCCGAGGCCGGGCCAGGCAAACACCGTCTCGACCACCACCGTGTAGCCGGCCAGCGCGCTGATCAGCTCCCAGCCGGCCAGCGTCACGAATGGTACCAGCGTGTTGCGCATCGCATGCACCATCACCACGCGCCTGAAATGCAGACCCTTGGCGCGCGCGGTGCGGACATATTGCTGGTTCAGCTCGTCGATCATAGATGAGCGCACCAGCATCACCAGCCGGGCCAGCGAGGGCAGGGCCAGCGTGATTGCAGGCAGAATGTAATAGCGCGCGCCGCCCATGCCGGAGGTCGGCAGCCAGCCGAGGGTGACGGCGAAGAACACGATCATCAGAAGGCCGAACCAGAATTGCGGCAAGGACAGCCCGAACAGGCCGACAAAGACTGTCGTTCGGTCGACCCAGCCTCCCGGCCTGAGTGCGGCGATGGCGCCGAGCGGCAGCGATAGCAGGATTGCCAGGCCTAGGCCGGCGCCGATCAGCTTCAGCGTGTTGGGCAAGCGTTCGAGCACGACGTCGAGCGCCGGCCGGCGCTGCCAAAGGCTCTCGCCGAAGTCGAGCCGGGCCATGTCGCTGACGAAATCGACGAACTGTGTGCCGATGGGGCGGTCGAGGCCAATCTGCTGGGCAAAGGCCGCGCGCTGTTCGTCGGTCGCCGAAAGCGGCAGCATCACCTTGACCGGATCGCCGACCATGCGCGTGGCGATGAAAACGATCACGGTCACGCCGATTACGACAAGGAGACCTTGTCCAATGCGGCGTAGCAGAAAACCACCCATATTCCTCTCCATTGGCTGGAGCCGGCTACCCCTTGTCGAGCCGGCTCCAGAACTGTTGGGGTTCGTTTGTGTTTTTGTTCGAACCCGCAATTGTCCCGGTTATTCGGTGACCTTCATCTCCTTGACCAGGAGCTTGGAGTCGACGCGCGGCTGCCATTCCAGGCGCTTCGAGAAGCCATAAATGTCCTGCTGGTTGAGCAGAGGAACGAGATAGGACAGATCGTACGACTTCTTGGTGATGGCGTCATACATGGCCTGGCGCTTCTCGATGTCGGTCTCTGTCCTGGCGGCGCTGATCTGGTCCGACATTTCCTGGTCGCTGTTGGACGCGGAACTCGCCTTGCTCTGTAGCACGGCGGTCATTTCACGGTCGACGTCGAGCAGTTCGTTGGAGTTCGACAGGAAAATCGCGTCAGGCCGCGTGTTCTTGTCGAACAACTGGTTCAGGTACTCGCCGAAGTCCTCGATCTTGATGTCGACGTTGAGGCCTGCGTCCTTCCAATAGGCACCGACGGCCTCGATCAGTTCGCGGTCCTTGAGCCAACGACCGGCCTCGCCGACGAGCTTGATGGTCTTGCCCTCGGCACCCGCTTCCTTGATCAGGGCCCTGGCCTTTTCGACGTCGAACACGTAGTCGGGCAGCGCCTTGTTGTAGCCGAAGGCCTTGGGATTGACGACCTGACCCTTGGCCGGCGTGGCATAGCCGCCGAACAGGCTCTCGGCCAGCGCCTTGCGGTCGACCGAGATGTTCATGGCTTCGCGGACGCGCGGATCCTTGGTCACCTCGTTGTCGGTCGAGACGATCATCAGGCTGGTTTCGAGGCCGCTGACGGCCGCGAATTTCGGCGCCTGCTGGGCAAACTCCGGCAGCAGGTTGGTGATGACGTCGAGTTCGCCCGCCATCAGGCCGGAAAGGCGCGTGCCGGATTCGCCGACGAAGCGGTAGGTCACCTTGTCGATCGACGCGGCATCGCCCCAATAGTCGGCGTTCTTCTCCAGCACGATGTCCTGGCCGCGGTTCCAGCTGGTGAACTTGTAAGGGCCGGTGCCAACAGGCGCTTCGGCGAACTTCGCGTCCGCCGCATAGGTCGCTGGGATCATCTTCATCCAATACATGCGCGACGGCAGGATCGGATCCGGACCGGAGGTGATGATGCGCACGGTCAGGTCGTCGACCTTCTCGGCGCCGGTGATGGTGCCGAAATAGGCGGCCTGCTCCGACTTCAGTGCCGGGTCGATGACGCGCTTGACGCTGTTGACCACGGCATCCGCATTGAACGCCTCGCCATTGTGGAACTTGATGTCGGGCCTGAGCTTGAATTCCCAGGTCTTGGCGTCGACCTGGGTCGGCGTCGCCGCCGCCAGTCCGGCGACCAGTTCGCCGTCCGGCGTGCGCGCCATCAGCGTTTCATAGACATTGTCGTTTATCGCGCGTTCACCGCCGTCGTCGCGCACCTGCGGATCGAGCGTCGAAGGCTCCGATCCGATCGCGATGGTGATGTCGGCGGCGTACGCCGACAGCGGGGAAAGTGCCATGATCGCCGCAACGGCGGCGCTGCTTGCCAGTTTCGTCAATAAGTTCATTGGTCCACCCATTCGCGAAAGACAACAAATTCGACCTGATGTGCGCAGTCTTATGCTGCGTTGATAATGCGGGCCGCCACATCCCTCGGCCAGAAGAGTGGATTGTATGCAATTGACTGTCAAGCGATAGTTGATCAACTTTGCTGACGATGCCGGGCCGCGCTTCGGAAATTCGCCGATCAGCCACATAAATTATTGAAAATGCACAAAATTTAGAACGTGATTGCTGAAATTTCGTTCACGAATATCACACCGGAAGTTGGCTCGACCATCTATTCCGGCAATTTCTTGCATATAGTATACTAAAAATGACCATTGCATCCATGATGCCGGCACTCTCTGGCCTTTCCCGGTGATCGCATCTGAGGAAAATACATCGTTGCAACAGCTACGGCCGTGCCGGAGTTCAGCGACAAGAGTGCAAATTGCGCCAGCCTGTTGGTGCAGCCAGCGACGTTATCCTGTTTGGTTGAGCTCAGAAGCCGCATGCAATTGCTGGAAAGTCGTCGCTAAAGGCGGAGATATGCTTGTACGTTCTGTTATCGCGTTTCTCGCCGCCAGCGATGTTCAACTACCACCTCGCTCGTGCTGTGTTGCGCGTGCGGCGGCTTCGGCTGGCAGGGCGGTGGCCGTTCTAGGGGTACGCCGCCACGCCGGCGGCGCTTGCATCAGCTGAAATAGCGTGGCGGCAGCCTGACGGGATTGCCGTCGAGCCGTTCGAACCTGGCAGCGATGTCGAAGAGGCGATTTTCGCCCCACCCTGCGCCCAGAATCTGCAACCCCAGCGGCATGCCATTGCCGGCCTTGCCGAACGGAAAGGCCAGGGCCGGGTGGCCGGTCAGGTTGGCCAGGATGTTGGGGATAGGCTCTTCGAGGAAATAGAACTTGTCGACTGTCTTGAGCGGTCCAGCCGGCGCCAGCGCGCCGGGCAACAGAATCGCGTCTACAGTGGCGAGGCTGGCGTCGATCTGTCTGCGCAGCACGTCGCGCAGCGTCCCTGCCGCGACGATCTCGGCTGCGGCAAGACTTTCGCCGACCAGCGCGCGGCCGCGAAACATTTCGCCGAAAGCGGAGAAGTTGCCGCGCACCTCGGCGCCGTAATGCGCTGCAATCTCGGCCATCATCACCACTGCCCCGGGGGCGTGGAAAGTTTCGAGCGGCGGCAGTTCGAGTTCGATGATCTCGCCGCCATTGTGGTCGAAAAGGTCGAGGGCGTTCTGCATCGCCGTTGCCATTTCGGGCCGCAGGCTGGCGCCCAGCCCCCATTGGCAGGCGGAGATGCCGAGGCGCATGCCGGCAAATGACGGCCTGTCGCCGATAGACATCGGCCGGCTTTCGCTCGCCGACATCGCGGCATAGAGCCTGTGGCAGTCGTCAACCCGCGCCGCGATCGGCCCGCAATGGTCCATCGACTGCGCCAGCGTATCGATCCCTTCTACCGGAACCATACCGAAGCCCGGCTTGAATCCGACCATGCCGCACATGGTCGCCGGCAGGCGGATCGAGCCGGCGGTGTCGGTTGCCACCGAGCCCAGGCACAGCCCGCCGGCGACAGTGACGCCCGACCCGCTCGACGAGCCGCCCGGGAACATCTCAGGGTTCCAGGGATTGCGCGCCGGCGGAAACGGCAGGTCGAAGGATGGTCCGCCGAAGGCCAGTTCGTGGCAGTTGGCCTTGCCGATGATGATCGCGCCGGCATCGCTGAGCCGGCGCACCACCGGCGCATCCTGCGTCGGCTTGCGGCCGAGCCGCGAATGCGAAGCCCCGGTGTTGGGCATGCCGGCAACCGCGACGATGTCCTTGACCGAAATCGGCACGCCTGCCAGCGGGCCGACGGTCTCGCCGGCCGCGAGGCGCGCGTCGAGACGCCGGGCCTGCGCCAGCGCCGCCTCGTCGGCGACATGGATGTAGCCCGAAAGCTCGCGATCGAAACGAGCGATTCGGTCGAGGAAATAGCCCGTCACCTCGACGGCCGCGATCTCGCCTTTGGTCACGGCGCGGGCGAGTTCAGCGATGGAAAGCTGTTCCAGCCTGCTCACAGCTTGTCCTCCTGGTCCTGCGTGCGGGTCAACTCAGTGACGCGTCTGGCCAGCCGTTCGAGCACTGAGATGCCGCGCGCGAAATCGGCGGCTTCGGCAGCGCTTGCCTCGGGCGGCAGCGCAATCTCGCGAAGGTCGGGAGCAGGTGGGGTCACGTCGCGCATGTTTTTTCCGGGGCTGAGAGAATGGAATTGATCAGTATACGTCTGTTATGCATTGTTGGAACCGGTCGGAATTGGAACCGACCGGGGCATCGGGTGGGCAGCGTGAAGCAGAATGAAAAGCCGTTCGACGTGGTCGTTGTCGGCGGCGGCATCGTCGGTTTGTCGGTGGCGCTTGAAGCGCAGTCGCGCGGTCTCACCGTCGCCGTCATCGATCCTGATGTCGCCGAGGCCCGCGCGTCTTATGGCAACGCCGGCGTGCTCAGCCGCGGCTCGATTTTCCCGATGGCCGCTCCCGGCATCCGGTCGCGGCTGCCGCGTTATGCGTTCGGCCGCGACATTGCGGTTCGTGCCCGCCTGCGCTCGCTGCCGCATCTCGTGCCGTGGCTGGTGCGCTTTCTGCGTGCCGCCGAGGAGGGTGCGTGGCGCCGCGCGGCGGCGGCTCTCAACCCGATGGTCGCCGAGGCGTTCGACCGCCATGTCGCGCTGGCCGATCTTGTTGGCGGCCGCCACCTGATCAAGCGCAATGGTTGGCTCCGCCTCTATCGCAGCGCCGAGGCATTCGCCGGCAGCGCCTTGGAGCAGGCGGTCCTGAAAGAGAACGGCGTCCGCATCGACTGCCTCGGCGGGGACGAGATTCGCCAGCTCGAGCCGCATCTCGCCCGCCGTTTCAGCAACGGCATTTTCTTTCCCGACACCGGTTCCGTCGAAAGTCCCGGTGAGCTGGTCGAGCTTTACCGGCGGGCGGCTGAAGCGCGGGGAGCGGTACTGGTCACCGGCAAGGCCGAAGCAATAGCAGATGCCGGCGAGACCATGGCGGTCATGGTGGCCGGCCGCGGGATCGAAGGCCGCCATGTCGTGCTTGCCGCCGGCGCCCGTTCGGCGACGCTTGCCCGTACTCTCGGTTACCGTTTCCCCCTTGCCGCCGAGCGCGGCTATCACCGCCATTTCGCTTTGGCAGATGGCGTCGAGCTGCGCCGCCCCGTCTACGATGCCGCCGGCGGCTACGTGCTGTCGCCGATGAACGGTCATGTGCGACTGCTCACCGGTGTCGAGCTGGCGCGACCGGACGATCCTGCAAATCATGCCCAGATCGACGGCGTCGAACCCGACGCGCGTCGGACGCTTTCCTTCATCACGCCGGTCGACGGCAAAACCTGGTTTGGCAGCCGGCCGTCGACACCGGACGGGCTGCCGGTCATCGGCCGTGCAGCCCGCCATAGCAGGCTGGTCTTTGCCTTTGGCCATGGCCATATCGGCTTCGCCAACGGTCCGATGACCGGTGCCGTCGTCGCCTGCCTGATCAAGGGCGAGCGACTGCCGGTGCCGGTTGCCGCCTTCGCGCCTTCGCGTTTCGGCGGTTAGGCGTAGGACCGTCACGGCAGCGTCAGCCCGCCGTCGACATGCAGCGACTGGCCGGTGATCTGCCTTGCCTCGCGCGACAGCAGGAACAGGATCGCCGCCGCCACGTCGGCCGGCTCGGTCAGCCGGCCTGTCGGGGTGACGGCGATGGCCTTTTCGAGTGCCGAGGTCGTCGCCGCGAAATGGCCGGTCGGGTCCTTGCGGGTGA
Organism: Aminobacter aminovorans; assembly: GCF_900445235.1. NCBI lineage: Bacteria > Pseudomonadati > Pseudomonadota > Alphaproteobacteria > Hyphomicrobiales > Phyllobacteriaceae > Aminobacter > Aminobacter aminovorans. The sequence goes on along the minus strand of NZ_UFSM01000001.1, from coordinate 307,928 downwards.
AACCGGGAACCACTGAGTTGACCGTCACGCCCTTCGGCGCGAGTTGCACGGCCATCGATTTCGCCAGCGCCTCGAGCGCTCCCTTGGCCGCCGACGTTGCTGGAAAATGGATATCGGCGGTGCCGAAGATGTGGGCGACAAAGGAGCTGACCACCACCACGCGTCCGCGGTCCGAGGCAACGAGGTCGGCCATCGCAGCATTGACGAGGCGCAGCAGCGCGGTTGGCATTGTCTCGAACGCCTGCGCCAGATCTTCCGGCCGGACTTCGCCGAGCGTCGACCGTGTCGCCTGGGCGGCGTTGGAAACGATCTGGTCGACGCGGCCGAAGCGGGCGCGGGCAGCCGCGACCATTGCCGCGGGCACATCAGGATCGGCGAGGTCGCCGAGCACGATCTCGGTTGCGGCCCCCGATGCCTGGCAGGTTTCGGCGACGCTCTTCAGCCCTTCGGCGTTCTTGCGCGTATGCAGCACGAGCCCGATATGAGGAGCTGCCAGCCGCCGGGCGGTTTCGGCGCCGATGCCGCTGCCGGCGCCGGTGATGAGCACGATGCGATCGAATGATGTGGTCAAGTCTTTGTCCCCGAAGCTGTTGAGAGTGATGTTTGCAGGTGCTCGGCTCAGGCGCCTAGTGCCACGCCGTCCTTGCGCTTGTCCGAGCCGCCGAGCAGGCTGCCGTCTTCGTCGCGCAGGACGAATTGCGCACCGCCGAAATCGCTGCGGCCGGCCAGCTCGCCGGCGCCTTCCGGATCGCTGTAGCCGGCATTGCGTAGCGTGCTGACGATGGCATCCGATGTGCCCGGCTCGATCGCCAGTGCCTTTTCACCCTCCAGCCGCCAGCGCGGTTCATCGATGGCAGCCTGCAGCTTCTCGCCCCAGGCGGCGAGGCGGACCATCATCTGAACATGGCCTTGCGGCTGCATCGCGCCGCCGACGACACCGAAGCAGGCATGGAATCGGCCGTCCTTCAACGCCGCTGCCGGGATCACCGTGTGGTAGGGTCGCTTCGACGGTCCCGGCCCGTTGACGTGGCCCGGTTCGGAAAAGCCCGAGCCGCGGTTCTGCAACACGAAGCCGCTGCCGGGAACGGCGATGCCGGAGCCGAAGCGCTTGAAGATGCTGCTCATCAACGTCACCGCCAGGCCGTTGCCGTCGACGACCACGGTGCAGACCGTATTGCCGGCAGGATCGGCGACGGTGTTCTTGGCCTTTGCCATGGCGCGTCCGACCGCCTCGACCATCGCGAGCGTGGTCGCCGGATCGTCGCGGTCGAGGGGCAGGGCGTCGAGTTCCTCCAGCGCGTCGAGCACGGCGATGCCATGGGTGTTGGGCGGGCATTCGAGCACGGTCAGGTCGCGAAATTTCTGTTCGAGCGGCAGGACGAAATCGCCTCGATGGCTGGCGAAGTCCTCGACGGACAGCAGCCCGCCCTTGGCCTGGTTCGCCACGGCAGCCTGCCGGGCCGGGGCGCCGAGATAAAAGGCGTCGGGGCCGTCGGCGGCGATCGCCCGCAACACCGCCGCCAGCTCGGAATTGGCGAAGCGTTCGCCCTCGCGTGGCGTGCTGCCGGCGCGATAGAGCTTGGCGCAGGCGGGATCGAGCTTGATCACCGGCTCGAACACCGCCCATTCACGCGCGGTTATCGGCAGGACGGCAAAGCCGTCGGTGGCGAGCGCGATGGCCGGAGCCAGCAATTGGGCAAAGGGCAGGCGGCCGAAGCGGCCGTGCAGGTCGAACCAGCCACTCACTGCGCCGGGCACCGTGACCGACAGGCCATGCCGCTCCGGGATGCGCCGGTTTGGCAGCTTATCCACCACTTCGACGGAAAGTGCTGCCGGCGAGCGCCCGGTGCCATTGTAGCTGATGGCGTGGCCGTCCGGCTCCACCAGCATCGCCAGAAGGTCGCCGCCAATGCCGGTCGCCATCGGCTCGGCCACGCCGAGGATGGCATCCGCCGCAATCGCCGCGTCGACCGCGGAACCGCCGGCAGCCAGCATGTCCCGGGCGGCACGTGCGGCGAGCGGGTGCCCGGTCGCTACCATTGCGGTTTTGCTGCGAACGCCTGCTTTGCCGTGTGTTTCGGAGCCGTCCATCGCCGTTGTCCTAACCTGTTTCAGGCCTTTGATCATCGCTCGCGCCATATACTGTATGCGTACAGCGGTTGCGATCGCTGGATTGACAGTAGAATGCGACTTGCGCCGATGTCAATTTGGTATACAGTATTCTAAATCGAGTTTGACATATCGACGACAGGGGAACCGCATGACCAAGCCGATGAACCCGGACGAATTTCGCACCGCGCTCGAAAACGCCATCAAGGGCAAGAGCGCCAACAAGTCGCCATTCAGCCTCGCCTGGGCCAGCGGCAAGCTCAGCCGCGACCATCTCTCGCGCTGGGCCGAGAACCACTACCACTATGTCGGGCCGTTCGCCGATTACCTCGGCTACATCTATTCCCGCATGCCCGAGCAATATGTCGAGGCCAAGGATTTCCTGCTCGCCAACATGTATGAGGAAGAGATCGGCGGCGACCGCCACACCGATCTTCTGATCCGTTTCGGCGAGGCATGCGGGACCTCTAGAGAACGCATGACCGATCCGGAGAACATGTCGCCGACGACGCGGGGCCTGCAAAGCTGGTGCTATGCGGTGGCGATGCGCGAGGACCCGATCGTAGCTGTTGCCGGCCTCGTCGTCGGCCTCGAATCCCAGGTGCCGTCGATCTATCGCAAGCAGACCCCGACGCTGCGCGACAGCTACGGCTTCACCGACGAGGAGGTCGAGTTCTTCGACCTGCACATCGTCTCCGACGAAATCCATGGCGAGCGCGGCTACCAGATCGTGCTCGAGCACGCCCGCACCGTCGAGATGCAGGAACGCTGCCTGAAGATCTGCGAGGTCGGCGCCCAGATGCGCTTGCTCTACACCACGGCGCTCTACAACGACTATGTCGCCGAGGATGTGAAGCTTGGTCGCGTCGCACCGATGGAGCCCGAACTCGCCGGCATCGGCGGGGTTTGAGGCACGCACATGCCGACAGTCGTGATCCATAGCAAGGGTGAGGCCTTCTCAGGCGAGGTCAAGGAGGACACCAACCTCGTCGTCCGCGCCGGCATCAAGCAGTTTCCCTTCCCGCACCTCGCCTACAAATGCGGCATGGGGAAATGCGGCACCTGTGCCAGTCGCATCCTCGCCGGCGCCGAGCATCTGCCGCCGCCCAACTGGAAGGAGAAGAAGCAGCTCGGCGACAAGATCGACGAGGGTTTCCGTCTCGTCTGCCAGCTGTGGATCAAGAACGACATCGAGCTCCGCCAGGAAAAGGTGACGGAGCAGGCCTGACGAAATTCCAGGAAAATCGTGCCGCGGTTTTCCGTCCGGAATTGCGCAGAAAACACAAAGAGAGCCTGCCGCACCGTGCGGGCGCGGCACTTCCCGAACAATTGGCCGGCGGCATCTGGGTGCTGTCAGTCGCTCGAACAGCAATCAGCATGAGGTGGACAAATGTATGTGGTTCTGACGACCAAGCCGGGCGAATTCCGCACCGAGATGAGCCCCGGTGTGCAGCCGGTCGAGACCTACGACTACATCTTCTACGGCCGCAAGCGCGCAAGCTTCACCATCGCCAAGCTCGACGATGATGGGCAGGCACGCATCCGCATCGTCGAGGACGAGCCACCGCAGATCGAAAACAACGTGCCCTGCAAGTTGTTCGAGAAGTTCTCGTCTGTCGAGGACGCTCGCCACGAGCTCAAGACGCTCACCACCTACGGCAGCATGGACATCCAGCTCAAGCTGGTCTGACCGGCCAACAGCATCGAACGCGCCGATGATCAACATCACCTTCATCACCAACGACAACAAGCAGGTGTCCGCGCCCGAAAACAGCAATCTGCTGCGCGTGTCGCTGCGCGAGAAGGGGGGCATTCCCTTCAAATGCGGCGGCGGGCTGTGCGGCACCTGCAGATGCCGGATCGAGACCGGCATCGAGAATACAGATGCCGTCAAGCCGAAGGAACGCAATCACCTGACGGCCGACGACCTCGCCGCCGGTTTCCGCATGGCCTGCCAGACCTTCGTGCTCGGCGACGTCAGCGTCTCCTGGGTGCCCAAGGCACGTTGACGCAGGACGCGCTGGGGCGTGTTCGCCAAAGCAGAACGTCCCCCGGAAGCAAAACGACCCCGAAAGCAAATGACCGATGACTGAGCGACACCTGAACTACATCGCCGGCGAGTGGCAGCCCGCTTTCGGCGGCGCCACCTTCGAGGATCGCAATCCCGCCGACGAGCGCGATCTCATCGGGCTGTTCCCGGATTCGGGTGCCGCCGACGTCGCCGCCGCGGTGTTGAGTGTTTCAGCCGCGTGGCCGGCCTGGGCGGCCCAGTCGCCTGAGCTGCGTGCCGACGTGCTGTTCAAAGCTGCCGACATCATGGCCCGCCGCGCCGACGAGATCGCGGCCGAGTTGACCCGCGAGGAAGGCAAGACACTTAACGAGGCGCGCAACGAGGCCCGTCGCATCGCCGCCAACTTCCGCCTCTATGCCGGCGAGGCGCTGCGCCTCAATGGCGAGACCTATCCGAGCGAAAGCGCCCAGTTGGTGCTGTCGCTGCGCCAGCCGGTCGGGGTGGTCGCCGTCATCACGCCGTGGAATTTCCCGCTGTCGATGGCCGCCCGCAAGCTCGGCCCGGCGCTGGCCGCCGGCAACGGCGTCGTCTTCAAGCCGTCCGAGATCACGCCCTCGATGGGTCAGCGCCTGGTCGAGGTGCTGCTCGAGGCAGGACTGCCGCCGAAACTTGTCGCGCTCGTCCAGGGCAAGGGCGCCAAGGTCGGTCAGGCCATCACGGCGCAGCCGGGCGTCGACGCGCTCACTTTCACCGGCTCTTACGCGGTCGGCAAGCAGATCGCCGCGTCGCTTTCCACCGACACCCGCGTCCAGCTCGAAATGGGCGGCAAGAACGCGACAGTCGTTCTGGCCGACGCCAGCCTCGACAAGGCCGTCGCCACCATCGAACGCGGCGCCTTTGGACTGACGGGCCAGGCCTGTACCGGCACCAGCCGTGTGCTCGTCGCCCGCCCGCTTTATGCCGAACTCGTGGCAAGGCTCGAAAAATCCGTTGCCGCCATCAAGGTCGGGCCGGGCACGGCGGAGGGCGTGCAGATGGGGCCGCTCGCCACCCGCGGCCAATACGACAAGGTGCTCGCCTATGTCGGCATCGCCCGTGAGGAGGGCGGCCGCGTCGTCGGCGGCGATGCGCTGAGCAAGGCCGACCCGAGCCTGGCGCACGGCTATTTCGTCCGGCCCGCCGTAGTCTCCGACCTGCCCGAAACCAGTCGCCTGTGGCGGGAGGAGATATTCGGGCCGGTCGTTGCCGTCCGTGCCATCGATAGCCTAGACGAGGCGATAAGACTGGCGGACGACACCGAATACGGTCTCGCTGTCTCGCTGGTGACGGGAGATTTGCCGTCGGTGCTGCGCTTTGCCCGCGAGACCCAGCACGGCATCGTCAAGGTCAACAGCCCGACGACGGGTGTCTCGCTTAACGCGCCTTTCGGCGGCCTCAAACATTCGAGCAACCAGGCGGCCAAGGAGCAGGGCGGCGCCAACGTCATGGACTTCTACAGCCGTATCAAGAGCATCTATCTTGGGGCCTGACATGTTCCCGTCCCTGACTGAACTGATGCCCGGCGATTTCGTGCCCGGCCATCTGTTCGGCATGGGCGCCATGGTTTTCGTCGCAGCCCTGCTGCAGGGCATAGGCGGCCTGGGCTTTGCCATGGTCTCGGCGCCGCTTGCGGTGCTGTTCTTTCCCGAGATGGCGCCGGGGCCGTTGCTGGTGCTCGGAGCAGGCCTTGCACTGCTTGGCCTTCTGCGCGACTTCGACGCCGTCGACTGGCCGAGCGTGACGACGCTGATGGTCGGCCGTGCGGGCGGCACATTGGTCGCCGGGGCAACGCTGGCTGCCCTGCCGACCAATGCGTTCTCGATCGTCTTTGCGCTGCTGATCCTCGCCGGCGTCGGGCTGAGCTTCGCTGGCTGGAAAGTCAGGGCATCTCACCCCAACATGGCGATCGCCGGACTTGCCTCCGGGCTGATGGGCACCATCACCTCGTCGGGCGCGCCGCCCTTCGCGATCGTCATGCAATATGTCCCGCCGCGCCAGATGCGGGCGACCATCAGCTGCGTCTTCTTCGCAGGCGCCATCCTGTCGCTTTTGATGTTGGCATATGTCGACCGTTTCACCCTGCCGCAGCTCTGGCTTGGCATCCTGCTGTTTCCGCTGATGCTCGGTGGCTTCTTGGTCTCCGGCCGGTTCCACCGCTATTTTTCGCCGCGCGGCGTCCGCATGCTTCTGCTCACCATGTCCGGCCTCGGCGCGCTCGGCATTCTCGCGAGGACGGTTGTCCAATGAGCCTGCCCCATATCACCGACGAGCTGGTCGAGGCCGCCGTCTCCGCCGCCGACGCGCGCGAGGTGCTGGCCGATGCCTTCCTGCGTTTCGGCTGCGAGGAGGCAGCGATGCAGGCGCGCATCCGCAGCGAGGCCGGCGGCGTCAAGCTGTCGACCCTGGGCGCGGTCATCCCCGGACAGGAGGTGGTTGGCGCCAAGGTCTACACCACAATCAAAGGCCAGTTTTCCTTCATCATCCTGCTGTTCTCCTCGGTCGACGGCCGCGCGCTTGCGACCTTCGACGCCGGCGCCATCACCAGCCTCCGGACCGCCGGTTGTTCGGTCATATCGGCCCAGTTGCTCGCACGCCCCGAGGCCTCGACGCTTGCCGTCTTTGGCTCCGGCCCGCTCGGCCGGGCGCATGCAATGCAGATGGCTGAAGCCTTCCCGCTCAAGCGCGTGCTGCTGGTCAGCCGCTCGTCCGATCCTGCCTTGGCTGCCGAGCTGGAAGCCGCCTGCGGCATCCCGACGCGACTGGCTACGGCTGAACAGGCGGCCGCGGAAGCCGACATAATCGTCAGCGCCTCGCGCTCGCCGACCGCGCTGTTTTCGGGCGACCTGCTCAGGCCGGGGTGTTTCATTGCTGCCGTCGGCTCGAGCCTGCCCAACACGCGCGAGCTCGACGACCGGGCGATGGCCCGTGCCTCGCTCGTCACGGTGGAATGGCGCGAACAGAGCCTGCGCGAAGCAGGCGATCTTGTGCTGGCCGATCCCCAGGCGCTTACTCCGGACAAGATCGTCGAGCTCGGTGAGATCCTCGCCGGCAAGGCACGCGGCCGCACCAGCGAGGACGAGATCATCATTTACAAGTCCGTCGGCGTCGGCCTCCAGGACATCGCCCTGGCCGGCCTGGCCTACAAGCGGATCATCGGCGGCTAGGGAAGATTTCTGCTGTTTGATTTAGCGTCGTCTGACCGCAAGCACGCGATACAAGCATGCAGCGGCACACATCAGCCAAAGCGCGGCGACGAGATAGGCAGTGGCGGTTGACCCGACACACTCACTTTCGTCGATCGCGCAGGCGTTGGTCACGCCGGTGAACAACAAATACCCACACACCAGAAGCGTACTCAGTGTCAGTGCCGCGCAGATGAAACGGTACCTGCCACCTGATGTGAGCAGGATTGTCGCCAGCGTCGCAGCCAGTGGTGCAACGATCATGAGCCCCATCGAATAGACGGTTGTCATAGCTAAAATCCCGCTCTCATTGTTGGGGGTGTCCTAGCTTGGCCTACCCTTTCTTCGCGGCCTGCCGTGCCCGCTGCAGGCTGACCACGCCTTCCCTTGATATGGTGTAGTTGCCGCCGTTGCGGGAGACCACCAGTCGCTTCGCCTTCAGCACCTTGAATTCGGCGAGGCCGGCGCCCTCCAGCGACCAGCCTTCCCGGGTGACGACCGACGCTTCCAGCGGCCGGTTGCTGGAGTCTTTTTCTAGGATGATGGTGCCGCCGAACGACAGCACTTCGAGCGCTTTGCGCTCCTTC